>JANQEJ010000069.1 GCA_028278425.1 Planctomycetota bacterium | reverse complement strand
CCTGAGAGCACCGAATGTAGTGGAAACTTCGGGTGACGAATCGGCACTGGCGACCCAACCAGGACCGATCTCGGCTCTCAACCGTTCAAGTTGGGCTAGGCCAACTCGGCCAACCACTTACACTCGCAGACCCCCTCTTCCTCAATCAGGGTTCGCAGGTTCGAATCCTGCCGGGCGCGCCAGCTCGCATACTGTCATCTCGAGCCGTCGATCCAACGCGCGACCTTGCCGAGGGTCCTTCTGTCCCATGACGACTCTGTACGATACGCGCATAGTGAAGAGAGTTCTCATCCAGGACGCGAATCATGAGTGACGCCTTTGCCCCACGCGTCGGCGGAATCCTCAGCGCCGACATCGCCGTTCCCGAACACGAACGTGAAGTGCGCTTCTACTCACGTGTACTCAGCACGGGAGAGAGTCCGCTTTGGCGCGAGGATCTGATGAACAACCTGGGCATGCCGGTCATCGGCTTGGGCCCGCGCAGCGAGGAGTACGCTCACCTTCCGCTCCAATGGATGCCGCACATTCAGGTCGCCGATGTCGCAGCCAGTGTGGAGCGGGCGCTCGCCCTGGAAGGGAGTGAGCTCATGCATGGCAAAGGCGACGATGGAAAGAGCCAATGGGCGGTGCTGCTCGACCCGAATGAGGCGGCGTTCGGGATCATTCCAGTCGTCTCTGAGGAGGACGTCCCCCGGGCTGAGGGCGCCACATCGCGCGACGCCGCGACGCCTGCGGGATGCATCTCCTGGCTCGACCTGACGGTCTCCGACGCCTCGGCAACCCGGGACTTCTATCGACAGGTCGTTGGCTGGTCGGTGGAGGACGTCGAGATGGAAGACGCAGGCGAGCACTACGCCGACTACAACATGCTCGGCGCCGATGGAAGCCCGGCCGCGGGAGTCTGTCATGCGCGCGGCGTCAACCTGGGCCTGCCACCTGTCTGGATGATCTACCTCCCCGTTGGCGACCTCGCCGAAAGCCTCCGTCGCGTTGGAGAGGAAGGGGGCGAGGTCATCAAGGCGACACGAGGGGCCGATGGGGAGTACGCGAGTGCGGTGGTTCAGGATCCCGTGGGGGCGTGCCTGGCATTGGTGCCGGGCTGAAGAAGCGGCTCTCCATCGGCGATCGCCCTACGACCGCAGGATGCTCTCCATCTTTTTCCCCCTCGCCAGCTCGTCGACGAGCTTGTCCAGGTAGCGGGCCTTCTGCGTCAGCGGGTTCTCGATCTCCTCGACGCGGTAGCCGCAGACCACGCCCGTGATGAGCGAGGCGTTGGGGTTCAGCTTGGCCGCGTCAAAGAACTCCTCGATGGTCGACCGCTTCGTGATGTGCTTCTTGACCTGCGCCTTGGTGAAGCCGGTCAGCCACTTGATCACCTGCAGCAGCTCCTCCTCGGTGCGCCCCTTCTTCTCGACCTTGTTGAGGTAGAGGGGGTAGGCGGCGTCGAACTTGAACTGCGCGATGCGTTCGTCCTGTTTCGTTGAGGAAGCCATGAGCGTGTCGGGGTCGGGAGAACTGCGTGGTGTGCGCCTGTTCCGTAGCGTACCGAGCGGCGGCCGTCTCGCCCACGACCCGCCACACCTTGGTATAGCCTTGGCGGCCAACCACACCAGTTCGCAACTCACTCACCACCAGTGAGTTGCGTCCGCAGAGCCCCCTCTTCCCAAGCCTGGTTCGCGAGTTCAAATCTTGTCGGGCAGGCTAACCGTGTCTGCCGTTAGCGCTCAGGGACGAATCCGACTGCCGAGAACACTGAGTGCCGCGGCCGCGGCCAGCTTGTGGTCCTTGCGCCACGGCGGTCCCGCCTCGCGGCCGAAGCGGGCGACGAGCGAAGTGACCGCGGCGACGTCGACGCCCATGGCTTCGGCCGCCAGCAGCGTCGGGTCGGCCTTGCGCGGGTACCGCCGGACCTCCATGCCGAGCGCGGCCGCGGCGTCGGCCAGGGACTCGCGGTAGAGCATGCCGTCGGCGGCGTAGGTCAGACGGCGCGAGCTCAAGACCTCCTCCAGCGAGTCGGGAACACGGTCGTAGGGACTCGCGGGCAGGATCAGCACGCGAGCTCCGAAGCTCTCTCGCATCGTTGCCATCGCCGCGTTCGCGTGTTCCGCCACCGACCGCCTCACCCGGTTCACGAGCTCGGCTGCCGCTTCGAGGTCGAGCTCCAAGGCCTCGTGGTGGTAGGGCGCGCTCGGAAGGTCCTTATCGATCAGCTCGACGCGCCGCCGATCGAGGAAGACAGGACCGGCGTCTTCCACCGCGAGCGTGACCAGCTCGGCCCGCGCGTAGTGGTCGGAAGCTCCGATGACGGCTTCGGCTACACCCATCGGCGATGACTGTAAGTAGCCTTCGGCCGGACGGCTACCAGGTCGGCGGAGGAGGCACGTTGTCCCGGGTGCCCAGCCATTCGACGCCGACGTCCGCGCGGCGGCGCAGGAGCAGGGCGAGCTGGCCCGCGTGGTGCTGGACGTGGCGAAGGTTGTTCAGGAGGAACTCGCCGACGTTCAGCTCGTACCACCAGAAGCCGCAGCGCTCGAGCACTCGCTCGCCGGTCAGCCGCGCGAACGTCTCCTCCGACTTCGCGAGGCAGTGGTCGGCGTACTCGAGGAGCTGCTCGCGGCTGAGCGCGCTCTCGGGCGTCGTAACGATTCCGGCGAAGTCCTCGTAGTCGCCCGGGAGGAGGTGAGCCTTGTCCTCGTGCCACGCCGGAGGCCGGAACGCGTCCTCGTCCTCCGAGAGGTAGAGGTCGGTGAAGTAGAGCCCGTGATACGCGAGGTGCCAGAAGGGCGAGCCCTCGCTCCGGTCGTCCCACAGCTCGTCCGGACAGGCTTGGACGGCCGAGCGCAGCATCTGGATCGCCGCCGCGAACTGCCGCCCGATCGTTTCCGGCCATTGGTCCTGCACGCCTTCGGAGATCTTATCTTCCTCGCGCGCTCCCGCGTCGCTGGAAGGAGATTCCCGGAGAGGTAACAACGCCGGGTTAGACTCGTCCTCATGGCGCGCCGGTTCGCGGTCCCGACCGTCCTGCTGCTCGCCTTGGCCGCGTTCGCCGCGTGGTTCGCGGCGCGCGGAGGCGAGCGCGGCGCGACGACCGCAGCGCCGGGGGTGGACGAGTCGCCCGCGGCGGAAGCGGCGACGCCGGCGATCGTCGCGCCCGCGCAGGAACGGCAGCGCGCGATCGGCGCCGTCGAGCCGGAAGCTCCCGCGACGCCGACGCTTCCCACGGGAACAGCGCGCGATGCGGACGGGCCATTGCGGCTCGCCGGTCGCGTGCTCGACCTCGACGACCAGCCGGTTCCCAACGCCGACGTCCGCGTCTGGAACACGCGAGAGCGAATCGGCCTTCCCGATCAGACCACGGTTTCCGACGGTAACGGCGGCTTCGAGTTCGCCGGCGTCGGCTCGTCCTTCTACGCGGAAGCCGCGGCGCCGGGGCTGGCGGCGGTCGAGGTGCTGTCCGGCGCGACGTCCGTGACCGAGGCGACGGAGCTCGTCCTGCGGCTCGCGCCGGTGGAGTTCGTGAGGGGCACCGTGTTCGACGCGACGCGGGCGCCGGTGCAGGGGGTGAGGGTCGAGCTGAGCCTGCCGCGCCCGCCGTCGCTCGCGCGGTCCGACGGGACCCTGCGCGTGTCGCCGCGGCCGGTGGCCGCGAAGTCGGACCAGGGGGGCGGGCTCTTCTTCCTTTCGGTCGCGCGCCAGCGGCGCTTCGTCGTCGCGCATCACGCGGGACGCGCCGCGTGGAGCGGCTGGTCGGAGCCCGGGGAGCGTCTCGAGATCGTGCTCGGGAGCGGGGCGAGCTTCGTGGGCCGCGTCTTCACGTGGGACGACCGTCCCGCGCGAGGCGCGACGGTGCAGTTCCGCCGCGACAAGCTCGTCGCGACTTCCATCTGCGACGACATCGGGTGGTTCCAATTCGACGGGCTCGACGGGAAGCCGGCGTGGCTCGCGATCCGGGCCCCCGGCAACGCGGTGCGCGTCGTCGAGCCGGTCTCGCCGGATGAAGGAGCACCGCCGCTCGACGTGTGGCTTGACCCCGCCCGCGCGATCGGCGGCGTCGTGTTGGATCGGGACGGCGAGCCGGCCGCGGACGCCGCGGTCTCGATCGAGGGCGGGCGCACGGTCAAGTCCGAGCACGGAGCGCCGCTTCACGTCGCCCCCACCTGGGAACACTTCACGCTCGACACCGTCGCCGTGCGGACGGACCCAAAGGGCGCGTTCCGCTTCGACGACCTCTACGAGGGTGACTTTCAAATCGCGGTCACGCTGCCGGAGAGCACGCGGCGCCAGTTCTGGGTGTTCCCCTCAGGCTCGGAGAGCCTGGTGCTGCACCTTGGCGCGGAGGCGAACGACGTCGTGCTCGAGGGCGTCGTCAGGAACGCCCTCGACGGACGGCCGGTCGACGAGTTCGTGGTGACCGTGCTCGGCATCCGCGCGTCCGGCTCGCCGCTGAACAGCCTGCGGCAGGAGTTTCGCTCGCCGGACGGCCTCTACGAGGTCGCCGGGCTCGCGCCCGGGAAGCTCGGCGTGATGGTCGAGGCGCCGGGCTATTCGTCCCTCGGCGTCAAACCGCTGGAGCGCGCGCCCGGCCGCCACCGCATCGACGTCGAGCTCCAGCCGACGCGCACGCTGCGCCTTCGCTTTCTCAACGCCGAGGGAGAGCCGGAGGTCGACCTGACCGTCTGGGTGCTGGACGAGAACGGAAGGATGCGCTGGCTGCCGATGGGACGCGGACGCACGTCGACCTTGAGCACCGACGAGAACGGCGAGGTCATCCTCCACGACCTGCCGGCCGGCCCGACGTCGGTGCGCTTTCAGCGAATCGGCGAGCCAACGGTCGGCGAGCGCGAGGTCGACCTCACGCTTCCGCTCGACGACGTCGGGATCGTTCGTCTCTGAACGCGCGCGCTGGGGCCGAGATCGCGAACGAGTAGGATGGTGCCGCCATGCCCGCCCCCAAGCCTTCCGCCAACCTGGTCCTCATCGGGGACGATCCCGTCGGCACGGCTGAACACGCCGCGGATGCCCTGGGGTTCACGGACTACGCCCGCGTGCTGTGCGGCTCGCTCCTGGGCGCACGAGGTCCGATGACGGTCGGCGTCTTCGGCGAGTGGGGGAGCGGGAAGACGAGCCTGATGAACCTGCTGCGTCGCGAGTTCGACGACTCGCCTGACGACCGCGCGGTCACCGTCTGGTTCAACGCCTGGCGCTACGAGAGCGACCAGCACCCCGTCCTGCCGCTGGCGGGGACGATCCTCGACGCCATCCTGGAAAAGAAGGGGCGACTCGGCACCGCAGCCGGGGCGCTCTGCGACGCGCTGCGCAGCGTCGCCTTCGGCTTCAGCCTCAAAGGGGGCGTGAACATTCCGCTTCTAGCGGAGGCCGAGGTGGACATCAGTGCCGACAAAGTGATCGAACGCGGGGAGAGGTTGAAGGAGCAGCGCAAGACGCTCGGCCAGACGCTGCTGGATCGCAGTCTCTACGCCGGCGCATTCGAGGGGCTGAAGGAGGCCGCGTCGAAGCTGGGGAACAGGAAGATCGTCGTCTTCATCGACGATCTCGACCGTTGCCTGCCGGGGAAGGCGGTGCCCCTCCTCGAAGCGATCAAGCTGCTTCTGAGTCAGAACGGTTTCATCTTCGTCCTCGGGCTGGACCGCGAGGCGATCGCCCACTTCATCAGCACGCACTACAAGGGGACGCACGGCGTCAGCGGAGATCGCTACCTCGACAAGCTCTTTCAGCTTTCGTTCTGGATCCCGGACTACGCGCAACTGATCGAGGCCTATGCGTCGGAGCTCATCAAGGCTCACCTCGGCGCCGACGTCCTCGAGGAATTCGATCCCTTGCTCCCCGTGATCGGGGAGCTGTGCAAGAACAATCCCCGGGCGGTCAAGCGCTTCATCAACAACGTCATTGTCGATCAACTGATCGCCGCGCGTCGGGAGGACCTGGCGAACATTCCGGTGGTCCACTTCGCTCTTGCGCGTGCTCTCCAGCTCCACTGGCCGCAGGTTGCGGAGGCGATCCGAGTCGACGAGGAGCACCTCTGCGCGACCCTTGCCGGTTTCGAGGACCCCATCAGGCAGCTCGGCGAGATCGCCGCCGCTGAAGACCATTACCATCGGGAGATCGCCAACATCATCCTCGGCGCCCCCCAACTTCGCTCGGTCCTCTCCAAACCGGTTGCGATCACCTGGCTCCAAAGCTCGACCCGCAACAGTTGTTTCAGTCTGATCGGCGAGCGCGCTATCGAGGCCGAGGCGGAGGCGGACGAGTCGCAAGTCGCCTCGGAGGAGCTCTTCACGGGACGCCTTCAGCGACCGCTCCGAGCGCGGATCACCGACGACGGCCAGGTGTACAACACAATCCTCGTGGGCGAGAAGGGCAAGACCGCCGTCAAGCAGCTCTACCCGGATCTCGAGCGCGACATCCTGGCGGCCGGGACCAAAACGAAGTGGCCCGGAGACATCGCGACGAACGCGGAAGGCCTCATCGGCGAGGTCCTCGGCGGACTGGGTCAGATCGGCGCCAACAACCAGATGGTGGCCCTCTTTCGCAGCGAGGCCGACGGACAGACCGTCTACGTTCCGATCGGATTGGGGGGCCTGGAGTTCATCAGCGCGGCCGACGCCGAGCCCGAGGCGTCGTAGCGCTTGCGCGGTGTTTTCACTGGTTTGTTCACGATCGGCCCCCTGTTACGGCCGGATCCGCAGGAAGTACGTCGTCTCCGCCGGCAGCGTGATCGAGAACGGCGTCGGGTTGGTGAACGGGCCGGTGTGGAGCTGCTCGCCGTCCTCGGTGACCGTGTACGCCGAGACCGGACCGCTGAACCCGTAGGCGGCCGGGTCGAACGTGAAGTCCGCGGTCGCCGACGCGTCGGTGTAATTGGCGAGCGCGATGCCGACGTTGCCCGTGTCGTCGTTGCCCCACACCGCCTGGAGGACCGTGGGGAACGACTCGGTCTCGGGGCCGAGCTTCGGGCCGCCCGGGTTGTACGGGTTGAACACGTCCTGCAGCACGACGGACTTGGACGCCGGCGTCGTGCTGAAGCCCGGGACGTCGCGTAGCCGCCGGCCGGTGGTGAGGAAGGGCTCCGCCTCGACGTAGCGGCGCACGCGCGAGAGCTCGGCGCCGAAGGCGCAGACCGCGCGGAGCTCGTCGAAGGTGCCCGCCGGGAGCATGTAGTCCTCCTCGTCGAGCTCGTAGGAGAACTGCTTCTCGCGCGGATTGGCGATGGCGGGGTCGGGGCTCAGGATCGGGCAGCCGTTCGCCCAGCCGTAGGCCATCGTGAAGTTCGCTCCCGTTCGGCCCTTGGCGCGCTCGGCCGGGTCGTTCAGGTTCAGCACGTTGTTGGGGAAGTTGAAAGGCGGGATGTCGTGCGTGTAGTAGTAGACGAGCGGCGGCCCAAGGATGATGTAGTGGTGGTAGAGGGTGCTGACTAGCGGCACCTGCACCGTCTTGTCGTCGGCGGTCATCCAGTCCGTCCAGGCCTGCTCGGGGCCGTAGGTGTCGGACTTCGGGATGAAGGCCTCGAAGAAGAACTCCGTGTAGGTGATGAAGTTCGGGGTGCCGCCGGGGTTGCCGTTGCCGCCGCCGTTCTGGATGGACGCGAACGTGTCCGCGAAACCGTCGGTCATGTAGGGACCGAAGCCGGGGTCGTGGCCGTTGTCCGTCGAGAAGTCGTACTGGTTGAGCTGCGGGAAGGTGTTGTCGCAGTAGACGCCGTCGACGCCTTGCTGCCCGAGGCCCTCGGCCACGTTGAACATGTGATCCTGCCACTCCGTCGTGGCCGGATCGATCAGCGCCAGCGTCGTACCGTCGCAGGTCACCGTGATCGGATCCCCCGCCGGGGTCTCGATGGCGACGTCCTCCCAGACGAGGCTGGTTCCCGTCGTCGCGTAGAAGGTGTCCAGGAAGTAGACGACGAACTTGAGGTCCTTGCCGATGAGCGAGAGCTCGTTCTCCTTCTCCTGCATCGCCGCCGCGTTCTCGACGAAGAGCGGGAGAATGGGGTACTCGCCGACGTTCTCGCAGCCGCCCGCGTACCGGTGGCCGAACTGCGTCACGACCATGCTGTCCAGGCCCCAGTGGTCCATGTACTCCGCGACGCGGTCCGCGACCGGGCCGAGGTTGGGCTCCTCGCGGCGGTCCGCGCCGATCGTGCCGACGCCGACGGAGGGATGCGAGGGCGGCGGGCCCTGGTACATGCGCTCCAGGCCGTCGTACTTCTTCAGACCCACTTCAAACACGCCGATCTGCTGCAGGCGCTTGGCGAAATCGGGCACGTCCGTGCGCGACGACACGTTGCCCTTGTTCGTGAACTCGGCTTCCTCCAGCCAGGTGCGGTAGACGTTCGCCAGGCTGTACCAGTCCCCGCGGAAACGCCCCACCTGCGACGGGACCGAGTCGAATTCGACGTCGGGGACCACGTTCTCCTGGAACGAGATCGAGGAGATGTTGACCGCCGCGTCCGTGTTGGCGTCGCCGGGGCAGCCGTAGAACTGGAAGTTCTTCGCGCGCGTGCCGCGGTCGTCGTTCATGCTCGCGTAGAGCCCGCGGCCCACGTCGTCGTACATCCCGATCACCTGGTTGGACGGCCTTCCGAGCGCGTCCGCCTTGGTCGGGATGTTCAGGCTCGCGTTGCCGATCAGGTTCAGCGCCGGGTTCTTGACCAGGTGCCCGAAGGGCGTCAGCAGGAAGTAGTCGATGTCCGGCTCGGGCGGGTTGGGATGTTCCTCGATGATCGCGAGGTTCAGGTTGCCGCACCAGAAGGCCCAGTCGGAGGGCAGCGTCCCCGTCGCCTTGCCGTTCAGGTCCATCCGCGCGAGCGAGCCGTTGTGCGGCAGGAAGATCGAGACGGTGACCTCGAACGGCCCGAGCTCGTCCGGGTCGCGCTGCGCGTAGCAGTCCGACCAGATGAAGTCGGTGCGCGTGCCGGTCAGGCCCGAGACCGGGTCGACGTAGTCCTCCTCGACGTCGATGTCGACCTCCGGGTCGCAGTCGGTGCCCTGCGCGTGGAAGAGCTCGTCGGCGGCGCACACGTCGTAGCCGTCGAACGTGAAGTCGTCGGGGTACGGGTACTCGATCAGCATCATGTCCCACAGGTGCCCGCGGTGGACGTACTGGTGGTTCTTGAACATCACGCCGTTGCCGGTGTCCTCGATCTCGATGCGCGGGAACATCGGCGTCTCGCTGCAGGCCGGATCCCCCGCGGGCGGCGGCCCCGGCACCGACACGACGCTGACGTCGTCGGGCTCCAGGAAGCGGAAGGCGACCTCGGCGTTCTCGAGCGCGATGACGTTGGACGAGAAGAAGTACGCCGAGCCGACGTCGCCGAAACCCGACGTGGCGTCGTCCACCGCCGGGGCGCCGATCATGAGCGTGCCCGCGGACATGGCGACCGCGCTGCCGAACTCGTCACCGCCGCCGGACGAGCAGCCGTTGAGCTTGTTGACCTTGCCGTAGCCGCCGCTCGCCTTCTCCTTGTAGAGGTAGACCGAGCCGGAGTCGATCGAGTTGTCCACGTTGCCCGGCGCGCCGACCGCCGCGGTCTTGCCCTTGATCGCCACGGCGGCGCCGAGGCGGTCGTCGACGGTGAGGTCGCTCGTGATCGGCCCCTCCCCCACCTTGGCGATCTCGGGCCACGCTCCCGGACCGACGTTGAAGAAGAAGTAGGCGCCGCCGCAGCCCGAGCAGGCGTCCGAGTCGTCCGGCGCGCCGACCACGGCCGCCTGGCCGTCGATCGCGACCGACCACCCGAAGTGGTCCATGCTGTCGCCGTCGCTCGCGGTGATCTTCGCGCTCGGCGTCCACGTCCCCGGGAAGGTCTCGACGAACGCGTAGGCGGCGCCGGCGTCCGTGCCGAGCGTGTCGTCGCCCGGCGCTCCGACGAGGGCGCTCGTGTCCGAGAGGGAGACGGACCAGCCGAACAGGTCCCCCGGCGAGCCGGCCGGGTCGAAGACCTTCTGGACCTGCGTCCAGAACCCCGGGCCGGAGCGCGCGAACACGTAGGCCGCGCCGCTGCTGAGCGTCGTGAGCCCGCCGGCGGCGCCCGGCGCGCCGACGACGAGGATCCCGCCCTCGAGCGCGACGGAGTAGCCGAAGCGATCGTTCGGCGAGGGGACGAGCGGGAAGAGCTTCACCGTCTCGACCCAGTTGGGCCCGACCTTCTCGAAGACGTAGACCGAACCCGCGTCGGTCCCGAAGTCCGTGTCCGTCCAGTTGCCGACGACGGCGATGGTGCCGGAGATCGCCACCGAGAAGCCGAACGAGTCGCCGAAGTCCGCGTCCTGCGCGAAGAGCGGCTGGCCGGGCGACCACGTTCCGTCGGGGCCCCGGTCGAAGATGAAGGCGGCGCCGGTTCCGCTCCCGGGCATGACCTCGAACGGCGCGCCGGCGATCGCCACGGGGCCGTCGATCGCCACGGAGGTTCCGAAGTTCCCGCCGGGTCCGGACAGCACGATCGGCGCGACGGAGTCGATCTCGCACTGGGCCGCGGCGACGGACGGGAACCACAGGCCGATGGCCACGAAGAGGGCGAGTTGCGCGCCTCGCATCACGAACCTCCTTATCCGGTGCCGGGTTCCGCCGGTGAGGGTCCGGCGGCGGGGGGACCTCTCCATCATCCCGAATCCCGCGCGATCTAGGGCGTGCTACCTCCGCGGTTTGTTCCGCGCATTCCGCCGCCTTCCGAGCGACGAGCGCGTAACTCCTTTGAGAACGGACGGCGGCGGAAGGCACGCACTCCGATCGGAGGCGCGAAGCCGGGTTGTCCCTACCCGTCGAACGTGTTGAGCCGGTCCGCGATCGCGGCGTCGTCCGGGAACAGCGCGGCCCCCTTCCGCCACACTTCGAGCGCCGCCTCCTCGTCGCCGCCGCTCACGTAGAGATTCCCGAGCCACACGTACGCCCGGGCGTGGTGCGGCTCGGACACGCGGTCCTTCTGCTGCTCGAGCAGCGTTTCGAAGTGGCGCACCGAGTCGCCGGGCAGATCGGCGTAGTAAAGGTGCTGCGCCAGCTTGAAGCGGGCCTCCCAGTGCGTCTCGTCCAGCTCCAACGCCTCCTCGTACGCGGCCGCGCCCTTGGCGCCCCACTTGCCCGCCTCGGGCCCGCCGCCGACCGACGCCATCTTGTGGTGGTAGGCCGTTCCGAGCTCCGCGCGCGCCTGCGCGTCGAACGGAGCGGCGTCGGCGCGCCGCTCGAAGGCGGCGACGACCTCGTCGATCCGGCCGCTCGCGCGCAGCGACTCCCAGAGCTCGCGCCGCGCCTGCTCGTCGAGGTTCGGGTCGAGCAGGTCGCGCATCACGGCCGCCACGTCGAACGCGGGCTCCGGAACCCCGGCACCGGCGCGCGCCTCCTCGCGGCGCGCGATCTCCGCGGCGACCATGCGCTCGAGCTCCTCACGCGAGATCACCGGAGCGCGCTGCGGCGCCGGCTCGGTGCGCGCGCGGGCCTTGGCCCTCAGCCCGGCCACGGTGTCCTCCAGCTCCTTCTGCCGCGCGAGCAGCGCCTCGATCCGGGCCTCGAGGTCCGCGTTCGGCGCCGCCGCCGAGCGCGCGGGCTCCGCCTCGGGCTGCATCAGGAGGGCGGTCGTGGTCGCGCTCGCGACCGAGACGAGCGCCGCCGCGCCGAGGATGGAAGTGGGCTTCATCTGGAAGTCCTCCAATCGATAGTCGCGGAGCTCGGCGTGCGCGGAGCGGCTGACCGGCTCCGGCTCGGGCCGCGGCGGCCGCGCGAAGAGGAAGGTGATCGTCGCGGAGAGCGCGGCGGCGCCGGCGACGAGGGCGAGCCCGCCGACCGGAACGCGCCGCCGCGGCAGCGCGCCGGCGAGCGCGCGGTCCCAGGCCGCGCGCTCGCCCGTGTCGACGCGTCCGAGACCCGCGTGGAAGAGCGTCTCCAGCTTTCCCTCGCCCTCGCCGCGCCGCGCGCACGGTGCGCAACCCTCGAGGTGGCGCGCGATCGCGAAGCTCGTGTCCGGACCGAGCTCGGAGTCGAGGTAGAGCGATAGGCGGCGCCGCACGCTCGTGCACTTCATCCGGACCTCCTCGCGGCGGCGAGCCCGCGCGCGCGGGCGAAGTCGGCCAGGCGCGCGCGCATCTTGTGGCGCGCCCGGGTCAAGAGCCCCTGCGCCGTGCCGAGCGGAACGTCGAGCGTCTCCGCGATCTCGGCGCAGGTGAGCCCGCCGAGGGACTTCAGCAGGAAGATCGCGCGCTCGTTCTCGTTCAGCGCGCGGCACGCGGCCGCGAGCTCGTCGTCGAAGCCCTCGAACGCCGCCGCGGGATCCGACAGGACCTGCTCGTAGGCCAGCTCGGTCTCGAGCGCCGCGACCGCGTCCCGCTCGACGAGCTCGTCGGGAAGCTCCTCGGCGCGCGTGCGCCGGCGGCGGCGGTTCAGATTGAAGCAGGTCCACGTCGCGATGCGCAGCACCCAGCGGCGAAAGCCGCCGCGCTCCGCGTCGCGGAACTCGCGGTACGCGACCGCGAGGGTCTCCTGCAGAGCGTCCTCGAGGTCCGCCTCGGACCAGAGCAACCGCCGACAGTAGCCGGTCAGGGTGTCCCGGTGGGGACCGACGCGTTCGAGGAATCGGGCGGCCTTGCTCACGCACTCCGCTCCATGTCGGGAGGCCCCCAAAGCTATACAGTTTTCCGGAAACCGGGACGGGGCGCCGGTAATCTCTGCCGCGATGAGCCAGCCATGAAGAGCCCGAGCCCCGGATTCGCGCGGGCCGCGTCGCTCCTCGGCGCCGTGTTCGCGGTCTTCTTCGCGGCGACCTGGAACGGCCGGTACATCCACGACGGGCCGATGTTCATCCGCTCGCTCGAGGAGGGGCACTGGCTGCACGTCCACGCGGCGTACCTTCCGCTCGCCCACGTCCTGCGGGCGGTCCTCGGCTGGCTTCCGGGTTTCGACGCGGAGCGCGTCCTCGGCGTGCTGGCGGTGCTCAGCGGCGTCGCGATGGTCGCGTTCTCCGCGGACCTCTGCGCGCGCATCACGGGAAACCGCGTCGCGTCGCTCGCCGCGGGGGCGCTCGTCGGCCTCGCGCCCGTCGTGTGGCTCGCGTCGGGCATGGTCGAGATCCACGTCTTCGCCGGCGCCGGCGCGTGCGCGGGCGCGTGGCTCGCCTACGCGCTGCCGGGCCGGCCGGCGTGGCGCTGCGCTCTGGCCACGACCCTCGCCATGGCCTTCCACATGACGGCGGTGGTGATGGTGCCCTTTTTCCTGGTGCTCGCCTTCCAGCGGGACAAGCGCGACCGCAACGCGCGCCAGATCGCGCTGGCCGTATCGGTGGTGGGCGCGGTCGTCTTCGTGCTGCGCTTCCTCGGCGAGGCGCTGCCGCCCAAGGTCGAGTCCTTGAGCGCGGCCCTGCCCGCGCTCTTCGACCCGATGCTGCGGCTGGCGTCCAACCCCGGTCAGCTCGCGGGGCGCGTGCTCGAGGAGTACGGGAAGCCCTGGATGCTCCTCGCCTTGATGCCTCTCGCCGGACTCGCGACCGACCGCCGCGAGCTGCGGTTCCTCGCGGTCGCCTGCTTCGTCGTCTGCCTGGGCGGCGCGCTCGGGCTCGCGAGCTACATCAGCCTGCTCGGGCAGTACGGGCTCGTCCTCGCGCCGGCGCTGGCGCTGGGCGCGGCCCTCGCGCTCGCGCGGCCGGCGACGGCGAAGCTGCGCTGGGTGCTCGCGGGACTTTGCGTCGCCGGACAGCTCGCGCTCGCCGTGCCCGAGCACCGCCGGCACGCCGACGACCCGAGCCGCGCCTGGGCGGAGGCCGTCGCGCCGCACGTCGAGGAACCGTGCATCGTCTTCTGCCAGGGGCTCGGGCGCATGCGGCGCTTCGAGCACGCCACCGGCATCCGTCCCTTCAACTTCATGCCCGTCGGCGACGCGGCGGGAGCGAACCCGGGCGCCGCGGTGATCCGCGCGGTCGAGACGGCGCACGAGCAGGGTCAGCGTGTCTACCTCGATCCGGAGGTCTTCGACTCGGGTCGCCTGGTCCCGGCGCAGGCGCCGGTCGTGCGCGCGATCGAGCGCGTGCTCGAGACGGAGCTCGTCCCCGGCGCGCCCTTGTATTTGGTCCGCGGAGTCCGGAAGCCCGACGACCGCTAGCGGGTCGTTCCGAATCGGCCGGGTTCGCGAGCCCGTGCTAGGATCCTCGCAACGGAGGTCCTTCGCGATGAGACGTTCGCTCGCCTTGTCTCTCGGTTTCCTGCTGCTCTTCCTCCACGGCGCGAAGGCGCACGCGGCTCGTACGTCAAACGACGAGCCCGACGGAACGAGCTACCCCAACGTTCTCCTGGTCGTCGCGGACGACCTCGGCGTCGGCGAGCTCGCCTCGTTCGGTTTGGGCTCGGACTATGCGGTCACGCCCTACCTGGACGCGCTCGCCGCCGCGGGCGTCAGCTTCCCCAACGTCTACGCGAACCCGGTCTGCTCTCCGACGCGCGTCGGCGTTCTCACCGGCCGGTACGGCTTCCGGACCGGGATCGGGACGGTGGTGTTTCCCGACGGAACGGGCGGGACCTTCGGCATGCCGGCCGCCGAGGAGACGCTCCCGGAGATGCTCGATCGCGGCACCGGCGACGCGTACGCCACCGCGCTCTTCGGCAAGTGGCACGTCGACGTCATCTCGGCGGGCCTTCTCGCCCCCAACAACGCGGGCTTCGAGTACGCGGACTACCGGCCGGGGAACCTCAATCCGCCGGAGGACTACTTCCGCTGGAGGAACGTGACCCAGGGCGTCGAGACGCTGCAGGTCGGCTACGTCCCCACCCACACGGTGGACGAGGCGCTCGCGTGGGTCGACCAGCAGACCGAGCCGTGGTTCCTCTACCTCCCCTTCAACCTGGTCCACTTCCCGTTCCACAAGCCGCCGGCGGGCTACTACTCGGAAGACTTGAGCGGCATCACGCCCGGCCCCAACCGGCCGACCTTCAAGGCGATGATCGAGGCGATGGACCACGAGCTCGGCCGGTTCCTGACGGGACTCGGGCTCGCGACTCTGAGCAATACGACCGTCATCTTCCTCGGCGACAACGGATCGCCCGGCGCCGTCATCGCGCCGCCCTGGCCCGCCGCCCAGGCGAAGGGAACCGTCTACGAGGGCGGCGTCCGCGTTCCGATGATCGTGTACAGCCCGCTGGTCACCGCGCCGGGCGCGACGTGCGACGCACTCGTCAACCAAAGCGACGTCTTCGCCACGGTCGCGGAGCTCGCGGGAGTCGACCTCTCCGCGCTCTACCCGCCCGGCTTCCACCACGACTCGGTGAGCATCCTTCCCTACCTCCAGGATCCGGAGCTGCCGTCGCTGCGCTCGTACGTCTACGCCGAGATCTTCGGGCCGAACGGCTTCAACCCGGTCGCGTACAACCGCGCGATCCGGGACGGGCGGTACAAGCTTTGGGTGGGCGATCCGTTTCCCACCGAAGCCTTCTACGACCTGCAGGCGGACCCTTTCGAGCAGAACGAGCTTCTGGCCGTGGGACTCTCGCCCGACGAGACCGCGGCGTACCAGGCGCTCAAGGCGGAGATGATGGCGCTTTTGGGTCCCGCCTTCTGACGAGTCGGGTCGAGGTCCCCCGAGAGTCGTTCTCTACCGGTCGTGCTAGGATCGGAACCGGAGAGCCCTTCTTCTTGAAACGCTCGTTCGTCTGTCTGAGCCTCGCTCTTGTCGGCGCCGGAGCCTCGGCGCAGTCGGCGACCACGAAAGAGGTCGCGGCGCGCCACCCCGACGTCCTTCTCATCCTCGCGGACGACCTCGGCGTGGGCGAGCTCGCCACCTTCGGCCTCGGCTCGGACTACGCCGTCACGCCGAACCTGGACGCGCTCGCGGCCGACGGCATGAGCTTCACGCACGTCTACGCGACCCCGATCTGCTCGCCGACGCGCGCCGCGGTGCTCACCGGCCGGCACGGCTTCCGGACGGGGGTGGGCGACTTCATCAAGGTGCCCGACTTGACCGGCACGACGTACGGCCTCCCGTTGGCCGAGGAGACGATCCCCGAGATGCTGACGCGCGGCTCCGCCGGCGCGTACGCGCACGCCGTGTTCGGCAAGTGGCACCTCGGAAGCGACTCCAGCGGCGGCGTGCTCGCGCCGAACCTCGCGGGTTTCGCGTACGCGGACCACCGCCCTGGGAACCTGACGGGCGGCGAGGACTACTTCTCGTGGACCAGCGTGATCCAGGGCTTGCCGACGCCGCTCACCGGCTACACCGCGACGTACACCGTGGACGAGGCGCTGGCGTGGATCGGCCGGCAGACGCGGCCCTGGTTCGCCTACGTTCCCCTCAACCTGGCGCACTCGCCGTTCCACGAGCCGCCGGCGGGGCACTTCTCCGAGGACTTGAGCTCGGTCCCCGTCGGGCCGAACCGCCCCCACTTCAAGGCGATGATCGAGGCGATGGACTTCGAGCTCGGCCGGCTCTTGAGCGGCCTCGGAGCCGCGCTCGATGACACGACGGTGATCTTCCTGGGCGACAACGGCTCGCCGGGGGACGTGATCGCTCCACCGTGGCCGAGCCTGAAGGCGAAGGACACCGTCTACGAGGGCGGCGTCCGCGTCCCGTTGATCGTGCGCAGCCCGCTGGTCGCAAGCCCGGGCTCGACGTCCGACGCGCTCGTGAACAGCACCGACCTCTTCGCCACCATCGCGGAGATCGCGGGCATCGACATCGATGTGATCTACGGACCCGGCGTCCAGCACGACTCGGTCAGCCTGGTCCCCTACCTCCTGGATCCGGAGCTGCCGTCGCTGCGCAGCTTCGTGTACACCGAGCGCTTCAGCCCGAACGGCTTGGCGCCGACCGCCTACCTGCGCGTGATCCGCAACGAGCGGTACAAGCTCTGGGTGACGCTCGACCCCGCCCCGGGCGAGCGGTTCTACGACCTGGATCTCGACCCCTTCGAGGAGACGGACCTCTTGACGGTGGGACTCTCGCCCGACGAGACGGCGGCGTACCTGTCGTTGAAGCAGGAGATGATGACGCTCCTGGGTCCCGCCTTCTGAGACGGCGAAGAGCGCCGAGGACCGCGGCTAGTGGTCGACCGTGACGCTCCCCCGTGGTCCTTGGGTGTCCGAGTTGTCCAGGTCGTTGACCTTGGCACGCTTGCCGGCCGGAACGACGACCGGAGGCGTGTTGTTCTCGTCGTAGAAGTCGACGTCACAGATCCCCCAGGGATCGGCCGGATCGTAGACCTGGACGACGAACGTCTTGTCGACGCCGGTCGCGTTGACGACGATCGTGTGGCTCGTGGAACCTGCGACGTTGCTGAAGACGTCCTTGGTGCCGTCGTCGGGACAGGCGAAGCCGGCTGGCGCACCTGCGCCCACTTGGGCGGAAACGAAGAAAGCGAGCAAGGCGAAGACGAGAACAGCAGGGAAGACTGTGCGGCCGTATCGCGCCGCAGCAACATCGGGGTGATTCATAGGTGAACCCGTTCATGCAGGGGGTCGGATCCCGAAGGGACTTCGAGGCTCCCGATCACGTCCCCGTCGTGGTCCCTGATCTCATAGACCGCCGGCGAGTCGTCGATCCACACCCGAGCGTAGTTCCCGAAGAACACCTGCCCGGTGTTCTTCGCGACGTCCCACAGAAGCCACCGCGACGGCGCAGTTCCTTCGAGCTCCAACGCCAGGAGCCGCGGACGCGGGACGACGATCGTCTGCCTGACTCCGTTCTTGGCGGCGTGAACGCGCCTGGTCATTCCGGGCGCTTCGATCGAGAAGACCAGCCGTTCCCGCCACGGCAAGTGCTCGATCCTGAGCAGGTAGGTTCCCTCGGGAACCTCGATGCGAACGGCGCCGTCGTCGTCCGGCCGTGCGACGAACCTGTTCTGAACGGTGCCCTTCCAACAGTTTGCTCGGGAGGAAGACGAGGCGACGGGACCGCTGATGCCGATCAGGCTCACTTGAACGTCCCGGACGGGGCCGCCGAGAGCGTCCACGAAGGTCAGATCCACCGGGTAGCGATCGACGAAGGCGACGGGAGCCGTGTCGCGCTCGACCTCGCAGCGTCGGCCAAGGAGCGCCGTTGCGCCGGTGGACGACTTGAGCTTCACGCGTCTCGTATCCGACGGAAGCCGGAGGACGACCTCGCCGCTTGCTTCGGATTGCGGAGCCGGGAGCCAGGGCGCTTCGTCGAAGGCGTACTCGGCGATCGCGTCACCGTCGGCGTACACCGCCAGCGTGATGCCCCGCGCCTCCAACCGAATCTCGCGCTCCCAGCCATCCGATTCCGCGTACACCCCAGCGCGGGCCGAGCGGTCCCCGGCCAGCGTGCAGACCGCGATCTCGGCGTCTCGAGCAGCGGGGAGCAGGAGCGATACGTTCGGGCCCGTATGCCTTTGAACGATGGCCAGGGGCACGGCCGCCATCGAGCCCTCGGAATCGCGGCCCGTCACGCGGACGCTGAACGCTTCGCTCTCTTCGGCTCCCAGGATCGTCAGGCTCCCGACGACGCTCCGCGGAACGCGTAGAGTGGCTTCCGGCCCCGCGAACGTGCTCGCCCCGAGCACGTACCGGCTTGGGTGGGCCGCGCCTCGAAAGACGAGCGCATGGGCCGAAGCGATCCAGTCGGCGAATTGGACGGTGCCGTCCGAACCCGTGCGACCGAGATAGAGCGGGTAAGCCTCAGGCCACACGTCGTCGACAAGCTCGGCGTACACGTCCACGCCGGGGAGAGCTCGACCGCCCCCGTCGACCAGGCGGGCGGCAAAGCCAAGTTCTCGCGGAGCAGGCGTGAGCGTGACCGCCTGGGCCTCGCCGTCACAACTCGTCTCCAAGGTGCCTTGGAAGGGGTGGTAGGACGGATGGCTCACGAGGATGCGCGTCGCCCAGGGAAGGCGAACGCCGGGGCTGAGCGCGCGCCCCTCTTCATCCGTGAAAACCCTGTGCTCGTCCAACGCGTCGTAGAGGCCGTGCAACCGGTCGCTTTGCACCCAGGACACGCTCGCGCCCGGAACGGGGTTGCCATCGATCGAGGTCACGCGGAGCGCAAAGTCGCAGGCTTGGCCGACCCAGACGACCGACGTTCGATCGGGCCTCACGCACACGGTGCTCTCCCGCAACACGTAGGGATCGGAGCCGATCACCGTCCACGTTCCGGCGGCCACGGGGAGCAGACCGTCCCGACTCGATCGAAGGACCGTGGGAAGGGTGTCCGCCGACTCAACGGTCCAGGACGCCGAACCAACGGGTTGCCCCGTGGACGCGAGAAGGAAGCGGACGAAACCACGCGGTGAGCCGGGACCGCTCGGAGCGGCGGCATGGCCCGGAACGACGCTCGGCGGTCTTTCGACGAGTGCATCGCCGTGGCCCCGCACGCCCGTGGACCAGGACACGCGCTCGATGCCGTCGGCCGGAGCGACCGTAGCCGTGGAGCGGTGAGCGGCCACATACCCAAAGGCGAGGAACAGGCCCGCGCCAAGGGTCATCAACCCCGCGATGGGGCGGTTTCCGTTCAGGAACCGAGCGCGTTGCATGACGCCGCGCGCGCTAGTCTCCGGAGGGATCGATGGTGACGTCGCCCCGGACGGGGCGATTGTCGGTGTCGGGGTTGTCTTTCACGCGAGCTCGCTTCCCCGGCCCGACGGCGACGGGAGGAGTGTTGTTCTCGTCGTACGCGATGGCGTCGCAGACGACCTCGGGATCGCCGCCCGCCGCGGGCGTGTAGACCTCCAGGGTGAACGTCTTGTCGGTCCCGGTCGCGTTGACGACGACGATGTGGTCGGACGTTCCGGAGACGTTGCTGAAGGCGTCTTGCGGCTCGCCGCTCGCGCTGTGCGGAGCGTCCGCCGCGGTGAAGCCCGCGGACGCGCCCTCGCCGGCCTGGGCGGGCGTCGCGACGGGTGGGAGCAAGACGAGCAGGCCTGCGCAGAGGGCCGCTAGAACAAAGTAGGAAGGGTTCTTTCGGAGCGGGTCACCAAGACATCGGAAACACTGCATAGAAACGTCGGAACCAACGGGCGGGCCTGAGAAAGAGACAAAGGACGAGCTTCGACGAGCCGGCCCAACAGTAAGAACCCACTATCGGGAGTCACCGGGACCGTCACGGACTTTCTCGACGGGAATCGAGGAACTCGTGGAGGGCGCAGCCTTGTCGAACGCTCCCATCTGCATTTGAGGGGCCGTCCTCTTCCACTTGCACCTACTGCAACCGTCTCGTGGTAGGTTCGAGTCCTACTTGGGGCGCCACCCCCCCGCCCGGTGCGAACCGGGGCCCCGGTCGGTTGACGCGGAGAGAGCTAGGGGGTTCGAAGCATCATCCGTCTGCGTTCCTCCGCTAAGCGCTTCAAGCTGCCCGACAACGCCTCGGTCACGGAGTCGACACACCTCCACCACACTACCAATCATGAAGGTACCATCCTTGCCAGGTGGAGTATGTCAATAAGAACCCGTGCTCATTGATATCCCCAATCGCGATCTCGAAGTCCTGTTTCTCCTCAGATACCCAGTAGCGCCACGGCCCATACCTCGTCGCTGGAATCTCAATCTGCGCATCGCTTATAGTTCGTGGATACTCCCCCTCCCGTGCGTAGTAATCCGCGCACTGCCGCACAACGTGCTTCCCCTGCTCGCGAAGGACTGAGAGGTCCCTCTCATAGAAGGTGCATGACGCAAACAGCGTGAGCAACGCCACTGATTTCTTCATCTCCTTCAATCGCCCCTTCCGACGAGGCCAATCGGATCCAAGAGTAGGTGCTCGATAGCCTCTAAGTTATCAAATAGGCCAAGCTCAATCGCGATGGCTATCCCGGCCCGCGCTTGCCAGCAGCACTTCTCGCACGGTTGCTTCATAAGGCAGCACTGCAGCCCAGCATAGTCCGATGCAAGATCACGAGTTGTATCTCTCGGCTCCTGACGCGAGCGGCTGGAGGAACACGTGTCGGCTGACCTCTTGGCCGCCGAGGACGTCTTCGACCCCTTCCTGCGCCTCGCACCAGCTCATCAGCCGGTCGCGGCAGAAGCCGGAGTCGCCGCGGATCACGATGCGCACGTC
>JANQEJ010000065.1 GCA_028278425.1 Planctomycetota bacterium | reverse complement strand
GCAGGCTTCTTTCCGAGCATGGTGCTTCGATGTCCTTCCAAAGAAGAGCATCGGCACTCTAGCGGCTCGGTGGCCCTTTTTCGGCCAGGCCTCTAGCCGGCGACGCGGCCGGTGCAATGCATCCGGCGCTCGGTCACATGAGAGCGGTAGCCGCTTCTCTCACGCGGAGGTCTCTCATGAACGCTCGAACCTGCGCGCTCTCGCTCGCGGTAGTCGGTCTCGCTTTCCTGCCCTGGCTGCGGCAGGAGGCCACACCCTCGGATTCCCTCACGACGCGTAGGCTCGCCATCGTCGACGCCGGCGGAACGACCGTCGCCGAGCTGACGGCGCGCTGGGCACGGGCGGTAGCGAGATCGAAGGCGCCCCGGTCTCGATGGGCGCGGCCTGCCGGGGCGGGGTCGTCGTCATCACTCAGGGCGACCGGCCGACGGGCTGGACGCCTGCCGGCTCATGGAGCTCTTCCCCGATTAGGCCCGCTCTCCGGTGCGTTATCCTGCAACGCGCCGCGGCGCGGGGCCCGGGCTGAAGTCTTCCGCCGGATCGGTCGAAAGGACCCCCGGACCCCTGCCCCGACCGGACCATGAAGACGATCGATACCCTGGAGCGCGAGCACGAGTGGATCGGCTGGATGGCCGAATGCCTCGAATCGCAGATCGCGCTCGCGCAGGCGGAGGACATCCTGCCCGAGGCCGCCTACGAGCTCCTGTCGCTGTACGAGCAGTTCGCCGACGGCCGGCACCAGGACAAGGAGGAGTCGGCGTTCTTCCCCGAGCTGCTCTCCTCCGCCGACGAGCACGAGCGCGAGGTGTTGCAGAAGCTCCTGCTGGACCACGAGGCGGAGCGGCGCCACCTGGACGCCATGCGCCAGAACGTCCTCGGCGCGGTCTACGGCGAGCCCGGCTGCGTGCGCGCGTTCGTGCGCGAGGCGCACGACTACCTCGACCTGCACCACGCGCACATGCTCCGCGAGACCGAGATCCTCTTCCCGATGGCGGAGCGCCTTCTCTCGCCGGAAGCGGACGAGCGCATCGTCAAGGCCTTCGAGGCGATCGAGGGCGGAGCCGGCGACCCGCACGCGTTGCGCGAGCAGATCCTGAACCTGCACCAGCGGGCCGGACTGCCGCGGCCTCCGGCGGCGTAGAGACGACGACCGAGAGCACGGCCGTCGCCGCTAGACTGTCGGCGATGACCGTCCAGGTCTTCCAGGCGATCGGCGGGTTGGGGCTGTTCCTGCTCGGCATGATCGTGCTGACCGAGGGACTGCGCGCGCTCGCCGGCGACGCGGTCCACCGGATCCTGTTCCGGTTCACGAAGAGCCCGACCAGCGGCGCGCTGACCGGCGCGGGAGTGACGGCCGTCCTTCAGTCGTCGAGCGTGACCACCGTGACGACGGTCGGGTTCGTGAGCGCGGGGCTGCTCGCCTTCCCCCAGGCGCTCGGCGTGATGTTCGGAGCCAACATCGGCACGACCGCCACCGGCTGGATGGTGGCGCTGCTCGGCTTCAAGCTCGACATCGGCCGGCTCGTGCTGCCGCTGCTCTTCGCCGGAGTGATGCTCCGCCTGTTCGGCCGCGGCCGGCTCGCGAATGCGGGTTGGGCCCTGGCGGGCTTCGCCGTGATCTTCCTCGGCATCGACGCGATGCAGGCGGGCATGGCGGGCTTCGAAGGCGTGATGACGCCGGACGACTTCCCGCCGGACACGCTCGTCGGACGCGTGCTCCTGATCGGCATCGGAGCCGCCGTGACCCTCGTGACGCAGTCGTCGAGCGCGGGCGTCGCGACCGCGCTGACGGCGGTCGACGCGGGCGCGCTCTCGTTCCCGCAGGCGGCCGCGATCGTGATCGGGATGGACGTCGGCACGACGTCGACCACGGCCATCGCGACTTTGGGCGGATCGGCGCAGACGAAGCGCACCGGGTACGCGCACGTGGTCTACAACCTCCTGACCGGGGTGGCGGCGTTCCTGCTGCTCGACCCGTACGTGCTCGCGGTCGACGCGTTGTTCGACGGCGGTCCCGCGGCCAACCCCACGATCGCGCTCGTAGGTTTTCACACCGCCTTCAACACGCTGGGCGTCGCCGCCGTGCTGCCGTTCACGAAGGCCTTCGCCCGCCTCATGAACCGCATCGTGCCCGAGAAGGGTCCCGAGCTCGCGGCGCGGCTCGACCCGGCGCTGCTCGGCGATCCGACCGCGGCGGCGCTGAGCCTGTTCGGGGCCGTACGCGCGATCACCGCCGAGCTCTTCGCCGCGATCGGGCATGCCCTCGATCCCGCGCACCCCGCCGCGGTCGAGCGCGAGCGGCTCGAGCGTGTCGACCGCGCCGTCGACGAGGCGCGCCGTTTCGCGGACCGGATCAACGCGCCGCCCGACCGCGAGGAGGCACAGCGCCTGCTCCTCGCCTCGATGCACGCGATCGACCACCTCGATCGGCTGATCGAGCGCGGCCGGCGGCGCGAGCGCATCGCGACTCTGCGGAAAGACGAACGGCTGCGCGAGCTCTCGGCGGTCGTTTGGGAAGCCCTCGCGGCATCGGCGGTCGTCCTCCGCGGCGACGAGGAACGCGTCGACGCTTCCGGTCTGCTGAACGCGCGCGATACGGTCCGCGCGGAACGTCAGCCCTATCGCCAGCAGGTGCTGGCCGACGTCCCCGGCACCGAGGTGACCCTGGACGAGGCGATCCAACGCCTCGACGCGATACGCTGGCTGCACCGGACGGCGTATCACGCCTGGCGCATCGCCCACAACCTCGACGCCGCGCGCGAGCCGGAGCCGGTCGCGGTGACCGAACATCCGTCCCGAGCCGAGATCGAGCGCGAGGAGGAAACCTAGGGAAGATGCGACTCGACGAGTTCGAGGACGGCCACAACATCTCGGAAGCCGAGTACGAGGAGCGGGAGTCGGGGCTGCGCGTCGACCTCCTGAACGCCCAGTTCGACCTCTCGCGGTCCGACCTGCGCACCCTGATCCTCGTCGCCGGCGACGACCGCGACGGCTGCCACGAGCTGATCGACCTCTTCCACGAATGGCTCGACGCGCGGCGGCTCGACACCCAGGTCTTCCTCGAGCGCTCCGTGGAAGAAACGCGCTATCCGCCGTTCTGGCGATACTGGCGCGCGCTCCCGGCGACGGGCCGCATCGGCATCTACTACGGCGCCTGGGCGTACGACGCCATCGCCGGGCAGCTCTTCGAGAAGCGCTCGGAGAAGCGTCTCGCGCGCCTCGTGGCACACGTCCAGAGCTTCGAGCGCCTGCTCGCCGCCGAGGGCACGGCGATCCTGAAGCTCTGGGTCCACACGCCGAAGAGCGAGCTCGGAAAGCGTCTGCGCAAGGCGAAGAAGCGGCCCCACGGCTGGCGCGCCACCGAGGCGGACGAGCGGCTGCACGCCCTGCACGACGAGGTCGTGGAGCTCGCCGAGGACTTGCTCGAGCGCACGGACGCGCCGCACGCTCCCTGGGTCGTGGTGGAGGGCGGCGACGACGCGTACCGCGACCTGACCGCCGCGGAGGCGCTGCGCGACGCGCTCGTCGAGCGTCTGGCCGCGGAAGCGCAGGCGCCCCGCGCGGTTCCCGCACGGCAGGAGGAAGAACCATCCGGCGCGCTCGTCGCGCTGGACCTCGGCGCAAAGCTGGAGAGCCGCGAGTACAAGCGACGCCTCGACGTCGCGCAGGGGCGGCTCTCCGACCTCTCCATCGAAGCGCGCGAGCGGAACGTCGCGACCGTGCTCGTCTTCGAGGGTTGGGACGCCGCCGGCAAGGGC
This sequence comes from Planctomycetota bacterium, assembly GCA_028278425.1. GTDB lineage: Bacteria > Planctomycetota > UBA1135 > UBA1135 > JANQEJ01. The sequence continues at coordinate 20,158 of JANQEJ010000065.1, read as the reverse complement.
GGCGTGATCCGGCGCATGACGCGCGCGATGGCCGCGCAGGACTACCGCGTGTTCCCGATCGCCGCGCCGACCGAGGAGGAGCGCGCGCGCCCCTACCTCTGGCGTTTCTGGCGCCGCCTCGGGCCGCGCGGGCGGGTGACGATCTTCGACCGGAGCTGGTACGGCCGCGTGCTCGTCGAGCGGGTCGAGGGCTTCGCCGACGAGGCCGAGTGGCGGCGCGCCTACGACGAGATCAACGACTTCGAACGGGTCCTGACCGAGGACGGCGCGGTCCTCCTGAAGTTCTGGCTGCAGATCGACCGCGAGGAGCAGCTCCGCCGCTTCGAGGCGCGCGAGAAGACGCCGTACAAGAAGTACAAGCTCACCGCCGAGGACTACCGCAACCGCGCGCGCTGGGACGAGTACACCGAGGCCGCGGAGGAGATGTTCGCGCGGACGAACTCCATGAACGCGCCGTGGGCGCTCGTCTCCGCGAACGACAAGCGCCACGCGCGGGTCACCGTGATCGAGGCGGTGTGCGCCGCGCTGGAGCGAGCGCTGAAGTAGCCGCCGGTCAGGCCAGCACGCCGGCGGTGTGCTCGAGCAGGTCGGTCGTGGTGATCATCCCGATCAAGCCGCCGCGGTCGACCACGGGCAACCCGCCGATCTTGTGCTCGACCATCAAGCGCGCGGCCCGGATCAGGTCGTCCTCCGGAGCGACGGAGCGAACGTCCGTGCTCATGAACTCGCGCACCGGCGTCGTGCCGGGAAGCGCCTTGCCCAGGACGCCGCGCAGGTCGCGGTCGGAGACCATGCCCAGGACCTTGAGCTCGTCGACCACGGGCAGGTGGCGCACGTTGTTGCCCGCCATGACGTTGCGGGCCTCCGCCGCCGTCGCTTCGGCTTCCAGCGTGAGGACCTCGACCACCATCGTCCGCTCGACGGTCGGGCGCGTGGCGGGCTTCAGCTTGCCGGAGTCGCACCCCTCCACGAAGGCGCGCAGCACGTCGATCTCCGTGGCGATCCCGCGCAGCCGGCCGTCTTCGACGACGGGGGCACAGCCGACGCCCCACTCGATCAGCTTCCGCGCGAGGTGTGCGACGCTGTCGCCGGGCTCGACGGTCATGGGCTCGGTGGACATCAGGACGTCCTCGACGATGACGGGCGCCTTGCCCTTCTCCTCGTTCCACATCCAGCCGGTCGACTCGAGCAGGTCCCGGTCGGACACCACGCCGACGACCTCCCCGTCCCTCACGACCGGAAGGTGGCGGATGTCGAGCTCGGTCATCTTGTCGAGCGCCTGGCCGAGCGGAGCGGTCGCCTCGGCGGTCGTGGGGTCGACGGTCATGATCTCCGCGGTCTTCATGGATGCCTCCGTTTCGCCGGAGATCCTAGGGCGTCAGGGCGAAGCGCGCGGCGGGCGGAGTGGGAAGACCCGGGGGGCCAAAGTCCGTAGGCGGTCTCAGACCGACTCCATCCACTCGATCGCGCGGGCCATCTCGGCCCGCATGGCCTCGCGGTCGAACCGGCAGCGACGGCCGTGGCCGGGGAGGATCCACTCGAAGCCGTACTCGGCCAGGCGGCGCATGGACTCGATCTGCTCGCCCCAGTCGTACCAGCAGGCGCTCTTGAAGGCGTAGACGTGGCCACGCCCCTCGCTCCACGCCACGTGGTCGCCGGAGAAGAGGTACGTGTCGCGCCAGAGGAGCACGCAGGATCCGCGCGTGTGGCCGGGCACCGGCAGGATGGTCAGCTCGTCGTCGAGGTGGACCGCATCGGTCCCCTCCAGGAGCCGCTCGACCTCGCGCAGGGCGCCGGCCGCGTCGTCCGCGTGGAGGATGCGCTCGCAGCCGAAGTGCTCGCGGAACTTCGCGTGGTCGGCGACGTCGTCCCTGTGCGTGAGGAAGAGCGTCTCGACGCCGCCGAGCTCCTCGAGCCGCTTCACGAGCGGCTTCGCGAACCGCGGCGAGTCGACGAGCACGTTGCCCTCGGGCCGCCGGATCAGGTAGGTCGCCGCGCCGAAGCTCGACTCGTCGTGGTAGCCGCAGTGGTACACGTCGCCGTCGACCGGAATGGGAAAGGACGCGAGGACGTCCTTCATCGGGTGCTTCTCGACGGTTCCGATCGACGCCGTCGGGCAGGAGATCAGCGCCTGGAGGGCGCGGAGGCTCTCGTCCCTCGAGCGCGGCTGCCGGTGCACGGCGGACTGCCCGCCCGCGGCGTGGAACGTCTCGGGCGCCATCCACCGGCACGTGTCGCAGTCGATGCACGTCGAGTCGACGTAGAAGTCGCCCGCGACGTTCTCCTGCCTTCGCTTGTCCGCGCTCGCCATGCTCGACGGTCAGCTTAGCTCCGATCGAACGCAACCGATGCCCGCACCTCGCACATCCTTGACGTGCGCTCGGCCGTGCAGCATGCACAATGGGCGCCCGGTGAAGACCTCGCTCCAGCGACATCTTGCCTTTGCAACGGCTGCCCTGATGCTCGCCTCCTGTATGAGCACCGCCGAACCACCCGACGTGCCGACGGATCCCAACACACCCTCGGCCGTGGTCACGCGGCTCTACGACCTCGTCACCTTCGGTCCGGGCACGACGCCGGACTGGGACGAGGTGCGCGCGCTCTTCGTCGAAGAAGCGGTCATCGTGCTCCGCACGGGCCGCGACGAGATGTCCGTGTTCTCGCTCGAGGGCTTCGTCGACGACTTCGTCCGGTTCATCGAGCAGGCCGGCGTTCGGGAGACGGGCTTCACCGAGCGCGTCCTCGACCTCCGCGAGATAACGTACGGCGACATCGCGCACGTCCTGGTCCGGTTCGACTCGCACGTCCCCGGCTCGGGAAGAGACCCGCAGGAGGGAATCGACAGCTTCGAGCTGATCCGCCGCGACGGCCGCTGGCAAATCGTCTCGATCGTGAACGAGCGCCCGACGGCGGATCGCCCGATCCCCGACGAGCTGTTTCGTTAGGTCCGCTCAGCGTTCGGACACGAGCTCGCGCTCGACGAGCTTCCCCAGGTCCTGAAGGAGCTGGAGCTGGTCGGCGCTGAATTGCCGCACGCTCTGGTCGATGACGCACAGGGTCCCCGCGCGATGCCCGTTTCCGATGTGCAGCGGAACGCCCGCGTAGAAGCGCAGGTGCGGCGGCCCGGTCACGAGCGGGTTGTCGGCGAAGCGATCGTCCGCAAGCGCGTCGGGCACATGGAGAACGTCCGATCCGAGAATCGCGTGGGCGCAGAACGCCAGGTCGCGCGGGGTCTCCTCGACGTCCACGCCGTGGCGCGACTTGAACCACTGGCGGTTCGCGTCGATCAGGCAGACGAGCACGACCGGCACGTCGAAGAGCGCGGCGGCGATACGCGTGAAGCGGTCGAAGCGTTCCTCCGGCTCGGTGTCCAGGACGTTCAGGTCGTGAAGCGCCCGCACGCGCGCCTCTTCGTTCGAGGGCAGCGGCGCCTTCTGCCAGCGGCACTCCACGCGCATGAGCCACGCGCGCACGCGGGTCCGCACGTAGGAGTCGGTCAAGGGCGGTACGAGCCAGTCCTCCACCCCCGCCTCGGCGCCGGCCTCCATGTCCACGTCGCCTTCCCGCTCGACCGCGACGACGACGGTCGGCGGCATCTCCAGCTCGCTCAGCGCGCGGCTGAGCGCGAGCGTGTCCTGTCCCTCCCAGTTGAGCTCCAGGATCACGAGCGATGGCCCCTCCGCCGCGGCGACGCGCAGCAGCTCGTCGCCGTCCGAGGCCGTGAGCGTTCGCACCTTGTCGGCCTGCAGAGCCTTGGAGACGATCGCGTGGACCTCTGTTCGAAGCGGCCCCAGGAGAACCGCGCGCGAGCCGGCCTGCACGGGGGTCGCTTCGGCGCTTCCGGAGGAGGGCTCGCGCCGCAGCGCGGAGTCGACGCCGGTGGACCGAAGCACGACCGTGGCTCCCTCCGCCGCCGCGAAGATGTCCGGGCCGTCCGCCGCGTCCGACGCGCGCTCCGCGGCCCGCTGCACGATCTCGTCGACCTCGTCGTCGGTGCGCTGCGGGTCGTGATGGTAGAGCGCCAGGCGGCCCACTCCGGCGGCGCACGCGGTGTCGACCACGAACTCCATCGTGCTGTGGCCCCAACCCTCCTTCTCGGCGTACTCGGACGCCGTGTACTGGGCGTCGTGGATCAGGAGATCGGCGCCCTCGAGGAAGCGCTCGTGGCGTTCGGCTTCCTTGTTCAGCTTGCCCCGCCGCCCGTACGCCAGCTCGCGCAGGTGGGGCTCGTGGTCGGTCGCGTAGACGACCGTTCCCCCGTCCCCCTCGATGCGATAGCCGAGCGTGAGCGCCGGATGATTCAGATACCGCGCCGTGACGCGCACGTCGCCGATGTCGAAGCTCCCCTCGACCAGGTCGTGGTAGCGGATGTTCGCCGCCAGCGCGTCGAGCGTGACCGGGAAGTAGGTGTGCTGCATTTGCCCGGACAACGTCCCCTGCAGCGACGTGCCGAGGTCCCGCGGGCCGTAGATCTCCCACTCCTGACCGGGAACGAAGAGCGGCCGGAAGAACGGCACGCCCTGGATGTGGTCCCAGTGCGTGTGCGAGATGAGCACGTGGCCGCGCCGCGGCCCGTCCTCCTGTTTCGCCAGCGCGTGGCCGAGCGCGCTCGCCCCGGTCCCGCAGTCGAGCACGATCAGCGTGCCCGAATCGGTCCGCACCTCGACGCAGGAGGTGTTGCCTCCATACCGAACCGTGCCGGCACCCGGCGACGCGATCGAGCCCCTCGTCCCCCAGAAGCGTATTTGCACGTGCTTTCCCGCGGATGATTCTAGTCGACCGCGGGCCGGCGGGCGTAGCGCGGCGTCGCGGCGGTCCGGCGAAGGCGGCCCTCGCTAGCTTTGCGCATACGCGGTCGTCAGCGTCTCGCCGAGCGTCCGGTACTCGTCCGCCCGAGGCGAGTTGGCGCGCCATGCAAGTCCCACGGAGCGCGACGGACCGTCGGCGCCGAAGGGAATGACGCGCAACCCCGGCACGGCCGCCGCTTCGCGCTCGACCGCGAGCTCGGGAAGCAGCGTGATCCCGAGCTCGCTCGCCACCATTTGCGTGATCGTGCCCAGGCTAGAGGCCCGGAAGCCGCCGAGCTCGTCGGCGCCCGCTGAGTCACACAGCGGCAGGGTCTGCGCGCGGAAGCAGTGCCCCTCGTCGAGGAGCAGGATGCTGCGTCCCTCCAGGTCGGACAGGCTCACCTCGCGCGCGCTTGCGAGCTCGTCGTTCTCGGGCACCGCCACGACGAACGGATCCGAGAAGAGCGGCTGCGTCGCGACGCCTCCGAGATCGATGTCGATCGCCAGCAGAAGGAGATCGAGCTTTCCCTCTTCGAGCTGTTCGAGCAGCCGGGCGGTCATGTCCTCGCGCAGGAAGACCTGGAGCTCGGGGTACGACGCGGCCACCGCCGGCAGGACCTTCGGGAGCAGATAGGGCCCGATCGTGGGAATGACTCCGAGGCGCAGCGGGCCCGTCAGCGGAGCGCCGAAGGACTTCGCCAACTGTCCGAACCGATCGGAGCAAGCCAGAGTCTCCTTCGCGCCGGGGACGAGCGCCTCTCCGGCCGCCGTCAGCCTCACGCCGCGACGGTCGCGCTCGAAGAGCTGGACCCCCAGCACCGCCTCAAGCTGCGCGATTTGCGCCGAGAGCGACGGCTGGCTCACGAAGCACGACTCGGCGGCCTTCCGGAAGCTCAGCCGCTCGGCGACGGCCACGAAGTACTCGAGCTGGCGCAACGTGGGGCGTTCCATCGACGCGACTGTAAAGAAGAAGGCCCCCGCGGAGCCAGGACTCCGCGGGGGCCGCAGGTTCGGATCGCTCTCAGAGAGCCCGGTCGAGGTCGAAGCGATCGAGGTTCATCACCTTGCTCCAGGCCGCCGCGAAGTCGTCGACGAACTTCTGCTTCGCGTCGTCGCTGGCGTAGACCTCCGCGAGGGCGCGCAACTGCGAGTTCGAACCGAAGACGAGGTCGACGGAGGTGGCGGTCCACTTGCGCTCGCCCGTCTCACGGTCCCGTCCCTCGTAGAGGTCGCCAACCTCGGAGGACTCTCGCCATTCCGTGCCCATGTCGAGCAGGTTCACGAAGAAGTCGTTGGTCAGCTCTTCCGGCCGATCGGTGAAGACGCCGTGCTGCGCACCCCCGAGGTTCGCGTTCAGCACCCGCAAGCCGCCGACGAGGACGGTCATCTCCGGCGCGGTGAGCGTCAGCAGGTTCGCCCGGTCGACCAGCGCCCTCTCCGGACGGAGGAAGCTCCCGGCCGAGTAGAAGTTCCGGAAGCCGTCGGCCGCCGGCTCGAGGGGAGCGAACGACGCCGCGTCGGTCTGCTCCTGCGTGGCGTCCGTGCGGCCCGGCGTGAAGGAGACCTCGACGCCGTAGCCAGCTTGCTCGGCGGCGGCTTCGACGGCCGCGCAGCCGCCCAGGACGATCAGGTCGGCGAGGGAAACCCGCTTGCCGCCGGACTGGGCTCCGTTGAAGTCGGCCTGGATGCGCTCCAGCGTCTCGATGACCTTCGCCACCTCGGCCGGCTCGTTGACTTCCCAGTCCTTCTGGGGAGCGAGACGCAGGCGCGCCCCGTTGGCGCCGCCGCGCTTGTCGCTGTCCCGGTACGTGGACGCCGACGCCCAGGCGGTCGAGACCAACCGAGACACCGAGAGCCCCGAGCCGAGGATCTCGCTCTTGAGGGCGGCAACGTCCTGCTCGTCGATCAGCTCGTGGTCGACCTCGGGCACCGGATCCTGCCAGAGCTGAGGCGGGGCGACTTCCGCGCCGAGCAGGCGCGAGACCGGCCCCATGTCGCGGTGCGTCAGCTTGTACCAGGCACGGGCAAAGGCCTCGTTGAACTCGGCGGGGTTCTCGTAGAAGCGCTGCGAGATCTCGCGGTAGGCGGGGTCCTCGACCAGCGACAGGTCCGTCGTGAGCATCATCGGCCGGTGGTACTTGTTCGGGACGTGGGCGTCCGGAACGTTCATCGGCCCGTTCTTCGGCGTCCACTGATGGGCGCCGGCCGGGCTCTTGGTCAGCTCCCACTCGTAGCTGAAGAGGTTGGCGAAGTAGCTGTTCGACCACTTCGTCGGCGTGGAGGTCCAGGCGCCCTCCAGGCCGCTCGTGATCGTGTCCTCGGCGTTGCCCTTGCCGTAGGAGCTCGTCCAGCCGAGGCCCTGCTCCTCGAGCGGCGCGGCTTCGGGCTCGGGGCCGACGTGCGTCGCCGGGCCCGCCCCGTGGGTCTTGCCGAGCGTGTGGCCGCCGGCGATCAAAGCGACGGTCTCCTCGTCGTTCATCGCCATGCGCGCGAAGGTCTCGCGAATGTCCTTGGCCGCGAGGAGCGGATCGGGATTGCCGTTCGGCCCCTCGGGGTTCACGTAGATCAGGCCCATCTGCACGGCGGCGAGCGGGTTCGCGAGCTCGCGGTCGCCGCTGTAGCGCTCGTCCGCCAGCCACTCGGTCTCGGGACCCCAGAAGACGTCCATCTGGGGCTCCCAGACGTCCTCGCGGCCCCCGCCGAAGCCGAAGGTCTCGAGGCCCGCCGACTCGAGGGCGCAGTTGCCGGCGAGGATCATCAGGTCGGCCCACGAGATCCGGCTGCCGTACTTCTGCTTGACCGGCCACAAGAGCCGCCGCGCCTTGTCGAGGTTGGCGTTGTCGGGCCAACTGTTGAGCGGCGCGAACCGCTGCGTGCCGTCGGAGGCGCCGCCGCGGCCGTCGGCGACGCGGTACGTGCCGGCGCTGTGCCAGGCCATCCGGATGAAGAGCGGCCCGTAGTGACCCCAGTCCGCGGGCCACCAGTCCTGGGAGGTCGTCATCACCTCCTCGATGTCCTTCTTCACGGCGTCGAGGTCGAGCTTCGCGAACTCCTCGGCGTAGTCGAAGTCCGCGCCCATCGGATCGCTCTTCAGCGAGTTCTGATGGAGGATCGAGAGGTCGAGCTGATCCGGCCACCAGTCTCGGTTCGAAGGGGGCTGGGGCGCCGCGTCCCCGCTGGTCGCGCCCGTCACCGGGCATACGCCGGCGACCTCCGCGGCCGGGTGAGGCGAGACGAGGCTCAACGCGTTCTGGGCGAACGCGGACGGCGCGCAGAGCACCGCGAGGCTCGTCGCGGCGTGGAGGAAGTGGGTCGTGGAGTTCATCGTGGGTCCTTTGGGTTCCGATGCTTGCGAGGCGGGCCGACCGGAGTGGAAGTGAGATTGACTTGTGGTGTTCGCAGCCCGCATGGAGTTGGATGCCGCGGATCGCGTAGGAGCGATGGAGTGCGAGACCCGGTTCGTTCAAGGGGAGGGCCGAAGCTCTCCGCTACAACGTCTACTTTCGTTCCAGAGGCCGGCGGCTTCCAATCGCAAGTCCCGATGCCCGTGATAGGGCCAGCCTATGCTGGGCTGTCGATGCGGCCTGTTGGCACCGAAAGGCCCGCGGGTCTACGCATTGAGGCGTAGGATGCCCACCGGCCGTGCAAGCCAACGATTCGAACGCGGGAACGGGGTCGAGCGACCCCGGCCGCCACGAGCGCTTCTCTTCCCGCCTGGCCCTCGTCCTCGGCGGGCTGGGGATGGCCGTCGGGGTGGGCAACATCTGGCGCTTCCCGCGCATGCTCGCCAAGTTCGAGGAGGGCGGCGGGACGTTCCTCGTGCCGTGGGTGATCTTCCTCTTCACCTGGTCGATCCCGCTGCTCGTGGCCGAGACCGCGATCGGCCGCCGGACGCGTCGCGGCGTGGTCGGCTCGCTGGCGCGGCTCTTCGGAGCCGACCGGGCGTGGGTCGGAGCGTTCGTCGCTCTCTGCACCGTCGCGATCCTCTGCTACTACGGCGTCGTCGCCGGCTGGTGCGGTCTGTACGTCGTCGAGTCGCTGCGCGGAGACGTGATGGCGATGGAGATCGACGAGGCGACGTCGCACTTCGTCGACCGCGCCCAGGGAGGAGGAGCCGTGGTTGCGATGGCCGCGGCGCTCCTGGCGGCCGGCGCGTTCGTGCTGAGGGGAGTGCGCCGCGGCATCGAGGTGGCAAACAAGGTGCTGCTCCCGTCGCTCTTCGTCCTGCTCCTGGTGCTCATGGTCGTCGGCCTCGGCCGCGAGGGCGCGGGCGAGGGCGTGCGCTGGATGTTCCGGGTCGATCCGGCGTCGCTGGCGACGCCCGAGCCGTGGCTCGAGGCCCTGAGCCAGAGCGCCTGGTCGACCAGCGCGGGGCTCGGGCTCTTCCTCGTGTATTCCGTGGCCGCTCGCCACGAGCGCGGAGCGGTCGGCGACGCGGTCGTCACCGGGATCGGGAACAACGTCGCGAGCCTCGTCGCGGGCCTCGCGACGATCCCGGCGGTCTTCGCGCTGGCGCCCGCGATCGCGCCGGACGTCGCGCCGGTCGAGGTGCTCGGACACCGCGGCCCGGGAGGCACGGGATTGTCGATGGTGTGGCTGCCGCGGATCTTCGCGGAGCTCGGCGGCCCCGGGCGCGCGGTGGCGGCAGCGTTCTTCGGGATGCTGTTCTTCGCCGCGCTCACCTCGTTGATCGCGCTGCTCGAGCTCGCGGTGCGCACGCTGATCGACCTGGGCGTGCAGCGGCGGCGAGCGGTCGCCGTCGCGGTCGGCGTCTCGTTCTGCGGCGGGCTGCCCTCGGCGCTCTCGCTCGAGCTCCTGACGAACCAGGACTGGGTGTGGGGGCTCGGACTGATCCTGAGCGGGCTGATCTTCTCCCTCGCCGCGCGGCGCGCCGGTGCGGGTGAGCTCCGCAAGACCTGGATCGGCCCCGAAGCGAGCGGATTCGTCGGAGGCTGGCTCGACCTCGTGCTCCGCTTCGCGATCCCGGTGCAGTTCGTCCTGTTGATCGGATGGTGGTTCACGCAGTCGGCCGCGGACGCCGGCGGCGTGCTGGCCGCGTTGCGGCCGGGCGAGCGAACCGGGATCGGCACGTGCCTGGTGCAATGGACCGCGGCCTTCGCCGTCCTCTTCTTCCTGCGCCGGCGGCTCGGGCGGGCGGCGAGTCGCTAGGCCCGCCGGTAACCGGACGCCTCGAGCACGCGCTCGCGCGCCATGTCGACCGCGGCCTGCCGGGGGAGCACGCCGGCGTCGCGGCTGCGCCGTAGGACCTCATCGGTGTTGCGGCGGATCTTGTCGGCGATCGTCTCGAAGGCGGCCGCCTGCGTGCCGCCGTGGTACTCGACCGACGCGCAGATCACGCCGCCGGCGTTGGCGATGAAATCGGGCACGGAGACGACGCCGCGTTCGTGCAACGTCGCCTCGGCGGATGCCGTGGCCGGGATGTTGGCGCCCTGGAGGATCAGCTTCGCCTCGATCGCGCCGGCGTTCCCGTCGTGGATCGAGTCGGGCCGCGCGGCCGGCACCAGGACGTCGCAGGGGACCGTGATGAGCTCGGCGCGCTCGATCGGCTTCGCGTCCGCGAGGCCCTTCACGCTTCCCGTCTCGCGCTTGGCGGACGCGAGCGCGTCGACGTCGATCCCGTTCGGATCGTGAACGGCGCCCTTCGAGTCGCTCGCGGCGACGAGCACGCAGCCGCGCTCGGCGAGGAAGGCGGCGGCGTGGCGGCCGACGTTGCCGAAGCCCTCGATGGCGACGCGCGCGCCTTCCAGCTCGACGCCGGCGAACTCCGCCGCCACGTCCGCGCACGCGGCCAGCCCGTGGCCCGTCGCGCCGAGCTCGTCCAGCGGGATCCCGCCGAGAACGCGCGGCAGCCCGACCGCGCGGCCGATCTCGTCGAGCACCCACGCCATGCACTCCTCGTCCGTGCCCATGTCGGGGCCGGGGATGTAGTCGGTGATCGCGCCGATCGCCCGCGCGAAGGCGCGCACGAGCGCCTCGCGGTCGGCGGTGCGCGGGTCGGCGACGATGCCGGACTTGCCGCCTCCGTGCGGCAGTCCCGCGGCGGCGTTCTTCAACGTCATCGCGCGCGCCAGGCGGAAGACCTCCTCGGCGTCGACGTCGCGCGCCATGCGCACGCCGCCGATCGACGGCCCGCAAGCGACGTTGTCGACGACGAGGATGCCGCGCAGCCCGACGTCGGGATCCCAGACGTGAACGACCTTGCGCGGCCCGATCTCGTCGCACCAGGGTTCGATGGAGAAGTCAACGGTGCTCATCGCTCGCTCCTGGAAGGGGCGGGCTCGCGCGGCGCGAGGTCGGCCGCGACGAAGCGCTCGTCGCCCTCGCGCTGCCAGCCCGCCACGGTGTCGCGGATGGCGAACTTCTGGATCTTGCCCGTGACGGTCATCGGAAACGCGTCCACGAGCCACACGTAGCGCGGCGCCTTGAAGTGCGCCAAGCGCTCGAGCACGTACGCGCGCAGGTCGGCCGGCTCGACGCTCGCGCCGCGCCGCGCGCGGGCCCAAACGCCGAGCTCCTCGCCCATGAGCTCGTCCGCCACGCCGAAGACGGCCGACTCGATCACGGCCGGGTGCTCGTCGAGGACGGCCTCGATCTCGGCGGGGTACACGTTCTCGCCGCCGCGGATGACCATGTCCTTGAGGCGGCCGGTGATGCGGAGCGAGCCGTCGTCGTCCATCGCGCCCAGGTCGCCGGAGCGAAGCCAGCCGGCCTCGTCGATCGCGTGCCGCGTCGCCTCTTCCTGGTCGAGGTAGCCGCGCATGACGTGGTAACCGCGAAAGCAGACCTCGCCGATCTCGCCGCGCCGAAGCGTGCGGCCCGTCCCGACTTCGATCACCTTGGTCTCGGTGTGCGGGACGTTGCGTCCGACGGTGGTGGTGCGGCGCTCGAACGTGTCGCCGGCGTCGGTCAGGTGCGTGATCGGCGAGGTCTCGGTCTGGCCGTAGCCGATCAGGAGCTCGCGGCAGCCCATGTCTTCGATGATGCGGCGGACGAGCTCGGGCGGACAGGGCGCGCCGGCGATGATGCCGGTCCGCAGCGAAGAGACGTCGTAGTCGGCGAAGTCGCTACGCTCGAGCTCGGCGGTGAACATCGTCGGCACGCCGTGCACGGCGGTGCAGCGCTCGTCCTGGATCGCGCGCAGCGTCGCGCCGGCCTCGAAGTGTGGCGACGGGATGACGATCGCGGCTCCGCGCGCGAGGCACACCAGGTTCGAGACGACCATCCCGAAGCAGTGGTAGAAGGGAACGGGGACGCAGAGGCGGTCGCGTTCGGTGAAGCCCATCGCCGCGCCGGCGAACCAGGCGTTGTTGAGGAGGTTGTGATGGGTCAGCACGACGGCCTTCGGCGTGCCGGTCGTGCCGGAGGTGAACTGGACGTTGACGGGGTCGTCGCGGTCGACGGCTTGCGCGCGCGTGGCGATCTGCTCGGGCGGCACGGCCGCGCCGCGCTCGAGGACCTCCGGCCAGGTGAAGAAGCCCTCGGCGAGGCGCTCGACGGCGTCGGGTCGCCGCGGATCGAAGAGCACCACGGCGCGCAGCTCGGGCAGCGTCGCGGAGCGGAACGAACCTGGCTCGGCCTCTTCGATCTCCGGGCAGAGCTCGCGCACCATCTCGGCGTACTCCGACGTTTCGAAGGAGGGTTCGAGGAAGAGCACCTCGATGCGCGCGGCCCGAAGGGCGTGCTCGAGCTCCGTTGTGCGGTAGGCCGGGTTGACGTTGACGAGCACCGCGCCGACGCGCGCGGTGGCGCATTGCAGCAGGACCCACTCGACGTTGTCCGTCGACCAGACGCCGACGTGCGCGCCGCGCTCGACGCCGAGGGCGATCAAACCTGCGCTCAGCCGCTCGACCTCGCGGTCGAGCTCCGCGTAGGTCAGGCGGACGTTCTGGGGGAGAGAAACGACGGCATCGTGTTCGGGGAAACGCGAGACGACGCCGCGCAAGTGCTCGTCGAGAGTCGCGCCGAGCAGCGGCTCGACTCCCCCGCGGTGCACGTACGCGAGAGCTGAGCTCGGAGCCATACGGGCATGGTAGGACAAGGGCCGAAGTCGCCGACGTCCGAGTCGCGCCGGGGAAGCGCGCCTACGCAAGGAACGGCTTGGGACCCCGCCCTTGTTCGTATCTCACGTGCCTTGCGGTGCGCGCCGGTAGACCGGAGAAGGCGGGGGTAGTAGAACCGGCCCCGGAGTCCCGACGTTCCCGCTCGCTGCCTTCGCACCGTGACGACCTCCAACCCCTTCTTCGACCATCCGGTCATCAACTCCCCCTACGAGTGCCCGCGCGAGCACTGGGAGTTGGACGCCACGGGCCAGCCGACCCAGAGGATCGAGGCGAGCCGAAGGCCCGCCCAGTTCGTGACGCCGGTGCCGAAGCCCAAGAAGCGCGGGAGCCGGGCCAAGCAGGTCGAGATCGTCTTCGAGGACGCCGAGGGGCTCTCGACCGAGGACCAGCAGTACGAGACCCGGTCGATCATCAACGAGGTCCGCAGCCAGGTCGCCGCGTGGCGCGAGCGCGGACCGACCCAGTGGGGCGTCACCCCCGAGACCGCCCGCCTGCTCAGCCACTGGCGCGGCGACCACTTCGAAGGCATCCGGCCATTCTTCTGCCAGGTCGAGGCGGTCGAGGTCGCGATCTGGCTGAACGAGGTCGCTCCGCACCACAAGCCCGCGAAGCGCGTGCTCGACCACCTGGCCGCCGCGAACCGCGACGCCAATCCGCTGCTCCAACGCCTCGCGCTGAAGCTCGCCACGGGCGCGGGCAAGACGACCGTCATGGCCATGCTGATCGCCTGGCAGACGATCAACGCCGCCCGCTACCCGAACAAGAAGCAGTTCACCCGCGGCTTCCTGATCGTCACCCCCGGCCTGACGATCAAGGACCGGCTCCGCGTGCTCCAGCCGAACGACCCCGACAGCTATTACGCGACGCGGGAGATCGTTCCCAGCGAGCTCCGCGGGGAGATCCGCCACGCGAAGATCGTCATCACGAACTACCACGCGTTCAAGCTCCGCGAGCGCGAGAGCATCTCCGCCGGCGGTCGCGCGCTGCTCAAGGGGCGGACGGGGGAAGAGCTCCGGACGACCGAAACGGAGGGCCAGATGATCCAGCGGGTCATGCCCGACCTGATGGGCATGAAGCGGATCCTGGTCCTGAACGACGAGGCCCACCACTGCTACCGCGAGAAGCCTCCCGAGCCGGACGACGCCGCGCTCAAGGGCGACGAGCGCAAAGAGGCCGAGAAGAACAACGAAGCCGCGCGGTTGTGGATCTCCGGTCTCGAGGCCGTGAACCGCAAGCTCGGCGTGGCTCGGGTCATCGACCTCTCCGCCACCCCCTTCTTCCTGAGCGGTTCCGGCTACGCCGAGGGGACGCTCTTCCCCTGGACCATGAGCGACTTCTCGCTGATGGACGCCATCGAGTGCGGAATCGTGAAGCTGCCCCGCGTGCCGGTCGCCGAAAACATCCCGGGCGAGGAGATGCCCGTCTACCGAGATCTCTGGAGGCACATCCGCAAGGACATGCCCAAGAAGGGTCGCGGGAAGGGCGGCAAGCTCGACCCGCTCAAGCTTCCCGCTCGGCTCCAGACCGCGCTCCAGGCGCTCTATGGTCACTACGAGAAGACCTATCGACTCTGGGAGGAGCACGGAGTCGCCGTCCCGCCCTGCTTCATCATCGTCTGCCAGAACACCGCCATCTCGAAGCTCGTCTACGACTACGTCTCCGGCTTCCATCGGGAGCACGAGGACGGCAGCTCGACGCTCGAGAACGGCCGCCTGGCGCTCTTCCGCAACTTCGACGAGGTCACGGGCGACGCTCTGCCCCGGCCCAACACGCTGCTGATCGACTCCGAGCAGCTCGAAGCCGGAGACGCCCTGGACAAGAAGTTCCGCGAGATGGCCGCGGACGAGCTCGAGCGGTTCCGCCGCGAGATCGTCGAGCGGACCGGCGACCCGCGCGCGGGAGACAAGATCTCCGACCAGGAGCTCCTGCGCGAGGTCATGAACACGGTCGGCAAGTCCGGCCAGCTCGGCGCCGGCATCCGCTGCGTCGTCTCCGTGTCGATGCTGACCGAGGGCTGGGACGCGAACAACGTCACCCACATCCTCGGCATCCGCGCGTTCGGGACTCAGCTCCTTTGCGAGCAGGTGATCGGGCGCGCCCTGCGGCGCCAGTCCTACGACCTGAACACCGACGGGCTCTTCGACCCCGAGTACGCCGACGTCTTCGGCATCCCGTTCGACTTTACGGCCAAGCCGGTCGTCGCGCCGCCGAAGCCCCCCGTCGACACGGTCCAGGTTCGAGCGGTTCGACCGGACCGCGACGACCTGGAGATCCGCTTCCCCCGCGTCGAGGGGTACCGCGTCGAGCTGCCCGAGGAGCGGCTCAACGCCAGCTTCAACCCCGACTCCGTCCTCGAGCTCACGCCCGACCTGGTCGGCCCCTCCGAGACGCGCAACGCCGGCATCATCGGCAAGTTCGAGGACATGACGCTGGATCACCTCGCGGACCTCCGCCGCTCGACGCTGGTCTACGAGCTGACCTACCGGCTGCTCTACTCGAAGTGGCGCGATCCCGGCGGCGAGCCGCGCCTGCACCTCTTCGGCCAGCTCAAGCGCATCACCAGGCAGTGGCTCGACACCTGCCTGGTCTGCAAGGGCGGGACTTACCCCGCCCTCTTGATGTACCAGGACCTCGCGGACATGGCGTGCAACCGGATCACCGCGGCGATCACGACCGCGATGGAGGACAAGCGGCCGATCAAGGTCCTGCTCGATCCGTACAACCCGACCGGATCGACGGCCGACGTCCGCTTCAACACCTCGCGCGCGCTGCGCTGGGAGACGAGCGGACCGCCGCCGAAGAACCACGTCAACTGGGTGGTGCTCGACAGCGACTGGGAAGCGGAGCTCTGCCGCGTGGTCGAGGCGCACCCGAAGGTCCTCGCCTACACGAAGAACCACAACCTGGGCTTCGAGGTGCCCTACCTCCTCGGCTCCACGCCGCGCAGGTACCGTCCGGACTTCATCGTCCTCGTGGACGACGGGCACGGTCCGGAGGACCCGCTGCACCTCGTGGTCGAGATCAAGGGCTACCGCCGCGAGGACGCCAAGGAGAAGAAGTCGACGATGGAGACCTACTGGGTACCCGGCGTGAACAACTCGAAAGAGTACGGACGCTGGGCCTTCGCCGAGTTCACCGACGTCTACGGGATCTCCGAAGACTTCGCTGCCGAGGTCGAGGGCAGCTTCCAGAAGACGATCGACTCCGCAACCACCCCGGAAGCTGCGCCCGCGCAACGTTGACCATGGCCAAGAAGCCGAAGACCCGCAGATCGCCGAAGGACGTCGAAGCCTTCCGCCACTCCGACGCGAAGCGCAAGAACATCCCGACGGCGGAGCACGAATCCGTGCTTCACCCCGAGGACCGACAGCCGCTCGCCGTGCGCTACCCGCGCAACACCGATCTCGACCCCCAGCTCGTCTGGCGCGGAAAGGACGAGCAGGACTGGAGCGATCTGGTCGCGCAGGCTCCGCCGCTCTACATCCAGGAGAAGGTCCATCCCAAGGTCCTGATCGACGACCTCGTGCGGCGTTCGGAGGAGGCGAAGGCACGAACGGAGGGCTTCCAGGCCGACCTCTTCGACGACTTCAACGGCATGCCCGACGGCGTCGACCGGACCGAGTTCTACCGGCACGAGCAGAACTGGTCGAACCGGATGATCCTCGGCGACTCGCTCCAGGTCATGGCCTCGCTCGCCGAGCGCGAGGGCCTGCGCGGCAAGGTCCAGTGCATCTACATCGACCCGCCCTACGGCATCAAGTTCAACAGCAACTTCCAGTGGTCCACGACCAGCCGCGACGTGAAGGACGGCAACACCGACCACATCACGCGGGAGCCGGAACAGGTCAAGGCCTTCCGCGACACCTGGCGGGACGGCATCCACAGTTACCTCACCTATCTGCGCGACCGGCTCACCGTCGCGCGCGACCTCCTCACCGATTCAGGCTCCATCTTCGTCCAGATCGGCGACGAGAACGTCCATCGCGTGCGAGCGCTCCTCGACGAGATCTTCCGGCCGGAGAACTTCGTCTCCCAGATCCAGTATCGAGCTCTCACTCCGTTGGGCTCGCGAGGTCTGTCCAACGTCTACGACTACATCCTTTGGTTCGCGAAGTCCAAAGAGGTACTCAAGTACCGCAACGTTCAGCTCTCGCGCCCGATGGAGGACGAACCCGAGTTCTGCTACAAAGACGACGGTTCGGGTCACTTCGTCAAGCTATCGGAGACCCCGAAAGACCCCACGGGCATCTTCAAGCGGTCCGACCTGAAGTCCTCCGGGTACACGCCGACGTGCATCTATGACTTCGACTTCCACGGCAGGACCGTGAAGTCCAAAGGACGCAAGAGCTGGCGCACCAACGCGTCCGGAATGGAGCGTCTGATCAAAGCGTCGAGGCTCTTCAATCTCGGGAAGTCCACTTACTTCCGGCAGTACTTCCACGACTCTCCGATGAAGCAGATGGAGAACACCTGGACGGACACCGCCGCAGGGTTCTCGGACACCAAGACCTACGTCGTCCAGACGCACGACAAGATCGCGACGCGCTGCATCCTGATGACGAGCGACCCGGGCGACCTCGTCCTCGACCCGACGTGCGGCTCCGGCACCACCGCCACCGTGGCGGAGCAATGGGGCCGTCGTTGGATCACGATCGACACCTCCCGGGTGGCGCTCGCGCTGGCGCGCGCGCGCATCATGGGCGCGCGCTATCCCTATTATCTGCTGGCCGATTCACGCAAGGGCCAGCTCAAGGAAGCCGAGGTCACGATGACGCCGGCGAGCTCGCAGCCGGTGCGGGACAACATCCGGCACGGATTCGTCTATGAGCGCGTGCCGCGCATCACGCTCGGAGCCATCGCCAACAACGCGGAGATCGACGTCATATGGGACGAGTGGCAGGCGAAGCTCGAGCCCTTGAGGAAGAAGCTGAACACCGCTCTCAAGAAGAACTGGCAGGAGTGGGAGATTCCGCGCGAACACGAGGCCGCCTGGCCGGAAGCGGCTCGCAAGCTGCACGCGGACCTGTGGCAGGCCCGCATCTCCCGCCAGGAGGGAATCGACCAATCCATCGCCGCCAAGGCCGAGTCCGAGCTCCTCTACGACAAGCCCTACGAGGACAAGAAGTGCGTGCGCGTCGCCGGTCCCTTCACCGTCGAGAGCCTGAGCCCTCACCGAACCCTGGGTGTCGATCACGACGACGAGCTGATCGGCGCTGTCAACGGAGAGCCCGGCGAGCACGACGGCAAGCAGTCCTTCCCCCAGATGATCCTGGAGAACCTCAGGACCGCGGGCGTCCAGCAGGCGCACAAGGACGACCGCATGACGTTTTCCTCGATCACCGCGTGGCCGGGCGACCTGGTCTGCGGAGAAGGTCGCTACAGGGAGGGCGATGCGGAGAAGCGGGCGGCCGTCTTCATCGGCCCCGAGTTCGGCACCGTCCAGCGCGCGGATCTCGTCGCCGCCGCGCGCGAGGCCGGCGATGCCGGATTCGACGCGCTCATCTCCTGCGCCTTCAACTACGAGGCTCACGCCACCGAGTTCAGCAAGCTCGGTCGCATCCCCGTGCTCAAGGCGAGGATGAACGCCGACCTGCACATGGCGGCCGACCTCAAGAACACGGGGAAGGGGAACCTCTTCGTCATCTTCGGGGAGCCGGATATCGAGATCCTCCCCGAGGAGGACGGCGAGCTCCGGGTCAAGATGAAGGGAGTCGACGTCTTCAAGCCGCAGACCGGCGAGGTCGTCAGCGACAACACCGATGGCATCGCCTGCTGGTTCATCGACACCGACTACAACGAGGAGAGCTTCTTCGTTCGGCATGCTTACTTCCTCGGCGCCAACGACCCCTACAGCGCCCTGAAGACCACGCTCAAGGCTGAGATCGATCAGGACGCGTGGGATACGTTGCACAGCGATGTCTCGCGTCCGTTTGAGAAGCCGAAGAGCGGCCGCATCGCCGTCAAGGTGATCAACCACCTCGGCGACGAGGTGATGAAGGTCTTCCGCGTCTGAGCTCGTGGAGTTCTGATCGCCGACTCCTTCACGGACAGCCTGCGCGAGAGCCTCAACAGTTTGGAGTGGGCCAAGAGCATCGCTCTATGTAGTGGCACCCAACTCAGCGGACAACGATTGAAAAACACCCTCGATGACGTGCGGGACACCGGTCACCTTGATGTCAACGCACCAAGTCACCGTCCATTGGCAGGACGCCAAATGCTAGTCCAGCAGGGCTGTAGTGGATCTGGCCGAAGAGTCGAAAGCGCACGTACCCTCCAGACTCGCGGGCCACCGAGCGGACTGCGTCGGGCAAGCGCATGTACTTGAATCGGCCTGACGGTATCGAACACATCACGGTCTTGTTCACTGACCCTCCAGCCGCGCGGTATGCAAGAATCTCATCAAATGACTGATTCGCAGCCAAGAATAGAAGGTCTTCCTGGAAACCCAGGAACATCAGATAGCTCGGAGACAATTGGAACACTACACCTCCTGCCGGTCCGTCCGTAACCACTGACTTCGACGCAAAGAAGCTATTCGGACGCCCAAACGCGAAGGGCTCAAACTGTATTCGTTCTCCCAAACCGTTCAGAAGCTCAATACCATCCAGGTCAGCAAGACTACTGCTGGCAAGCAGCGCCCCAAGCCTCGTAGACAAGGCAGTCGCGACCGGCGACCTTGGTGCCACGAAACTGATCCAGTCGCGAAGGAAGGATACTCTGTGCAGGATGCGCACCTCTGCGGCGGAGCTTCCTTCGCCTCCGTCAGGATCTACAAGCCAGCAATGCAGCGGGCTTGAGGGAGACTTCCCGAGCACGGTAATGGTGCCGTAGCGGAGATCCGCGGGGTACGGGTAACTGCCGGCCGCTTCAGCGGCTCTTATGTCTACCTTCTTGTCAGCGATACTCTTCTTGTGGGCACGCAGCGTGGATGTTCTTTCCTTGCTTCCTGCCGCCACAGTGCCCTTCGTCCCAACCTGAACAATATCTTTCCCGTCGCTCGCTGCAATCGACTGCAATCCAATCCCGTAGTCGAACACCTTCCACGCATCCTTGCCGTGCTCCTCCTGGATCTTGTTCCAATCTGCTTCGGTGAACCTGTGGACTCTGTTGATGACCGACAATCCGACTGCTTCGCCAACTCGCTCAGCTACAGCATCAGCGAGTGGAGCCATCTCCCCCCTCGCGTGAATCGATAAGCCATCGAACACAACCCACGGGTCCAGTTCGATCAAGGCTTGGTTGATTCGTGTACCTACTTCGCGAAGGCTACGATACCCAGGTACTCCGGGA
>JANQEJ010000060.1 GCA_028278425.1 Planctomycetota bacterium | reverse complement strand
GACGACGTCCGGATAGGCGTCGCCATCGACGTCCGCGACATCGAGTGTTCCCGGTACTCCGGATGTTGTGGCAATGAAGTGCTGCTGCCAGCTTGCGCCGAGGTTGGAATTTTCGTGCCACTCTAAGCCCGTGTTGTCCTCCGTTGCCACAGCGGCGTCAACGTCCCCGTCCAAGTCGAGGTCTCTGCCCACGATCCACACGGGAAACGGTGCCGTCGCGGAGATGACGTGCACACTCCAGCCGCCCGTCCCACACTGGGAGTTTTCGTGCCACGCGACTCTATGCGCTCCCGTCCAGGATGCGGCGAGGACGTCAAGATCGCCGTCACCATCAACGTCTCCGACGTCGATCGACCGCGGGTCGGCGGGCGAGTTCCAGATGACTTGCCTCGGCCCAAAGTTTCCCAGGCCATCGGTGTTTTCGTGCCACGCGATCGTGTCGCCATTCTGATCCGTCACGAGCAGGTCGGAATCCAAATCGCAGTCAAGGTCGGCCGTCAGAACATTCCAGGGCGCGTTGTAGCAGGGTGGAGAAGCCGCGCTGCACACGACGTTCTTGACCCAGCCAGCGCCGGTGTTCTGGTACCACGTCACCTCATTGTTTGCCCATGAGGCGCTTACGACGTCGATGCGTCCGTCACCGTCGAGATCGGAACAGACGTCGGTCCCGAGGTCGCCCGCGTGCACGGTCAGCGGCGTCCTCAGGGCGGAGTCGATCGGGTGCTGAGTCCAGGTCGAGGCGCAGGAGACGTTCTCCTGCCAAGCGATGGTGTTGCTCACTGAAGAGGCCGTGAGCATGTCGAGATCGCCGTCCCCGTCCACGTCGGCGGTCACCGTGTCGTCGGGATGGGGGACGCTGCCATCGACGACGTGCTCGCTCCAGCAAGCGGGGACCTGCGCCCCGGCCGTTCCTGCTGCGAGACTCAGTGCGGCGGCCGTGAACGGGGACGCAGAAAAGAGGCGCTTATCCATCCGAAGACCTCCTCGTAAGGGCTTGGGGCCGGTCATCGAGGTCTCTTGTCTCAGGGGCTCTGGATCTGTGACCGAATCCGTCGCCGCCCTCGAGATTCTGTTCGGACCTCGCTCCGGCCCCCACAGGACGGCGACTCCCCAGAGCACGGCGACCGCGGCACCGGCCGCCGGGAGCGCCGCCGCTCGCCAGCGAGGTCTCCAGGACGACGCCGGGGACCGCCGCGCGCGGCGCAGGTCGCCGAGCAAGGCCTTCACGCTTGAGTGGCGATGCTCCGGGTCCTTCTCGAGCGCCTTCCGGACCACGCGGTCGAGATCCGATGGGAGATCCGTCGGATCGGGGGCAGCCTCTTGGATCGCGCGCGGCCACCCCTCCGGGTCCGCAGCCTCGTAGGGCCGCCGTCCGGTGAGCAGCTCGTAGAGCAGTACGCCGAGGGAATAGACATCCGACCGGGCGTCTAGGTCGCCGCGGACACCACGGGTCTGCTCCGGGCTCATGTATGGAAACGTCCCCGCGACGGCGAGCGCGTCGTCTGCCGCCGAAGCTTCGAAGTGCCTCGACAACCCAAAGTCGAGGATCTTCGGTGCTCCGTCGCCGTCCACGAGAATGTTGTCCGGTTTCAGATCGAGATGGACGACGCCGTTCTCGTGAGCGAAATGGACCGCTTCGCAGACGTGGTGGAAGAGAGATAGCCTCTGGTCGAGGTCGAGCGACTTCGTCTCCGCGTGCCGCAGGAGTTGCTCACCACGTACGAACTCCATGGCGATGTAGGGGTGCCCGTCCGCGACCGAGGCGTCGTAGACGACGACGATGTTGGGATGGTGCAGGTTCGCCGCGGCGCTCTGCTCGCGCCGGAACAGCTCCCTTGTCGTCGAGTGGTACTTCCTCGCGTCGCGAAGGACCTTTAGGGCGACGGTGCGGTTCGTTCCGAGCTGAACGGCTTCGAAGACGACCGCCGTCAGACCCTCGCCGATCTTCCCGAGGATACGGTAGTTGCCGACGCGCTCGCTCGCGGGGATGACCGTCTCGAACTCGGAGTCGATGGAAGCCACGACCCTCCGAACGCGGCGGAGTGTCCGGTCATCCTCGCTCAACTCCCGGAGCTCCCGTGAGCACGAGTTGCACTCCTCGACATGGCGTCGGAGGTCTTGATCCTCATGTCCCGACGCCAGCCGTTCGGCCAGGGTGGAAGAGACAGGGCAAGGTTGGGCTTCAGGCACTCTCATGTCGGGCGAGCTCGTCTCGGAGCCGGCGGAGAACCGTGCTCTTCGCGACGTAGACCGCGTTGGACGTCATGTCCAAGCGATCGGAGATCGTCTGCACTGGAACCTCTTCGAGAGCGTGGAGGCGAAAGGCCTGCCACGTCCGGGAACTGACCGCCTCGCGGACGCGGGCCATGCACTCCTCGACGAGTTGCGACTCCCACTTCTCCCGCCAGCTCCGCTCCAGGGATCGTTCGTCAGGAAGGTCTCCGAGGTCCAACGAGAGGGTGTTCTCCCTCCGACGCCGGAGCCGAGCCAGCATCGTGTTTCTTGCGATTCCGAAGAGCCAGTCGCGCAGCCGGCCGCGTCCCCTCTCGTAGCGTCCCTCGCGATACCGACGCGCGAGGACGAGAAAGGTCTCCTGAGCGACGTCCTCCGCGTCCGTTTCGCTCAGCCCCGCGGATCGACAGAAGCGGCGGATAGTCGGCGCGTGGCAGCGAACCAGATGGCTCCACTTGTCTTCGGCACCGAAGTCACGCAGTCCCTCGAGAATGGACGTCGTGGTTACCCAATCGCGTAGAGCCACCCTCTTTCACCCATTCCTCATCGTACAGCCGGATCACGGCAACGCGATGCGTGTGGGAGACTCGAATGCCGCGTTCGGCGATCAGCCCGCCTCCCCGAGCACCTCGAACACCGACCCCGTTCCGAACGATGCCGCGATCCGCCGGTAGCGGACGGCGAGCCGCCGCCGTAGGCGCCGCAGATAGGAGAGCGAGACCGGCGACAGCGGTTCGAGCGCGGCGAGGAACCCCGGCGAGTAGAGGTCGGCGTTCTCGGCGACCGCGTGCAGGTAGAGGAGCTCGCCGTTGCGGCGGATCAGCTCCTTGAGCTCGGCGACGCGGCCGAAGTCGGGCGCCTCGGCGAGCACGGCGCGCAGGAAGACGAGGAGCCGCGCCGCCGCGTCGTCGAGCGGCTCGGCGCCGGCGAGGCGCGAGAACACCGTGCCGTGTCCGTTCGCGCGGTCGGCGCGTACGTCCTGGAGGTCGTCGAGGAGCTGGAGGAAGACGCCGTAGCCGAACAGGAAGAACGCGGCATGGGGGTCGAGCTCGCCCGCGACGAGGTAGCCGTCGGCGAGCACCGAAGCGCCGCCCTTCTCGACGCTGATCGCGAGCAGGAGCCGCGCGTCGGCGCAGCCCTGCTGCTCGAGGCTTCTCATCTGCCCGCGATGGATCGCGCGGAGGCTCTGGTGCACGTCGGGGTGGCGACGACGCGGGAACTGATCCTCGATCCGCTCGACGAGCGCGAAGAGCCGCCGCTCGTGCGCGTCGCGCGCCGCGAGGCGCTCGCCGGCGAGGCGCCGACCGAAGCGCGCGTTCAGCGCCTCCTTCGCCGCGCGCGGAAGCTCCGGGTCGTCGAGCACATTGTCCGAGCACGGATACAGCATGCTGTAGGCGAAGATGGCCGGCGTCAGCTCCACCGGACGGTCGAGCAGGAGCTGGATCGTGTTCGCGATCCAGACGTTGCGCAGGGCCTGGAACAGGTCCTCGACCGGCACGTCGGGCTCGAACGCGCGCGCCTCGAGCACGAAGTCGCGCGTGACCTCGAAGGACTCGTCGGAGAGCAGCGTGGCGAGATAGCCGTCGTTCACGCCGAGCCCGCTGCGCCCCGAATCGCGCAGCGTGCGCTTCAGGTCCGATCTCCATCGATCGCCCGCGAGCGCGTCGCTTCCGCGTGGATAGCGTCCGAAGCGCTCCTCCAGCTCGACCATCAGCGCGTCGTTGCGCCGCTCGTTTGCGCGCTTCTCACGCGGGCCGTAGGTCGTTCGGGCCCGCGGCGCGACCGGGCGCGAGCGGTTCCAGAGGGCGACGTACGCGTCGCGGAAGCCGTCGACCGTGCGCTGAAACCGTTCCTCGGCGAGCATCGACCGCCCTACGACGCTGGGCCCGAGCGATTTCAGCCGGCCGCGGCCTTTTCCCACACCGCGAGGAGGAGCTCCGCCGACGCGTCCCAGCGGAAGCGCGCGGCGCGCTCGGCGTCCTTCGCGAGCTCCGCCGGCGCGCGCCGGAGCGCGGCATGGATCGCGGCCGCGCAGCCGGCGGGATCGTCGGGGTCGAAGCGCGGCGTGTCGTCGCCCGCCACCTCGGGAAGCGCGCCGGCGGCGGAGATCGCCAGCGGGACGCCCACGCGCTGTGCCTCGAGCGCCGGGATGCCGAAGCCCTCCAGGCGCGACGGCAGGACGACGCACGCCGCCCGCGCGTAGAGCCGCGGCAGCTCGGCCTCGTCCACGGGACCGAGGAAGCGGACGCGCTCGGCGACGCCCAGCTCGTTCGCGAGGTCGCGCAAGTGCGTCTCCTCGTCGTGCTTCGCCGCGCCGGCGAACTCGAGCGGCGGCAGGTCGGCGTCGGCGGCGAGCGCGCGCAGGAGCAACGCGAGGTTCTTGCGCGGCTCCAAATGGCCGATGGAAAGGAGCGGCGCGTCCGCAGCCGCGTCCCGCGGAAGGACCTCGAGGTGATCGGCGGCGTTGGGGACGACCGTCACGCGCTCGGGCTCGAGCGCGAAGCGCTCGATCAACTCCGTGCGGACGGCCTCGCTCACCGTGAGGACGAGGCGCGCCGCGCGCACGGCGGCGCCGATCACGCGCGACGCGACGAAGCGCCGCGAGAAGGGCGTGTGCCGCAGCGTCAACGCGCGCAGGTCGTGCAGCGTCAGCGTGTACGGCGCGGACAGGTTGCGCGGCGCCGGGAGGTGCGCGGTATGCACGAGGTCGAACGGCGCCCCGCGCTCGGCGGCGGCGCGGGGCGCCGGCCCGAGCGCGCGCCCCTCACGGCGCGCGCGCGCGATAGGCGGGCCGGGCGGCACGTCGGACGGGATGCGTTCCACGCTCGCCGGCAGCTCGAACGCGACCGGCTCCCTGCCCTCGAGCACCGCGAGCGAGCCACCGCGCTCCGCGAGCAACCGCGCCGCGCGCGGGAGCAGCTCCGAGTTGTGGCGCCGCACGCCGCCCATCGGCTGGCCGAGGACGACGCCGGACACGAGCACGCGCGGCGCGCGGTTCACGCGAGCTCCTCCCAGAGCGTCTCGACCTTCTCGGCACAGGCGTCCCACGACAGCTCGCGCGCGCGCTCGGGCAGGACGTAGCGGAGCTCCTCGCGCTCGCGCAGCGCCCGCTCGAGGCCGTCGGCGACCGATCCCGCGTCGGCGGGGTCCACCTCGAAGCCGTGCTCGCCCGCGACCTCGGCCTGCGCGCTGCCGCGCGCGACCAGCGCGGGCGTGCCGCAGGCCAGCGCCTCGAGGGCGGGGAAACCGAAGCCCTCGGACACGGACAAGACCGGCACGACCGAGGCGAGGCGCAGGAGCGAGGGCAGGTCGGCCTCGTCGACCGTCCCGACGGTCTGCACCCAGCGCGCGAGCCCGAGGCGCGACGCGAGCCCGAGGTCCTTGCGGAGCTGCGCGGTCTCCGCGCCGGTGACGACCGCCTGCAGCGACGGACCGTTGCGCTTGCGCAGCTCGGCCAGCCCGTGAAGGAGGGCCGCGAGGTTCTTCTTCGGCCGCACGGCGCCGAGGCAAAGCGCGATCGGATCCTCGCTCAAGCGGTAGCGCTCGAGCACGACCTCGTCGACGACGTCCGGCGGCGGCTCCTCGGCGAACGGCGGACCGACGCCCCACGGAACGACGCGCACCTTGGCGGCGCCGGGGAGCACGCGCTTGCGGAGCTGGCGCGCGACGTGCTCCGACGGGCACACGACCGCGTCGGCGAGCATCGGACCGAAGGCTGCCCAGAGGCGGTGGGCGAGACCCGCGTTCTCGGCCACCCCGTGCTTCCACGGCAGCTCATGGATCGTCTGCACGCGGCGACCCGGACCGCGCCACGGGAAGGCCGACGTGAACGAGTGCAGCCCGGCGAGCGAGCGCTCCTCCACGGCGCGCGGCAGCCCGCGGCGCCAGGCGCGCAGGTCGTCCGCGGCGTCCGGGGCCAGCCGCACGACCTCGATCTTCCCGCGGCGCTCGAGCGCGCCGACGAGCCCGCGCGCCGCGCGCGCGACGCCGGGCGGGAACGGGCGGTGCAGCGGCGAGACGTCGAAGCCGACTTTCACGGCGCGAAGCCTAGCGGGACGGGTAGCATGCGCGCCATGAGCGACGTCCCGCGCGTCTTGTTCCTGTGCACCGGCAACTCGTGCCGCAGCCAGATGGCCGAGGGCTGGCTGCGCGCACTCGCCGGCGGCCGCGTCGAGGCGCTGTCGGCCGGGACCGACCCGCACGGGTTGAACCCGCGCGCGGTGCAGGTGATGGCCGAGGCCGGCGTCGACGTGTCGGGCCAGACCTCGGACGCGATCGAGGACTACCTCGACGCTCCGCCCGAGCTCGTGATCGCGGTCTGCACGCACGCCGCCGAGAACTGTCCGACGTTTCCGGGCGCCACGCGCGTCGAGCGCTGGCCGTTCGACGACCCGGCGGCGGCGACCGGAAGCGAGGACGAGGTGCTCGCCGTCTTCCGCCGCGTGCGCGACGAGATCCGTGAGCGGATCGCGACCTGGCTCGACGAAGGGGCGGCGCCGCTCTCGCTCGAGCGCTGAGGCAGGTGCGCGTCGGCTTCCTGATCGACCGCTGGGTGCCGGAGCGCGGCGGCGCGGAGCGCGCGCTCGCAAGGCTCGCGAAACATCTCGACGAACGAGGCCACGACGTCCACGCCTTCGGGCTCGCCGCGAGCGACGGCGCGCCGGGGACCTTCCACGCCGTTTCGGCGCGAGGACTGACGCGCGCGCGGCGCGAGGAGGCGCTCGGCCACGCGCTGGTCGCCGCGGCACGCGAGGCGGGTTGCGAGCGAACGATCGGTGTCCGGCATCTCCCGGAGGTCGACCTCTACTGGCCGCACGGCGGCGCTCACGCACGCTCGCTCGAGGCGCGCCGGCTCTCGCGCGGCCGCGCCGCCGGCGAGCCGTGGGGGCGGCACCGCGTGTTCCTCGCGTTCGAGCGGATGCTCCTCGCGGAGGGCGGGGCGCGCCGCGTTGCCTGCGTGTCCGCCCTCGTCCGCGAAGAGCTCGCCGAGCTCTATCCCGCCTGCCGCGAGCGGCTCGAGCTCGTGCCGAACGCCGTCGATCTCGACGCCTTCCGCCCGGAGAACCGCGCTTCGCTCGGGCGCGCGCTCCGCGCGGAGCTCGGCGTGGCGGAGCGCACCGCGCTCATCGCGTTCGCGGCGCGCGATCCCGTGCTGAAGGGATTGCCGGCGCTCCTGCTCGCGCTCGAACCGCTGCAGGCACAGCCGTGGCACCTCTTGATCGCGGGACCGCGGCCAGCTTCGCCCTGGGAGCGGCTCGTGCGGCGGACCGGCATCGAGCCGGAACGCGCGACGGTCCGCGCCGAGGTCGATCCGCGGGCCCTCTTCGGGGCGGCCGACCTCACCGCGCTTCCGACGTGGCGCGACACGAGCTCGTTCGTCGTGCTCGAGTCGCTGGCGAGCGGAACGCCGGTGCTGACGACCGCGCGCGCAGGCGCGGCGGAGGCGATCCGCTCGTCTGTCCAGGGCGAGGCTCTCGCGGATCCGGGTAACGTCGAGATTCTCTCCGCGGCGCTCGGCCGCTGGATCGGCCTGGTCTCCGAGCGCGCGGTCGACCGCCTGGGCGTGCGCGCGGCGGTCGAGGACCGTGGCGTTGGGCCCTGGCTCGATCGCTTGTCGGCGCTCGCGACCGGGTAGTCGCGCCGGACTTCCTTACACTGCTCCGGGAGCACAGCGAAACGTGGACACCCAGCTCAACGACAAGGTCGTCTTCCTCACCGGCGCGTCCGGGGGGATCGGGCGCGAGGTCGCCGAGGCCTTCGCCGCGGAGGGCGCGCGGCTCGCGCTGCAGGGGCACCGGCGCTTCGAAGAGCTCGAGGCCTTCGTCGCCGACCGGCCCTGGCGCGAGCGCGCGCTGTGCCTGCACGCCGACGTGACGCGGCCCGACGAGCTTGAGCACGCCTTCGACCGCGTGCTCGCGACCTGGGGCCGCGCGGACGTCTGCGTCGCCAACGCGGGTATCTGGCCGCCGGAGGAGCGCCCGCTCCATCGCCTGGAGGAGGAGCGCGTGCGGTCCGTGCTCGAGGTCAACCTGCTCGGCGCGGCGTGGACGGCGCGGTCGTTCCTCCGCGCCCTCGAGCGCACCGGCCCGCGCGAGGACGGGCACGGGGCGGCGCTGGTGTTCACGGGCTCGACCGCCGGCCGCTTCGGCGAGCGCGGCCACGCGGACTACGCGGCGAGCAAAGCCGGCCTCTACGGTCTGGTCCGCACGCTCAAGAACGAGATCGCCCGGGTGGATCCGTACGCCCGCGTGAACCTGGTCGAGCCCGGCTGGACGGTGACGGCCATGGTGCGAAACGAGCTCGAGGACGACGCGCACGTCGAGCGGGTGACGAGCACGATGGCGCTGCGCCAGCTCGCGCGGGCGCGCGACGTGGCGCGGACCGTCGTCTTCCTCGCGTCGCCCGCGATGGCTCGCCACGTCTCCGGCGAGGCGGTCGGCGTGTCCGGCGGAATGGAGGGGCGGCGCCTGTGGGAAGCAGACGACGTCGACGCCGAGGACGTGCGCAGTCGCCTGGAGCGCGATTAGGCAACGAGCACAAAGGAGGCCGGACTACCCGGTTGCGACGCGTCGGCACAATGGGACACTACCCTCCCGTGAGCACGCCGCGACGCAGCGTCGCCTGGTTCGGATCCGCGGACCGGGACGGCTTCATCCACCGAAGCTGGATGCGCAACCAGGGGCTTCCCTCGGACGCCTTCGACGGCCGTCCCGTGATCGGGATCTGCAACACCTGGTCGGAGCTCACGCCCTGCAACGGCCATTTTCGCGAGCTGGCGGATCACGTCCGGCGCGGGGTTCTGGACGCGGGCGGCGTTCCGCTCGAGTTCCCCGTGCTGTCGTTGGGCGAGACGCTGATGCGGCCCACGACCATGATGTTCCGCAACCTGGCCGCGATGGACGTCGAGGAGACGGTGCGCGCAAACCCTCTGGACGGCGTCGTTCTGCTGGCGGGTTGCGACAAGACGACGCCCTCGCTCTTGATGGGCGCGGCGAGCTGCGACCTGCCCGCGATCATGGTCTCCGGCGGCCCGATGCTGAGCGGCAAGTACCGCGGGCGGGACATCGGGTCGGGCACGAGCGTCTGGGAGTTCAGCGAGAATACCCGCGCGGGGAAGATGTCCCCGCAGGAGTTCATGGAAGCGGAAGCCTGCATGTCGCGCTCGGCGGGGCACTGCATGACCATGGGGACCGCCTCCACGATGGCGTCGCTGGTCGAGGCGCTCGGGATGGGATTGCCGGGCAACGCGGCGATCCCCGCGGTCGACGCGCGCCGCAAGGTGCTCGCGCGCGACGCCGGCCGGCGGATCTGCGCGATGGTCGAGGAGGATCTCACCATGTCGCGGATCCTCGATCGCCGGGCCTTCGAGAACGCCATCCGCGTCAGCGGCGCGATCGGCGGTTCGACCAACGCGGTCGTGCATCTGCTCGCGCTCGCCGGCCGGGTGGGCGTTCCGCTCACCCTGGACGACTGGGACGTCCTGGGTCGCGACGTGCCCTGTCTGGTCGACCTGATGCCCTCGGGCCGAGCGCTCATGGAGGACTTCTACTACGCCGGCGGGTTGCCCGTGGTCATCCGGGAGCTGGGCGAGCGAGTCCATCGGGACGCCCTCACCGTGAACGGCCAGACCTTGGGTGAGAACTGCGCCGACGCGGAGTGCTTCGACAGGGAGGTCATCCGTCCGCTGGACCGGCCCGTGGCTCCGCACGGCGGGATCGCGGTGCTGCGCGGGAACCTGGCGCCGGACGGCGCGGTGCTGAAGCCGTCGGCGGCCTCGCCGGAGCTCTCGAAGCACCGCGGGCGCGCCGTGGTGTTCGAGGACATCGACGATTACAAGTCGCGGGTGGACGATCCGGATCTGGACGTCGAACCCGACGACGTCATGGTGCTCAAGAACTGCGGTCCGAGGGGCTACCCCGGCTTCCCGGAGGTCGGCAACATGGCGTTGCCGAAGAAGCTGCTCGAGCGGGGAGTGCGCGACATGGTCCGCATCTCGGACGCGCGCATGAGCGGCACCGCCTACGGAACCGTCGTGCTCCACACGGCTCCCGAGGCCGCGGTGGGCGGCCCGCTCGCCCTTGTGGAAACGGGCGACGTGATCGAGTTGGACGTCGAGGCGCGGCGCCTGCACCTCGCCGTCGACGACGACGAGCTGGAACGGCGGCGCTCCCGGTGGAATCCTCCGCCTCCGCACTCGGAACGCGGGTACTACAGGCTCTACGTCGAGCACGTGATGCAGGCCGACAAGGGCGCGGACTTCGGGTTCCTGGTGGGCAAGAGCGGCGCCCCGATTCCGAGAGAGAGCCATTGAGCCGCGAGCACGACCCGCGGGCCGTTTCGGACGGTGCAGCACTCTTGGGCGAGGGACCGGTCTGGATTCCCGCCGAGGGCGCGGTCTATTGGGTGGACATCAAGGCGCCCGCGGTCCACCGCCACGATCCGGCGACGGGGGAGAACCGGAGCTGGCCGATGCCCGAGGAGATCGGCTGCATCGCGCCGCGCGCCCGGGGAGGGTTCGTCGCCGCGCTGCGCAGCGGGTTCGCGTGGATCGACCTCGACGGCGTCGAGATCGAGCGGTTCGCGGCGCCGGAGCCGGACGTGCCGGGCAACCGTTTCAACGACGGGAAGTGCGACGCCGCTGGAAGGCTCTGGGCCGGCACGATGGACGACGGGGAGACGCGGCCCACCGGTGCTCTCTACCGCCTCGACCCGGATGGAGCGTGGCATCGCATGGACGAGGGATACGTGGTCACCAACGGGCCCGCGTTCCGCCCCGATGGCCGCGTCCTGTACCACACCGACACGTTCGAGCGCGTTGTCTACGCCTTCGATCTGTCGGCCGACGGCTCCCTGTCGAACAAGCGGCCCTTCGTTCGCATCCCGGAGGGCGAAGGCTATCCCGACGGGATGACCTGCGACGCCGAGGGGTTCCTGTGGGTGGCTCACTGGGGCGGCTGGCGCTTGACCCGGTTCACTCCCGAAGGCGAGCCCGAGCGCGTGATCGAGCTACCCGTCGCGCAGGTGACGAGCTGCTGCTTCGGCGGACCCGAGCTGGACCGCCTCTACGTGACGACGGCATCGATCGGTCTCGACGATGCCGCTCGCGACGCGCAGCCCCTCGCGGGCCACCTGTTCGAGGTTCCGGCGCCGGTCCGGGGTCTGCCTCCCCAGCCTTTCCTGGGCTGACACGCTCAATCGATCGAGAAGCGGTAGACCGTCGTCTGCGTGTACGTCTGGCCCGGATGGAGGAGCACGGTGGGAAACCCGTCGTGGTGGACGGCGTCCGGGAAGCGCTGAGCTTCGAGGGCGAGCGCTCCGTGACGGTCGTAGCGCCGGTTGCCCTTGCCCGTCTGGCCGTGCAGGTGGTTGCCGGAGTACACCTGGAGCCCGGGTTCTGTCGTCAAGAGCTCCAGCGTGCGGCCCGACGTCGGCTCCCTCAATCTCGCCGCCAGAGCCAGCTCGCCGGGCGCGTGGTCGAGCACGAAGTTGTGGTCGTATCCGCGGGTCGCCTCCGCCTCCAGCTCCGTCATTCCGGACCCGAGCGTCCGAGCGGGACGACGCGCGCGGAAGTCGAGCGCCGTGCCCGCGACGGGCTCGATGTTGCCCGTGGGAATCAGAGACTCGTCGACCGGCAGGTAGTGCTCGGCCGCGATCCAGAGCTCGTGCCCCAGAATCGTCCCCTCTCCGGCCCCCGCGAGATTGAAGTAGGAGTGGTTCGTGAGGTTGACCGGACTCGTCTCGCTGCACGACGCAACGTAGTCGAGCCGCAGCTCCCGCGCGCCGAGCGTGTAGGTGACCGCCGCGTCCAGCGTTCCCGGGTAGCCCTCCGAGCCGGCGGGACTCCGGGTCGTGAACAGGACCGCCGGATCGCGCTCGTCGTCCTGCACCTGTCCTCGCCAGCTCACGCGGTCCAGGCCCCGGCTACCGCCGTGGAGGTGGTGCGGCCCCTCGTTGGTGGAGAGCTGGATCGTCCGACCGTCGAGGACGAACGCGCCGTTGGCGATGCGGTTGGCGCAGCGGCCGACCGTGCAGCCGAAGTACTGGTTCGCGGCCGACTCGTACCCGGCGAGCGTGTCGAAGCCGAGCACGACGTCGGCGAGTCTTCCCCTTCGGTCTGGCACCCAGAGCTCCGTCAGAGCCGCGCCGAAGGTCGTCATCCGCGCACGGAGCCCGTCTCCGCACTCGAGCGTGAAGACCTCGGTCTGCGTCCCGTCCGCGGTCTGGCCGAAGTCCTCGACGCGCGGTCTCATACCACCTAGAGCGACCGCCGCAACTTCGGACCCTCGTTCTCCTCCGGCTCCGTCGCCTTCTGGTAGGCGATCAGCGTGTGCTTCGCCGTCTCGCGCCAGGTGAACCGCCGCGCCTGTTGCTTCCCGCGCAGCTCGAGGTCCTCGCGCCGCTCCGGCTCGGTCAGGATGCGGCGCGCCGCCTCGAAGATGCGCTCGCTGTCGGTGGGCTCGACGAGCCAGGCCGCGTCGCCGCAGACCTCGGGCATCGACGTCACGCAGCTCGAGACGACCGCCGTGCCGCAGGCCATCGCCTCGAGCGGGGGCAACCCGAAGCCCTCGTTCAGGCTCGCGAAGAGGAACAGGTCCGCCCGAGCGTAGAGCATGGGCAGCTCCTCCTCCGCCACGAACTTGCGCCATTCCACCCGGTCGCGCGCCGGCGACTCGGCCAGGGCGCGCTCGAAGGCCTCGACGTTCCAGCCCGGCGGCCCGGCGATGACCCAGCGGTGGGGGAGGCCCTCCTTGACCAGGCGCTCAAAGGCCTCCAGCATGCGCAGGTGGTTCTTGCGCGGGTCCACGCGCGACACGGTCAGGATGTACGGTTCGCCCGCCTTCTCGACCTTCGGCGGCAGATCGCGCACGACGTGGTCGCAGCCGAGGCCCGTCACGGCGACCTTGTTCGGCCAGACGCCGAAGTTCATCACGACCTCCGCGCCGACGTACTCGCTCGGGACCAGGATCCGGCGCGCGCGCTGCGCCATCTCGCGCGCGGCGGCGGTCATGCGCTCGGCGGTGGGGCGATCCATGTAGCCGGCGTCCAGCATGTAGATGCAGTCGTGGAGCGTGACCACCTCGGCGGCGCGGCGGACCGCGAGCGCGTTGTACTGGGTGTGGTGGTAAACGTCCGCGCCGCCGGTCAGGTCGTCGACGCCCTTGCCGAGCTTCTCGAGCAGCCACGGCATCCAGCGGTTCGGGAAGCGCAGCCGCAAGAGCTCGGCGCGCGAGCCTTCGAGGCCCAGCTCGGCGCGCGCGAAGCGAATCGGGGCGAGGGTGTACCCGAAGAGCCCTAGGTTGGCGTCGAAGTCGAGCTCGATCATCCCGCGAACCAGCTCGCGGGTGTAACGCCCGATCCCCTCGCGGTTCACGAGAGCCGGACGGTAGTCGATGCCGACGCGCATGGACGTACGCTAGCGGAAGCCAAGGCGCACTGCTAACCTCGCGGCATGGCGGGGCAAGGCATGCGTGCGTCCGGAACCGCGCGCGACGCGGTGGCTCTTCCGCTCGAAGATCTCGCCGCATCTCCGGCGGATCTCGCGGTCGGCCTGCTGGCCGGTCGGCGCCAGGAGTTCCTCCACTGGCTGGTCGAGTTTCTCGCCGGAGCGCTCGACGTCCACACGGTGTTCGTCGGAGAGCTGCACGGCGAGGCGTGGGATCAGGTCATGACGCTCGCCGCGTACAGGAGCGGTGAACACGTCGAGAACTTCGTCTACGAGCTGCGCGGTACGCCCTGCGAGCAGGTCGTCGGCCAGAGCCCCGTGTTTCACGCGCGCGACGTCGCCGTCCGCTTTCCGGACGACCTGCTCCTCGCGGAGCTGGGCGCGGAGTCCTACGTCGGAGTGCCCCTGCAGGACGCGAGCGGTCGCCCGCTCGGCCTGATCGCCACCCTCGACCGGCGGCCGCGCGACGACGGCGAGCAGGTCAGCAGGGTGCTCGAGCGCT
Source organism: Planctomycetota bacterium (assembly GCA_028278425.1). Taxonomy (GTDB): domain Bacteria; phylum Planctomycetota; class UBA1135; order UBA1135; genus JANQEJ01. Next base: position 26,803 of record JANQEJ010000060.1, on the reverse strand, counting down.
TCCGCGACCGCGTGGCCGCGAACCTCGAGTCGCGCCGCGCGCTCCAGGAGCTCCAGGTGATCCACGAGACGATCAGCGCTCCGTCCAGCTCGGACACGTTTCGCGCCGTGGTGCGCAGCCTGGCGCGCGCGATGCACGTCAAGGTCGCGTTGGTGGCGGAGCGGCTGCCGCAGCCCGGCGGCCGCGTGCGAACCCTCGCGGTGTGCCGCGACGGGGAGATCGGCGAGAACTACGAATACGACCTCGCGGGATCGCCCTGTGCCCAGATCTACGTCGACGGCGTCGTCGTCGTCCCGTCGGACGTCGCCGAGGCGTTTCCGGACTTCGCGATGCTCCAGGAGCTGGGGGCGGAGGCGTTCGCCGGCATCGCGCTGGAAGACACCGACGGCGAGCGCATCGGCCACGTGAGCATCCTCCACGACCGGCCCCTGCACGCGAACATCCACGAGCACTCGCTCTTCCGCGTCCTCGCCGCGCGCGCCGGCGCGGAGCTGATGCGGGTCCGCGCCGAGGAGAAGCGCCGCACCGTGGAGCGCAACCTGCTCGAGGCGCAGAAGATGGAGAGCCTGGGGCTGCTCGCCGGCGGGATCGCGCACGACTTCAACAACCTTCTGGTCGGGATCCTGGGCACCGCCAGTCTCGCTCTGAAGGAGTCGCCGGAGCACTCGCCCCTGAGGACGTTTCTCCACGAGATCCAGACCTCCGCCGAGCGCGCGGCCGAGCTCGCGCGGCAGATGCTCGCCTACTCGGGCAAAGGACACTTCGTCGTCACGACGCTGGACCTGAACGAGCTCGTCTCCGAGATGGGGCACCTGCTCCAGGTTTCGATCGCGAAGAAGATCGTCTTGCGCTTCGACTTCGACCGCTCGATCCCCGGCGTCGTCGCCGACCCGACGCAGCTCCGCCAGGTGGTGATGAACCTCGTGCTGAACGCCGCCGAGGCGATCGGCGAGAGGAGCGGTGTCATCGCGATCGCGACCGGTCTCGTGCGCGCGAGCCGCGCGGAGCTCGACGAGGCGATTCTGGGCCGCAACCGCCCGGAAGGCGAGTACGTCTGCCTCGAGGTCGCCGACACCGGAACCGGGATGGACGCGGAGACCCTCGTGCAGATCTTCGATCCGTTCTTCACGACCAAGTTCACCGGCCGCGGGCTCGGGCTCGCCGTCGTGCACGGCATCGTGAACGGGCACGAGGGCGCGCTCTGGGTCGAGAGCGAGCCGGGCCGCGGGACGAAGTTCCGCCTGTTCCTGAGCCCGGCGCAGGAGCCGACCGCGGTCGCGGAGGAGCCGCCCGACGAGGAGTCGGAGTGGCGGGGCGAAGGCCTCGTGCTCGTCGTCGACGACGAGGAGACCGTGCGGGTCGCGGCCGGCCGCCTGCTCGAGTCTATCGGCTTCGACGTGCTCGCCGCGGAGGACGGCGAACGCGCCGTCGAGCTCTTCCGCAAGTGTCCCGGGGACTTCCGCGCGGTGCTCCTCGACATGACGATGCCGCGGCTCGACGGGCAGGAGGCGTTCCGCGCGATGCGCGCGGTGCGCGGCGACGTGCGCGTGCTCCTGATGAGCGGCTACACCGAGAAGGAGGCGACGCGCCGCTTCAGCGGGCAGGGGCTCGCGGGGTTCCTGCAGAAGCCGTTCACGGTGAACGACATGCGCCAGGCGATGCGGGCCGTCACGGGCTGACGAAGAGGCCCGAGAGCCACGCGCCCGCGCCGAAGAGGACGGGCCCGAGGAGCCAGAGCCACGGCCGGTGCGCGAGCGGCGAGCGACCGGCGCGGACCAGCACCCAGAGCGCGCCGACGGCCACCGCGAGCTCGGTGGCGAAGGTCGCGAGCCCCGCGCCCGTGATGCCGAGCGGCGGGACGAGCGCGAAGTTGCCCGCGACGTTCACCGCGAGGCCGGCCGCCGCGACTGCGAGGACGGCGCGCGAGCTCCCGGTCGCGACGACCGCGGTCAGGAGGCACGCGCCGGCGTAGATCGCCGCCGCCGCGGCGAGAAGCCAGCCGAGGCTCGCTCCCGCGGCCGCGAAGGCGTCGCCGTAAAGCAGGCGAAGGACGTCCTCGCGCCACGGCAGGAGCAGCCCGGTTCCGAGGCCGGCGAGCGCAAAGAGCGGCTGTCCGAGGCGCGCGCAGGCGCGTCCGAGATCGCCCTCGTGCGTCCGGCGCGTCAGCCAGGGCAGCGCCACCTGCGGCGCGAACTGCGCGACCATGATGAGGACGCTCATCAGCCGCACGCCGCCGTTGTACCAGCCGGTGGGCTCCAAGCCCTCGATGGCGCGCACGAAGAGGTTGTCGACGTGGAAGTACGCCTGCTGGCAGAGGCCCGCCACGCCGAGCGGCCACGCCGCGCGCAGCAGGCCGCGCTCGGGCTGGATCGCGATCGTCGGGCGCGGAAGGTGCCGGCGCGCGGCGAGGTGGAGCAGCACGTTGGCAAGGCCGCTCGCCGCCGCGGTGCCGAGCAGGAAGAGCGCCGCGCTCTCCACGCCGAGCGCGAAGAGGGCGAGGACGATCCCGAGCCGCGCGGCCGCCGCCAGCGCGCGCACCGCCACCGGCACGCCCCAGGCCAGGCGGTTCTTGAAGACGGTGGCCGAGAGCTCGAGCGCGTGGGTCAGCGGATAGAGGGCCGCAAGGGTGATCCACCAGCCGCCGGGCTCGCGCAGCGCGAGCACCAGCAGCCCGACCACGGCGACGCCGACCGTCGCGAGGGCGACACGGATCCGCCGCGCCGACGTCAGGACGGCGGGGATCGCCCAGTTGTCGTGCGCGGTGCGCTGCACGGCCACGGCGCCGGTTCCGAAGTCCGCGAGGGCGTCGAGCAGCGCGAAGGCCGCGAGGTAGAACGTGAAGCGGCCGAAGCCCTCGCCGGGGAGGTGGCGCGAGAGCAGCGCGAGCACCGCCATCGTGCAGAGCGCTCCGAAGACGCGCCCGAGCACCAGCAGCCCGGTCCCGCTCCACACGCGGCGGGGAACGGACGCGCTCTCCGGATTCTCCTTTGGGTCGTTGGCGGTGGGCACGGCGGGCGAGAAGGTATCCTGAGGCGATGCCCAAGATGGACGACGAATACGCCCTGGTCCTGGACGGCGTCGACAAGATGATGGCCGACATGGCGCAGGGGCTCCTCCGCGAGGCGGGGATCCCGTCGCTGCTCCACGGAGCGGACTTCGACGTGGCGGAGCTCGGCATCGCCGCGCACAGCACGATCCGCGGGATCGGTGTCTACGTCCCCATGGAGGCCTTCGACAAGGCGTCGGAGATCCTGGCCGAGGCCTGGGGCGAGGTCGAGATGGACGCGACCGAGGAGGGCGAGCCGGAGGGTTAGCTCAACCGCTCGATGACGGCCTGCGTGAAGCGCTCCGTATCGAGCTCGCCCCCGATGTCGCGCGTCTTCGCGCCGTCCCCGATCGCATCGCGCACCGCGTCCCGCAGCTTCTGGCCGATCCCCTGCTGGCCGATGTGACGCAGCAGCGAGCCGAAGGCGAGCAGCGCCGCGCTCGGGTTGCAGACCCCCTTGCCCGCGATGTCCGGCGCGCTGCCGCCGGCGGGGTCGAACATGGCGAGGGTGCAGCCGCCCTCCTCGTCGAACGCGAACGACGCGCTGTCGCCGAGCCCGATCGAGCCGATCAGCCCGCAGGCCATGTCGGACAGGAAGTCGCCGTACTCGTTCGGGCAGACGATGACCTTGTACTTCTCGGGACGCAGGATCACGCCGGCGAGCAGCGCGTCGAAGAGCTCGCGGCGGTACTCGATCTCCGGGTAGCGCTTCGCGATCTCCTCGACCTGGTCCTCGAAGAGGCCGTCCGCCTCGCGCTGGATCGTGTACTTGCTCGTGGAGACCACGTGCGAGCCGCGCTCGCGCGCCAGGTCGAAGGCGAACCGGGCGGCGAGCCGGCTCGGGTGACGTTCGATGACGCGGATCGACACGGCCGACTCCTCGCCGATGCGCATGCCGCGGTCGGCGTAGGTGCCGCCGGTGGCGATGCGGACGACGTCGACGTCGAGGCTCTTCTTGAAGTTGTTCTCGACGCCCGGGAAGGTCATCACCGGACGGTGGATCACGGCGAAGTCGCAGCGCTCGCGCAGGACGCGGTTCGGGCTCTCCTTCTGCGTGACCGTCGGGTACTTGATCGCGGTGCGGAGCTCCTTCATCGCTCCCACCGCTTCGTCGTAGACGGCGTCGCCGGCCTCGACGCGATTCTCGACCGAGAGATCGACGGCGTGAAACTCGACCTCGAACGGAAGCGCCGCGGCGACCGCGTGAACGCTTCGGGAAAGCTCGGCCGAGATTCCGTCCCCGAGCAGCTCGACGATTCGGTACGTCTTCATGGCAAAATGGGCGCAAGAGGATAGCGGCTTCGCGGATCGAATGACACGGATGAAGGGGGTGCTCGGGCGCGCCAGCGCGGCGCTGGCGGGAGCCGTCTCGCTCGCGGCGGGCGCGAGCGGCCAGCTCAGCGAGTCCGAGGCGGAAGAGGTCCGCCTGGTCTCCGTGCTCCGCAACGGCGACTTCACCGAGCCGCGCACGCCCGGCATTCCCGGCTTTCCGTGGTGGAAGACCGTCGGCGACCCCGGCGAGCTCGTCGGCGACGTCGGCGCTTTCGAGCTCAAGCTCACCGGCGCGAACGCCAGCGTGCTGCAACCGATCGCCGCGTACGCGCCGTGGATCGACCGAGTGCGCTTGCGCTGCCGCGTGCGCGGGGGCGGCGTGCTCACGGTCAGCGGCGGCAACGTCATCGCGCGCACCGCCTCGGTTCGGGGCGCGCCCGAGACGTTCGACGCCGAGATCGGCGAGTGGCGCGACCCCGGAGCGCCCTTGCGCCCGCGGTTGATCCTCCAGCTCTCGGGCGATTCCGACGTCGGCGATCCGATCGAATCGTACTGGTCGTCGGTCGAGGTGCTGGTGCCGCTCCCGTGCCCGATCGAAGCGGCGCTCCGCGAGGAGATCCTCGGCCACCTCGACGCCGTCCTGTCGATCGTGCTCGCGCGCGCGCTCGACCGCGAGGGCGACGTGCACCTTCCGTTCGTGACGCGGGACTTCGACGCGGTGACCGGCGAGACCGTGGGGCCGGCGCGCCGCAGCGTCGGCGACGTCGCGTTCCACGAGCTTCTTCTCCGCGCGTCCCGCGCCGCCCCCGAGCGCGGTTGGGACGCTCGCGTGGCGGAGTTTCTCGACGCCTACGCCGAGCGGTGCGTCCACCCGGAGACCGGGTTGCCGCGCCGCTGGGATCCCGTGGAGGATCGCCCCCTCGACGACCGGCCGGTCGAGATCCGCCGCGCCATGGGCTTCCTGCTCGACGTGGCGGACCACGGGCCGAGCGAATGGCGCGAGCGGGCGCTGGCCCTGGTCGAGCGCATGGCGCGAACCGTTCTCGCGCGCGGCGTGCTGCCCGACGGCGAGGTGGCGGTGAAGTACCGGCCGGCGGACGGCCAGCCCTTCTTCGACGTTCCACAGCTCCGGCGGCTCGACGTCGTGGAGCCGCTGGCGCGCCTCGCGGCCGTCACCGCGGACGACGCGTTCGCGAAGACGCTCCTCCGCACCGCCGAGGAGGCCTGTCTCACGCTCGAGTACGACCACTACTGGCCGGGCGACTGGCGCAACATCGATCCGGGTTTCGACGACAACTACGGCCACTACGGCGGCCGCGCCACCTCGATGTGGCAGGCGCATCCCGAGAACCGCGTCTTCCGCAGCCTGGCCGTCTCGGGTCTGGAGCGCTACGCGCCGCTCTGGCGCGACGCGTTGCGCTACGGCGGCAACGTCGCCGCGGACCAGGTGCGCTGCTGGAAGATCTTCCGCGACGTCGCGGCGCTCGAGCCGAGCTATCTCGACGGCGTGACGACGCTGCTCGACGCCGCAGCCGACTCGCACTTCCGCGGCCAGCAGACCGGCGCCGGCGCGTGGATCGACACGACGGTCCAGGGCTTCTACCCGCGCTCGCTCCCGGTCGGCGACGTCGGCGGCGTACCCCAGAACCTCCTGGCCGGCCTCGGGATGATCTACGACGAGGGGCTTCCGGAGCTGCGCAGCGACGACACCCGCGCGATGTTCACCGCGGTGCTCCGCACGACCGTGGAGCGGTTTCGGCAACCGCACGGCTTCGTCGAGCATCGCCTCGCCGGCGACGGCGCGGCGAATCCCGGCCTTTCCGGCTCGCTGCGCCTCTGCCTCGGCTTGATCGACATGCTGGAGCAGCTCTCCGGATGAAGCGCCCGCGCCTGAAGCACGCCGAGCTCTTCGGCGAGCGCGTCAAGCTCGTGCCGCTCGATCCGCGCTTCGCCGACACCGCCTTCGACGTCCTGCACGAGAACGAAGACATCCTGCGCTGGCTGGTGTGGGACGGCCCCGCCTGCCGCGAGGAGGTGGCCGACTTCTATTGCCGCTGGATCGTCCCGAGCGGCAACGGCGACGACTATCACTTCGCCATCCTCGACGTCGAGACCGAGGCCTTCGCCGGCTCCATCGGCCCGCGCTTCGCGGGTCACCCGACGACCGGCGACGTCGGCTACTGGCTCGACCCGGCCTACTGGGGACGCGGTTTCATGACCGAGGCGGTCCGGATGGTCACCCACCTGGCCTTCCGCTACCTGGACGCGGCGGTGATGACGGCCTACGTGTTCGTCGGGAACGCGGGCTCGCGGCTCGTGCTCGAGCGCAACGGCTACCGCATGGCGCACCTGTCCAAGGCCAAGGTGATGAAGGGGGGCGTCGCGGTGGACGAGTGGTACTTCACGATCCTGCGTCACGAGTTCGAGCGGGAGCTGGGGGACTACAAGCCGGTGCGCGAGGTCGTCGAGCTGGAGTAGGTGTGGCGGGGCTGGGATCGCTGCCAGCTCGCTCCACGCAGTCAGCGGATCGGGGGCTAGGACGCTTGGCCTTCCCCCTGAAGTGCGAGCACAAGCTTCTTCAGCGCGACGTCGTAACTCTCTGCATCCTTCCAGTTCGTGAAGTCGCCGATGTACTGCCCGTTCTGCTTCGTGCGAAGCTCATTCGCCCAGCCGGATGGGCACTCCATCACGGCGTCATCGATGCGAATCGGGAACAGCAGGTTCCTACCTCGCTTCGCGCTCCCATCAAGGGCCCGGCTTACCTCGTGTTCGACCCAGGTGCTCTCTATTGATGCTGTGCTGAGGATCACAACGACCTTGTCGTGCAGGCGAATGGCCTCGTTGACCGTCTGCATGATGTGGTCCCCGATCATCATGTCCTCCGGCGCGAACCAGCAGCTAATCCCGTTCTTCAACAGGTCCTTATGCAAGAGCTGCGCGAACTGCAGGTCAGCCGTCGCATGGCTGATAAAGCAAGAGACTCCCGAGCCCGACTTGCTGATGAGCTTTAGGCCGGCATCCGTTCCGCGGAATCGGTCGAGGATCTGACGCGTTACGGGACAAAGGCCGTGCCTCACGCTTGGCGACTGCGCCAGCCACTTCTCAATCTTCTCCTCGGTACGAATCCGAGGCTGCTTTTCTAGGTGCTGTCTGAAGTCCTGCGTGGTGACTTTCTCGAACGCGGCGCCGCCGGAACAGATGCCGCGGAAGAAGATCCAGTCCGGGACCTGGACCTCCGCTTGCAGGATTTCGTCTACACGCCCGATATCGAAGAGACCAATGGGGCGATTGAGTAGTCGACCGTCAACGATCTCGCCATCAAGTAGCTCGCAATCGTGCCCGATCTCGAAAACGCCAATCTTGTCGATCTCGATGCCGAAGTCGGCGGCGTTGATGTTTAGGAAGACGTTGTGGTGGATCTTTTCGTCGCCGTCGATCTCAATCGCGAGCGAGTCTGGGCCTGGAAGGGAACGCACGGGAAGCGGCGTGGGATCGAGTCCCTCGATGCCACCTTCCATGAAACGTTCATCCCACAGGCGGCGCGCTTCGAAGAACACCGGGTGATTCAGTCGACCTCCCTTCGAGTCATCGGCCCACTGGAACTGGAAATCCTTACCGGGGTCGCCTCGGTGCAGAACTATGAGTTCTTCCGCGAACTCGCGCCGGACCGCATCGACCGGGTTCCTGAGTTCGCTGACCGTGTCACAGGATCCGTTGGCGATGTTCCAACCCCAGGGTTCAACATCTCTATAGAAGAGGCAGAAGAAGTGCTGCTTGCCGATCTTTGCGATCGGGAGAGCTCCGCCGCTGGCATAGCGAAAGACAAAACGGCGTTCGTCCTTTGGCGGCGAGTACACCTGGCTCTCCCCCGTGAAGACGACGGCTTCGAGGAGCTTTTGTTCATCCCGAGCGACGGTCTCGAAGGCAACGTTGTTTAGCTCAGCGATCCGAGCCTTCACCAAGTGTCGCTGTTCACGGCGGCGTATCGTTGGCATGTCGCCGGCCAAATCGACTCGAAGGTGCAGGCCCTTGTTGCCGCTGAACCCCTTTGCGGAGAGCTCAAAGTCCTCCAGAAGGACTTGGAGGCACGTGTTCTCCGCCGTCTTCAACTCTACCGCGCCGACGGACTCGTCAAACCAGTCGAAGTCCTCTTGCTGCTCCATGAACCTCTCCTCTCTTCTTACAACGATTGCTAGCTCATGGCTCCGAGTAAGCCTCGGTGCTGTTGGACGCTGCGTCAAGCCGGATTGCGCGGATCGACCTTCTCCTCCCCTGCCGCTACAAGCATGCCGGTGGTGCTACCGCGTCATATTGTAGATCGCCGAGACGTCGTGGCTGAAGTTGTTGGCGGTGACGAGGTCGAGCTTCCCGTTTCCGTCCAGGTCGACGAGCGCGACGTCGAGCGGGCCGAGCCCCGCGCCGAGGTCGGCCAGCCGCCGCATGACGAGCTCGCCGTCGCTTCCCGCTTCCGACAGCCACACGTTCACGTTGTGGCTGTTCTGCGCCGCGCAGACGAGATCCGCGCGGCCGTCGCCGTTCACGTCGCCGGCGTCGATCGCCGCGGGCGCCAGTCCCGTCTCGAGCGCGAGCGCGGACGCGAAGCCGTCTTCGCCCCGAAGGAACACGTAGACGTCGCCGGGGGCGGTGTCCGTGCTTCCCAGCGCGAGCACCGCGAGGTCCTGCTCGCCGTCGCCGTCGAAGTCGGCCGCGGCGACGTCGCGCGCGCGCTTGCCGCGCAGCTTCTCGAAGGGGACGGGGATCGTCGTCACGGTGGGCTCGCCGCCGCCGCGGTCGACGACGCACACGCCGGCCGCCCGACCCGCGGCGTCGGAGGCGGCGGCGATCTCGAGCACGTCGTCGTCGTCCGCCTGGAAGGCGACCAGCGCGCGCGGCTCGACGGGGAGCTCGATCGAGACGGGCTCGGCGTCCGGGGAGAGCACGCTGACGCTTGTTCCCGCGGCGACGAGGATCTCGCCCTTGCCGACGGCGACGTCGGCGGCGGGTTCGTCGAGCGCGTGCGTCCACGTCACCGCGCCGGCGCGGCCGTCCCAGAGCGCGATCCGCGCGCCTTCGCCGGCAACCTCGAGGACCGCGACGTCGTTCCGGCCGTCGCCGGTCGCGTCGCCGACCGCTAGCGCGCGCGGGTTGTCGCCGGCGGCGGCGCGCGCGCCCCTCGCGCCGAGCAGGCCGGGCCGGTTCGGCCGCGCGGTCAGCGTCGCGTCGCCGGCGTTGAGCGTCACCGCGTCCGGCAGCGGGTCGTCGTCCAGGTTCCCCGTCGCGACGTGCGTCGGGTTGGGTCCGACCGGCACGCGGAGGGCTTGATGGAAGCTCACCCGTCCGGGTTTGGCGTAGCCGGTCCCGGTGAGCACGCTGACCCGGTGCGCGCCGCGGTTCGCGACCGCGAGGTCGAGGAGGCCGTCGTCGTCGAGGTCCGCCAGCGCCGTGTCGACCGGGTCCTGGCCGGCGTACTCCTGCAGCGTGAACGCCGGCGCTCCGTCCCGGAAGCCGCCGAGCACGCCGTAGGCGCTGTCGTAGAAGCCGAGCACGACGAGCTCCGTGTTCGCGTCCCGGTCGAGATCGATCGCCTCGACGTCGACCGGCACGACGCCGGGCGCGCGGATCGCGCGCGGCGTCCGCCCCTCCTCGGCGAGCCACGCGCTCGCGCCGCCCGGGCGGCCGAGCCCGAAGACCCAGATCCCCGCGTCGCCGCCGACCACGACGAGCTCCGGATCGCCCGCCGCGTCGCGGTCGAGGTCCGCTTCGACCGCGTCGCGCGGGATGCCCGCGAGCTCTACGCGCAGCACGGGCGCGAGCGCGGCTCCGTCGGCGACCTCCGCCGCGGAGAACGCGAGCACGGCTCGCGCGAGCTGCGCTCCGACCACGAAGCCGCTGCCATCGCCGAGCACGTGCACGAAGGTGGGGCGTCCGCCGATCTCGTCGGGCAGCTCGCACACGACAACCGAGCCGTCGGATCCGACGACCGCGAGCCGGTTGTCGTCGGTGGCCAGGAGCAGCTCGACGCTCCCGTCGCCGCGGAGGTCGCCCGACCCGATCGCGCGCGGCGTGGCGGGCAGCTCGACGCGCGTGTGCGCGAGCCCCGGCTCGCCGTCGGCGAAGAGGGCGACCTCGCGCGCCCCCTGCAACGCGACGGCGAAGCGACCCCGGCCGAAGGCCACCGGACCGAGCGGATAGTCGTCGCCGAGCACCGCCCGCGGTCCTTCGCGCGCGGGCCCGCCCGGCGCGCCGCGCAGCACGCGCACCGCCGCCGGCGAGCGCGTCGCGACGACGAGGTCCGTGCGCTCGTCGCCGTCGTAGTCCCGGGCGAGCAGCCCGACGGGGCGGCCGATCACCGGGACCTCGCGGCGCGCGAGAAAGCGCGTCGCCGGCGCGGCTTCCAGAGCGTCCCGCGAGGCGCCGTCCCCGCCCGACGAGCTCTCCGTATCCGCGCCGCCACAGGTAGCGGCCAGCGCCGCGACGAGCGTTCCCGCGACCGCGATTCGTGCCCTTCGCGCGCCCAAGTCCGCATTGTGGGCGCGCTCCCGGCCCCGGGCAACCCGACGCGATCCGCGGGGAAGCCGGCCGGCGGGCCGGCGTCCAACCGGCTCGGGGTGACCGGGCAGCTCCCGGCGGCTAGTCTCGTTCCCCTCCCTCCATGGCCAAGCATCCCCACACCGGCCTCTTCGCGTTGGCCCTCGTGCTCGTCGTCGGCGTGTTCGCGCTCGCCTTCTACGCCGGCCGAGGCGACGGCGGGCGCGCGGACCTGAAGCCGATCGAGGTCGAAGCCCAGGCGGTTCCCGCCGTCAACGGCGGGCTGGAGCCGCCGGTGCAGCTCGTTCCTCCGCCCCGCATCGAGTCGAACGCGGTCGCCTCGAACGAGCCCACCACGGTGCTCTGGCCGTGTCGCGTCGAGCTCGACCTCGTGCAGGCGAGCTACCTCCCGACCGATTCGCGCGTGCCGGCGATCGGCACGGGCCGGAGCGCCCGCCTCTCCGGCCGCATCGGCATCGGGGTCGAGGGGGGTGTCCGCGGCGAGGTGACCTTCGTCGCCGGGCCCAACGCCGGACGGACGCTCTCGTGCGACTCGACGGGCGCCTTCGGCGCGACCGACCTGTATCCGGGCCTCGCCGTCGTCCGGATCTCGGGACCCGGGGTCGTCGGCGCGCGGCGCGAGGTGCGCCTGCGTCAGAACGCCGAGACGCTCTTGAACATCGGCTTCGGGCTGCCGGGCTCGGCGCAGGGTCGGATCGTCGACCGCAAGGGCGAGCCGGTGGAGGGCGCGAAGATCACGCTCGACGGTCAGGTCGCGTACAGCGGCGTCGACGGCGAGTTCTACTTCGGCGCCGTCGCCTCCGGGCACTGCGTCACCGAGGTGGAGCACCCCGACTACGCCACGCTGGCCACCACCGTGTCCGTCTCCGCCGGACGGCCGATGCCGCCGGGCCGGCTCACGCTGGCGCTGCGACCGGCGGTGTCGATGTCGATCAGCACGCCGAATCCGGTCGGCGGTCCCGGACCCACGCTGGTGTACGTGCTGCCCGGCACGTCGACGCATTCCCGGTCCGGCATCGGACCCGAGGTGCGGTCGCAGCGGTATCCGTGGCACCGGCTCAACCCGGTCGAGGTGCCGCCCGGGAGCTCGGTCCTGGTCGAGAACCTGCCGGCGGAAGTCGTGAAGGTAATGGCGTTCCGGCCGGGCGCCGTCGCGCGCGAGCAGGTGGTCAACCTGCGCGAGGGACGGACGACGCCGGTGCAGATCAACCTGCAGGCGGCGCCGATGCTGACCGGCGTCGTCACGCTCGACGGGAGACCGCTGCCCGGCGTCGACGTCAGCCTTGAGGCGCCGGATCGCGTGCGCGCGAACCTCGGCTACCTCCGCGAGCCGTCGCGGTACCTCGAGTCCGAGGTGATGCCCTACCTGCCGCCGTCGCGGCAGGAGACCCTCACCGACCGCGAGGGGCGCTACGTCTTCTCCGCCTGGGAGGACGTCGCCGGCGTGCGCTATCTCGAGGCGCGCGGCCCGCAGGGCAACACGTGGGCCGGGCGGCTCGTGCGCCAGGGGGAGACCCGCGTCGACCTCGAGCTCGAGGTGGTCGAGCTGGGCGACTCGTCGCTTTCCATCCTCTTCCCCGGCCGGTACCAGGGACTTCCGATGGAAGTCGTGATCAACGGCAAGCCGGAGGATCCGTACGACCTCGCGCCGTTGAGCGACCTGAGCATCGAGTCCCTGGTGTCCGGCGTGTGGAAGCTGCGCGTCACGTGGCACGGCGACGAGATCTATCTCGACAAAGAGCTCGAGCTCGACGGCGAGGCCGAGGTCCGCGTCGCCCTGCCCGTCGAAGCGGTGGAGGGTCAGGACGAGGAGGCGTGGAAGCGCGCCGGTCGGGACTGGCCCCTGTAGTCCCCCGAACCGCTAAGCTCTCCGCCATGTTCACCTCGCTCGTCGCGTGCGTCCTTCTCGTTTCGTCGCCGGTTCCGCAGGAGGAAGGCGCTCGGGTGCGCCCCTGGGAGCACGAGACCTCGGACGTTCCCGTCGATCCGCGGATTCGCTTCGGTCACCTGGAGAACGGCATGCGCTGGGCGTGGGCCGCGAACCAGGAGCCGAAGGAGCGCCTCTACGTGCGCATGCACGTCAACGCCGGCAGCCTGCACGAGACCGACGACGAGCGCGGCATGGCGCACTTCCTCGAGCACATGGCCTTCAACGGCTCGGAGAGCTTCCCGCCGGGGACGCTGATCGAGTGGTTCCAGGAGCGCGGCATGTCGTTCGGTCCCGATACGAACGCGACCACGGGCTTCGGCGAGACGATCTACATGCTCGACCTTCCCAACGCCGACGCCGGGTCGCTGCGCGAGGGCCTGAAGGTCATGCGCGACTACGCGAGCGGTCTCCTGCTCGCGAAGGAGGAGGTCGACAGGGAGCGCGGCGTCATCGACGGCGAGGAGCGCGAGCGCGACACGGTCGGCTACCGCGTCGGCGTTCGGCAGATGGAGATCATGCTCGCCGGGACCCGCTACCCCGAACGGTTGGCGATCGGCGACAAGGAGAGCCGCGACGCGTTCACGCCGCAGGCGCTGCGAGCGTTCTACAGGCGCTGGTACCGCCCGGACAACGTGACGCTCATCCTCGTCGGCGACCTGGGCGAGCTCGATCCCGTCCCGCTCGTCGAGGAGGCCTTCGGCGAGTGGACGGCTCCGGACGAGCCGCTGCCGCCCGAGCCGGACGAGGGGGAGCCCGAGGCGTACTCCTTCGCCTTCTTCCTCCCCGAGGAAGAGATCCCGACGGCGCAGATCAAGATCGCGCGGCTCGTTCCCTGGGAGGAGAAGGCGTACACGAAGGCGACGATGGTCGAGGACCTGCCGCTCGAGTACGCGCGCCGCATCGTGCGGCTGCGCATGCTCGAGCTGACCAAGGAAGAGGATTGCCCGTTCCTCGGCGCGCGTCCGACGAGCGGCGAGTTCCTCCGCGCCTTCGACGGCGAGGAGCTGATCGTCATCTGCGAGCCGGAGCTCTGGCGCGAGGCGCTCGGCGCGGCGGAGAAGGAGCTGCGGCGCGCCCTCCTCTACGGGTTCCAGGAAGCGGAGCTCGAGGAGCTGCGCGCGGACGCGCTGCGGGCGCTCGACGAGGCCGTCGAGCGCGAGCCGACGCAGCACAGCCGCAGCCTGGTGAGCGCGATCCTCAACGCGGCCGAGCACCGCAGGGTGCCGGCGGACGCCGCGACGCGCCGCGCGATCCGCGGGCCCGCGATCGAGGCGCTCACGGTCGAGGCGTGTCACGAGGCGCTGGTGGAGGCCTGGGGCGAGGGCGAGCTCACCGTGCACGGGACCGGCAACCTCGACCTCGGTCCCGACACGGCGCAAGAGCTCCGCGCCGCCTGGGAGGCGAGCGCCGCGGTCGAGATCGAGAAGGGCGAGGAGATCGTCGAACAGGCCTTCGCCTACGCGTCCGATCCCGAGACGAAGGGCGAGGTGGCCGCGCGCGAGCACGTCGCGGACCTCGACGTGCACCTCCTGCGGTTCGCGAACGGCGTCACGCTCAACGTGAAGAGCACCGACTTCAAGGAGAAGCAGGTCCTGGTCTCGCTCTACCTCGGCGAGGGTCGTTTGACCGCGGAGGTCGAGAAGGCGGCGCTCGTGTTCGTGGCCGACCGCATCTTCACCGCCGGCGGCCTCCGCGCCCACGACACCGAGGAGATCCGTCGCCTCACCGCCGGCCGGCAGGTGGGCGTGAGGTTCGGCGTGGCCACGGACGCGTTCGCGCTCTCGGGCGCGACCACGGCGGAGGACCTCCTGCTCGAGTGCGAGCTCGTGTGCGCCTTCCTCACCGACCCGGGCTGGCGCGACGAGGGGCTGGTGCAGCTCCGCCGCCTGCTGCCGCAGATGTTCGAGTCGTTCGAGCACCAGCATCAGGGGCCTTACCTCATGGAGTATCTGCCGACGCTTTACTCCAACGACCCACGGGTGGGCATCCCGGAACGGGCCGACCTCGAGGCGGTGGAGATGGACGCCGTGCGCGAGTGGCTCACCCCGCACCTCGGCGACGCGCCGATCGAGGTGACGATCGTCGGCGACGTCGACGTCGAGGCGGCGGTGGCCGCCGCCGCCGCCACCTTCGGCACGCTCCCCGAGCGGCGCGGGCTGCGCCGCTACGAGGAGCGGCGTGTCATGCCGGAGTCGCTCACCGGCGTGCGCCAGGAGCACTCGGTCGACACCGCCGACTCCAAGAGCCTCGTCATGCTCACGTGGCCCACGACCGACGGCCTCGACCCGGACGTGCGCCACGGGTTGAGCTTCCTCTCGAGCGTCCTGAGCGACCGGCTGCGCAAGGAGGTGCGCGAGAACCTCGGCGCGTCCTACTCTCCCGTCGCGATGTCGGAGGTGAGCACGACCTATCCCGGGAACGGCGTGATCATCGCGCAGGCGATGGCCGAGCCCGCGGATGCCGAGAAGATGGTCGACGCGTGCCTCGCCGTTGTCGACGGCGTCGCCACCGGCGGGGTGGAAGCGAAGGAGGTCGAGCGCCTCGTCGAGCCCGTGCTCGCGGGAGTTCGCGACGCCCTGCGCACGAACCGCTTCTGGCTGCAGGTCCTCGGCGAAGCGCACCGCCGGCCGGGAAGCCTCGAGGAGATCCGCTCGCTCCAGCCCTTCTACGAGTCGATGACGGCCGAGTTCCTGACCGACCTCGCGGCGAGATACCTGAAGGCCGACCGCGCGTCGGTCCTCGTCGTGAACCCTCAGACCGCCGACTGATCCGCCGTCGGCGGCCACACCACGACGCGCGAGGCCTCGACGCGCGGGTGGACCTCGTCGCCGGGCTCGATCGCGAAGTCCCGCGAGGCGAGCACGTGGATGTCCTCCCCCGCCCAGCGCACGAGCAGGATGCGCGCCGGCCCGGTGTCCTCGACGACGAGCACCTCGCCCGGCGTGTCGCCGCCGAAGGGCGCGACGTGCTCGGGGCGAACGCCGAGGAGCGCGCGGCCGGGGGGCTCCTCGACCGCTTCGACGAGCGGCGTGCCGTTGCGCGAGTACCAGCGCGCGCCGTCGGTGTGCGCCTCGAAGACGTTGATCGGCGGCTGGCCGAGCTGGCGCGCCACGACGGGCGACGCGGGCGCGAGGTAGACGTTGCGCGGGCGTCCGGTCTGGAGCACGCGGCCCTCGTGCAGGACGACGATGCGGTCCGCCATCGAGAGCGCCTCCGCCTGGTCGTGCGTGACGTAGACCATCGGCGTCTCCAGCTTGCGCGCGAGCTGGACCAGCTCGACCCGCAACGCCTCGCGCAGCTTGGCGTCGAGGTTCGAGAGCGGCTCGTCCATCAGGAAGAGCCGCGGCCGCCGCACGATCGCGCGGCCGATCGCCACGCGCTGCATCTCGCCGCCGGAGAGCCGCGCGGCGTCGCGGTCGAGCAGGTGGGAGATCCGCAGGAGCTTGGCCGCCCAGCCGACCCGCTCGTTGATCTCCGACGCGGCAAGATTCCGCCCCGGCGCCCGTAGCGGGAAGCTCAGGTTCGCGCGCACCGTCCAGCGCGGGTAGAGCGAGAAGTTCTGGAACACGAGCGCCACGTCGCGCTCGGCCGGGCTGAACGCGGTGACGTCCGCGCCGCCCATCGAAACGGTTCCCGCGTCGGGCGCTTCCAGACCGGCGATCGTGCGCAGGATCGTCGTCTTGCCCGCGCCCGTCGGTCCGAGCACGACGACGAGCTCGGTCGGACCGACCTCGAGGTCGACGGCGTCGAGCGCGACGGTCTCGCCGAAGCGCTTCACCACGCCGCGGAGCTCGAGGAAGGGCGCCGTCATGCGGCGCCCATCCTAGCGGCCGAAGCTAGTCGTCGTTGACCAGGAAGCGGTCGGGCGTGAGGCGCTGGATCGGAACGCCGGCCGGGTTGTTGACCAGGCCGCCGTAGATCGTCTGCGCCGTGGTCGACGAGACCTCCACGCGGATGAAGAAGTAGGTGGTCACGCCGGACGTGTAGTCCGTGTGGTCGAGGATCGTTCCGACCGTGCCCGAGCCGAGCAGCGTGGGCGTGCCCGTCACGAGGTCGACCGAGTAGACGGAGAAGGGCACCGAGGTGTCGTCTCCGAAGAGGATCGTGCTCGCGATCACGCCGGCGGGGTCCACGTTGACGATCGCGACGAGGTTGTCGTCCTCGCGGGCCGTATTGACGCCCCAGCCGCTCGTTCCGCCGTCGTCGATGTACGCGCCGGGCCCCGGCGTGCCGGGGAGTCCGGGCGGACCGACGGGTCCGGCCATGCCCTTCGGCCCGGTGGGGCCGATCGGACCCTGTGGTCCGGCCGGCCCGGCCGGTCCGGCCGGTCCGATCGGGCCGATCGGGCCGATGGGGCCCTGGGGTCCCTGCGCACCGTCGGCTCCGTCCGCGCCCGGAGCGCCGGTCGGCCCGGCGGGGCCGATCGCACCCTCGGGGCCGGTGGGTCCGGTGGGTCCCTGGGGACCGGCCGCGCCGTCGACTCCATCCGCGCCATCGAGGCCGGGGGCGCCGGTCGGCCCGGCGGGACCGACGGCACCGGCGGGACCCGTGGGGCCGGCGGGCCCTTGAGGTCCGGGCGCGCCGTCCGAGCCGTCCGCACCGTCGACGCCGGGAGCGCCGGTGGGTCCAACCGCGCCGGCCGGGCCCGTGGGACCGATGGGTCCCTGGGGGCCCGGAGCACCGTCCGCCCCGTCGGCACCGGCGGCGCCGGTGGGTCCAGCGGGACCGATCGCGCCTGCGGGCCCGGTGGGTCCGGCCGGGCCTTGCGGGCCGTCCGCTCCGTCCGCGCCGTCGGCACCGGCGGCACCGGTCGGTCCCGCGGGACCGATCGCGCCGGCGGGACCCGTGGGTCCGGCGATCCCCTGCGGACCGGGAGCGCCGTCGGCTCCGTCCGCGCCCGCGGCGCCGGTGGGTCCGGCGGGACCGGCGGGTCCCGTCGCTCCGGCCGGGCCCGGGGGCCCAGCGGCCCCGGTAGGACCGGTCGGACCGGGAGGACCACCAGCGGGCCCGGTGGGCCCGATGGGACCGGGAGGCCCGGCGGCACCGTCGGCTCCGGCAGGCCCGGCGGGTCCGGTCGGTCCGACCGGACCGGGGGCACCGTCCACGCCGGGGGTACCGTCCGCCCCGTCGGAACCGGCGGGACCGCTCGGTCCGGCGGCACCTTGCGGACCGTCCGCACCGGCGGGTCCGGTGGGACCTGGCGGCCCGGCGGCCCCGGTCGGACCGGGGGGGCCTCCGGTGGGCCCCGTGGGCCCGGGAGGTCCGGCGGCGCCGTCGGCTCCCGCGGGACCCGTGGGTCCGATCGGACCGGGAGCGCCGTCCGCACCCGGGGCTCCGTCCGCGCCCGCGGGTCCGGTCGGTCCGGCGGCGCCCTGGGGGCCGTCGGCGCCCGCGGGTCCGGTGGGACCCTGCACGCCGTCGGCACCGGCGGGGCCGGTCGGCCCCGCGGGGCCTTGAGGACCTTGAGGACCGACGAGACCGGTCGGGCTGCCGACCCAGTTGCCGTTCGCGTCGATCACGAGGAGCCCGTTGACGGTGATCGTGTTCGGAGTGATGTCCTTGCCCGGAACGTCGTCCGCGGTGCTCGCGGACTTCGCGCGGATCGCGTACGGGTTGGTCGCGATGCGCTGGCGCGGCGTGAGCTCGCTGTCGCCCGCCACCGTGACGCCGAGGTAGAGCAGGTCGTTCTCCTCGAACAGGCTCGGGGGAAGCGGGACCGTGTCGCCGATCAGGACCGAGAGCAGTCCGTCCGCCACCGCTTCGACGTGCGTCTCTTCGTAGAGCGCAAGCCCGCCGATCGGCGCGCTGTAGATGCGGAAGGTGACCGACACGGCCGGTCCGACGACCGGAGTCCCGTTCGATTGGAGCAGCCGAGCCTGGTACTGGAGCAGCGCGGGCGGATCGAGTCCGTCTCCGGGAAGCGCCGCGGCCGGGCTGGCGACGCCCGGCGTCCAGAGGAACGTCGACGCGAGCGCGGCGAGCGCGGACGCGGACCAGAGCTTTTGGGAAGAGGTCTTCATGTTGCGGATCAAGGAACGATGGTCACCTTCAGGAGGTTGGTGAAGGAACCCGTGTTCGTGGCGAAGCTGGTCACCGAAAGGGCTTGGAACTGGAGGACGCCGCCTCCGAGAACCGGGTCGTTGGGAATGTCGAGTTGGAAAAGGCTCGGACCGTGCGGGACCGGGACGAGCGCCTGGAGCAACTGAACGTTGAACAGGATCTCGATCTTCCCGTCCCACGGATTCAGGGTCGCGCCGATCCCCGGCGAACTCTTGCCCATCACGAGGAAGTAGACGTCGCCGGGATGGGTCTGCAGTCGCATCTCGAGTCGTCCGCCCGGCGTCGCGATCGTGTCGACGAGCATCGCCGGCAGATAGGTGAACGCCTTCTCCGCCGTGTGCGATCCGTGCAGGTTGGTCACCGTGACCGGCGTATCGCCGATCGGGTTGCCGAGCGGCCCGAGACCCGGCGGCGTCACCGTGGTCGCGACGGTGTTGGTCGTCACGAGCGTGGCCGGGCTCATGGTGCTCCCGAAGTCGACCGTCAGGTTGCCGGCGCCGGGCGCGAGGAAGTTGTAGCCGAAGATGTTGACGTTCTCGTTGCCGTCCTTGTCGCCCGGCGTGGCGGCGGCGAACACGATCGGCTCGTTCGACGTGATCTGTGGCTTGATCCAGGCGACGCCGCTCTGCAGCGCGTAGTTCGTCGAGGTGGACTCCACCCCCGCCAGCGTCTGCCCGAGCGTGGCGTAGGCGTCGTGGTTGACCGTCGACGAGGCGTCTCCGGACGAGACGAGCGTATGCGCCAGCGCGACGTTGGACTCAGCGCCGGCGGCGGTCTGCGCCGCCGCCGGGAGTGCGAAGGCCGCCGCCGCCGCGAGGGCGATCAGAACGGTGTTTTGAGTCTGTGGCTGCATGAGGGAATAGGACTCCAGTCGAAGCCTATCCCTGGATCCGGGCGAGGTCGGATCCGCGTCGCATTCGCCTGTAGAAACGTGCGGAAGCGGCTTTGCCCAGGAAGTCTCCCCTGCCCAACAAACGTCGGGCTGCACAAGAAAGCCCGTCGGCGACCCGGGCGGAATAAACTTCTCCCCTGGGGATTCCAGCGATCTCCCCGAAGGACGTCGCATCATGGGCCGTGTTCTTCACTACAACTCGATCTTCAACTGCATGGACGCGGAGGAGACCGCGGGCGTGCTCGATTTCCTGATCGGTGAGAGC
The DNA here is from genome assembly GCA_028278425.1 of Planctomycetota bacterium. GTDB lineage: Bacteria > Planctomycetota > UBA1135 > UBA1135 > JANQEJ01. The sequence goes on along the minus strand of JANQEJ010000060.1, from coordinate 6,789 downwards.
GCGCGACCCCTGAAATGTCGCGGCGCATCCGGGGGGGATCTGACGAAGAGCGCTCAAGACCGTAGGAGGCTGTGAGGCCATGGTCCCGCTGGCGACCGAGACTCGTTACCCGAATGCAGATGTGAGTTGTTGGTAGCTCCGCGGGCGCGCACGGAGGTCGGGTGTCACCCCCTCGGAGAACCACGCCTCTTTGGGGGGCTGCCGGTTGTTGTTGGCGTCGAACTTGCACGAGTGTAGACCCATTTCTTATGGACAAGGCAATCTCCAGAGGCCACCTTGGCAATCAAGATGGAGGTGATCTCATGAAATCCCTCTTGTCTCTTGGCTGGCGGTGCCGGCAGTGATGTCAGCGCTGTGCAGGAACCGTTTCGCGCTAAGGAGGCTGACAACTCCTGCGCGTAAACAGCATCGGGAATTTCACGCGGGTCCCGTGTTCTCATGAGTTTTGACAGGCCAGAACTACACTGCGGAGGTTCCGTCGAGCTCCCTAAGACGCAACAGAACTCTGTCGCGCGGGAGTCGGCGGAGCTAGTCCCGAGAATCTTGGCTCTCCTAGAAGACCAAAGCCTCAACGTCGGAGAGATCGCCACCCGCCTCGGATGCGACAGGCGCAGAGTGTACGTGGAGGTTCGGAAGTTGGCGCTCTCGGGCAAGCTTGTCAGCAGGAAATCCACAAGGGAAGGACGCACCATCGTCTGCTACGCGATGGTTCTGGACGAAATGGATGACGATGACGGGGTTGATTACGCCTCCCTCGCTCCAAGCCACGACGATCTATATGCGGAGACCACAATGGCAGATGTGCCGTGGATTGAACTTCAAGAAGGCAACGGGTAGCGCTGCGGTGTAGATAGAGTCTCCGGACAGGTCCGTCGATGACTTGACCCCGCAGCTTGGCCGCCTCGAAGCTGAACTACCGGGGCTTGGAAGCACACTCAGAGAGCCGAGGCCGCCTATGCCCCGGGGGAAGCCGCGCTATGACGAGTTGCGCCGGGACTCTCCCGCGGTCCACGAAGAGGAGGCCCAGGCGATTCGGGCGATAGGGGCCGCGCGAGACGACCTCCACCTCGCTCGAGCGGCGCTGCTGTACTTCAAGGGCGAGAGGCCACGGCCCAAGCTGTACATCGAGCTGGACGGGACGCCTGTCATGGACATCAAAGCCGCGATCGCAGCGCGGTCCAGGGCCGAGGCGGGACCGCTAGACTACATCGAACAGCCCATTCTCTGAGCTGAATCGGTCGGTGCCCAAGGATTCATGCGGGATCCGGCTTCTTTTGGGAGAACCTGCGGAACCCGGAAGACCCTTCCCGGTCAAGCCGTGCGCAACCCCGTCGCCGCGTCGAAGACGCGCACGTGCTCCGGATCGAGGGCGATGGCGACCGTCGCGCCGACGCGGTCGGGCTCGTCGGGGCCGCCGCGCACGATCAACCGTCCCACCTCGGTCTGCACGTGCAGGCAGCGGTCGGCGCCGAGGTATTCGTCGACGACCACGTCGCCGCGGATCGGGCCGTCCGCGTCGAGGCGCGCGAACTCCGGGCGGATGCCGAGGCGCGCCGGGCCGTGCGGGGCGGGCGCGGCGAGCGGGACGGCGACGTCGAGGCCGTCGGGTTGGAACGCCCGGCCTTCCGTGTCGACCGAGCCGAAGATCATGTTCATGCCCGGGCTGCCGACGAAGTTCGCGACGAAGCGCGAGGCGGGCTGGTCGTAGACCTCCGCCGGCGGACCGGCCTGCATGATGTCGCCCTCGCTCATCACGACGATGCGGTCGGCCAGGCGCATCGCCTCCTCCTGGTCGTGCGTGACGTACACGGTCGTCACCCGGAGCTCCTGTTGCTGCGAGCGGATGAACTCGCACATCTCCAGGCGCCGGTCCGCGTCGAGCGTGCCGAGCGGCTCGTCCATCAGGTAGATCGCCGGCCGGCGGACCATCGCGCGCGCCAGCGCGACGCGCTGCTGGTCGCCGCCGGAGAGCGCGCGCGGCTTGCGATCGAGAAGAGGTTCGAGCTCAAGCCGCTCCGCGACGCGCTGCACCGCGTGCTCGCGCTCGCCGCGGGGCGCGCCGGCGCACTCGAGCGGGAAGGCGATGTTCTCGCGCACCGTCATGTGCGGATAGAGCGCGTAGAACTGGAACACGAAGCCGACGTCGCGGCGCGAGGGCGGGAGGTCGGTCACGTCGCGGCCGCCGAGCATCACCTTGCCCGCGGTCGCGCGCTCGAGTCCCGCGAGCATGCGCAGCGTCGTCGTCTTGCCGCAGCCCGACGGGCCAAGGAGGACGATGAGCTCGCCCTCCTCGATGGCGAGGTCGATGCGGTTCACCGCGCGCGTGCCGTCGGGGAAGACCTTCTCCAGGCCCTGGAGCTCGACGAAGCTCACGCGTCCCTCCGCGGGGCGACGTGCGAGGTGACGATCTGCGCGAGCGTGGCCGCGATCGTGAAGAAGAACCCGGCGCGGAAGCCGCCCTCCCACCAGGGCTGGAGCATCGCGCCGATTCCGACGGCGATCGCGACGAGCGTCAGCCTGTCGAGCTTGCGCGTCACTGCTTGATCGTCCCAAAGGTGATGCCGCGCAGGAGATGGCGGCGGACCAGAACCGTGAAGAGCACGATCGGCGCGACGAAGAGCAGCGCGCCGGCCGCCACCTGCGGCCACGGCATGCCCTCGATGTTGCCCTGCAAACCGGCGAAGTACGCGGGCACGGTCACCGCGGACGAGCTGTTGAGCGTCATCGCGAAGCCGTACTCGTTCCACGCCGAGATCAGGCAAAAGACCGCGGTGACCGCCATGCCGGTCGCCGCCTGCGGCACGATGATCCGGCGGAAGGCGTCGAGGCGCGAGTAGCCGTCGACCAGCGCCGCCTCCTCGAAAGCGCGCGGGATCTCGTCGATGAAGCCCTTCATCAACCAGACGGCGAGCGACAGGTTGAAGGCGGTGTAGAGCAGGATCAGCCCGACGTGCGTGCCCTGGAGGTCGAAGCGCCGGTACATCAGGAGCACCGGCACGACGACCGCGAGCGGCGGCATGAAGCGCGTCGACAGGATGAAGAAGAGCCAGTCCTTCGCGCCGGCGATGCGGAAGCGGCTGAAGCCGTACGCGCAGGCGGTCCCGAGGAGCACGGACGCGAGCGTCGACAGCACGCCGATGATCACGCTGTTTCCGAGGTGGTGCCAGAAGCTGTGCCGCGCTCCGATGAACACCTCGTTCAGCGTGCGGTAGGCGTCGAGCGTGGCGGGATAGGCGACCGAGTCCGGCGAGGTCGACTCCACCGGCGCGGGGACGAAGCGCGCGTTCTGCGAGATCGTGTCCTCGCGGTCCTTGATCGACGTCAGCGCCATCCAGGCGAGCGGCAGCATCGCGAGGAAGAGATACGAGCCGACGACGGCCCAGCGCAGGGCTCTCACGCGACCGCCCTCCGCTGCAGGATGTCGAGGTAACGCGTGAACACCGTCGCGATCGCGATCACGACGACGAGCACGAGGCACGCGTACGCGCTGCCCAGGCCGACCCTGCCGTCGCGGAACACGACCTGGTAGAGCAGCGTCGAGAGCGTCTGCGTCGCCGCGTCGTTCGGCCCGGTGACCGCCATGACGAGATCGAACTGCTTGAGCGCGTCCGTCGTCCGGAACAGGGCCGCGAGGACCAGGAGCGGCGCCGTCATCGGCAGCGTGATCCGCCTGAAGACGGTCCAGCGGCCGGCGCGGTCGATCTCCGCCGCCTCGTAGATCGATTGCGGGATCGAGTTCAGCCCCGCCAGCGCGATGAGCAGCATGAACGGCGTCCACATCCAGACGTCGATCATGAGAACCGACAGGAGCTTCAGGTTCTTGTCGGTCGTCCACTGAGGCTGCGCCAGCCCGACCGCGTCCAGCACCTGGTTCAACACGCCGTAGTTGCCGTTCAGGATCAGGTTCCAGTAGAGCCCCATCACCGCCGGCGACAGCATCATCGGCACGAGCAGCGCCGTCAGCACCGCGCCCTTCCCGCGGAACCTGCGCTGGAGGGCGAGCGCGACGCCGAAGCCGATCAGGAGCTCGCTCGTGACCGCGAGGAACACGAAGAGCGCCGTCAGCCGCAGCGCGTCCGCGAACTGCGCGTCGGAGAAGACGCGCCCGTAGTTCGCGCCGCCCACGCCTTCGCGCCCGCCCCCGACCAGCTCCGCGTTGGTGAAGCCGAGGACGACGTTGTACGCGAGGGGGAAGACGTTGAACGCGATCAGGAAGACCAGCGTCGGGCCGACGAAGCCGAGCTTGAGCCAGCGTGCGCCCATGGGGGGCCCGTTCATACCGGGCGGCCGCCGGGAAGGGAACCCGGGACCGCGGGCTGATAGAGTTGCTCCCCGTGTTCCTCGCGCGACTCGTCCTGCTGCTCGTCCCCGCGCCGCTCGTCGGCGCGCAGGAGGAATCGCGCCCGTGGGAGGACGTCCACGCCTGGCTCACCGGCGAGTCCGAGCGCTTCGCCGCGGACCTGGAGACCGCGCACGCGGCGTTGAGCGAGCGCATCGACGCGGAAGCCCCGGAGCTCCGCTCGCGCCTCGACCCCGAGCCGCCCGCGCCGACGCCGAGCGGGTACGGGATCCTGCCCAAGCTCCTGCCGGACAAGGAGCTCGGCTCGGTCGCGCTGCGCGAGCGCGGCTACTCGCTGAAGTCGATCAGCACGGCCTACGCCGCCGACGTCCGCGACGCGGCGCTTCTGGGGCGACGCGCCGGCGACCGCTCGCGCGCGCTCGCGCCGCTCGTGGACGAGCTCGAGCGACTGCGCAAGCGGCACACCAACCTGGAGGACCATCTCGCCTACCACGCCTTCTGGCAGGAGGCGATCGTCGACGACGCGGAGTTCTTCGCCGAGCGCAACGACATCGTGAAGGCGGTGCGCGCCTGGCGCGACGGCAAGGGCGAGCGCGCGGCCTTCGAGGAGCGCGTCGCGCCGTTCAAGCACGTCGCCGGGCTGCGGGCCCGGACCGAAGCGGACGGAGAGCGCGTGCTTCCCGTAAGGGTCGTGACCGACGTGAACGACGACGCCTTCCTCGCCGCGTTCGCCGCCGCGGTGAGCGCGGCGTGGAACGAATGCGAGGCCGCGCGCGCGCGGCGCTTCCGCGTCGAGCTCACCATCGAGCGGATCCCCGCCGCGGAGCTCTATCCGGAGGGCGTGCCCGCGCAAGGGGCGGAGGTCGACGCGGAAGACCACGTGGCGCGCTTCGGCGAGGGAGTCCTGGTGCTCACGACCGGCGCCGCCAGCACGCACTCCTACGTCGGGCGCTACGTGCATCTCGGCGGGCAGCCGTTGACGCACCGCACGCTGGCGCACGAGTTCGGACACCTGCTCGGCTTCAGCGACGCCTACCTCCGCGGCTACGACGGCGACCCGAACGGCCCCTTCGGCGCGCGCATCGTGGAGTGGCACGGTCTGCTCGACAACCTGATGGGCGGTCCCGCGCGCGGGAAGGTCACGACGGCGATGATCGACCGGCTGATCGAGGCGTACGCGCAGCCGTAAAAAGAAACGGGGAGCCGTCCGGTCGGGACGACTCCCCATCGTTCCCGGGGGGGAGGAAGCTTAGTCGTCGTTCGCGAGGAACGCCGCCGGGCTCACGCGCTGGACCTGCGTCGCCGTGGCGTCGCTCAAGACGCCGCCGTAGATCGTGTCCGCGGTGGTCGACGCCACGTCGACGATGAGGACCAGGTAGTCGGTCAACGACGCCGTGTAGTCGGTGTGGTCGAGGCTCGTCCCGACGGTGCCGCTCCCGAGCAGGGTCGGCGTGCCGGTCGTGAGGTCGACCGAGTAGACGGAGAAGGTCACCGAGGTGTCTTCGCCGTAGAGGATCGTCGAGCCGATCGTCGTTCCCGCGGGGACCTCGAGGATGGCGACGAGCTCCTGCACGGAGTCCGCCACGTCGGCGCCCCAACCGGAGGCCCCGTCGTCCTCGAAGCGCGGCCCGTTCGGGTCGGCGGGACCCGTGGGTCCGGCGGGACCGACCGCGCCATCGGCACCGGCGGCGCCGGTGGGTCCAACGGGCCCGGTCGGCCCGGCGGCTCCGGTCGGCCCGGCGGGTCCAACCGCTCCCGCGGGTCCGGTGGGTCCGGCCGCTCCGTCCGCGCCAGCAGGACCGGTCGGTCCCGCAGGGCCCGCCGCTCCAGCAGGCCCGGTCGGTCCGGCGGGTCCAGCGGCGCCCGCGGGGCCAGTCGGTCCGGCGCCTCCGTCGGCACCGGCGGGTCCGGTGGGTCCCGCAGGTCCAGCCGCTCCGGCCGGCCCGGTCGGTCCGGCAGGTCCCGCGGCTCCCGCGGGGCCGGTCGCTCCGTCCGCTCCGTCCGCACCGGCGGCGCCGGTGGGGCCAGCGGGTCCGGCCGCTCCCGCGGGCCCGGTGGGGCCGGCGGGACCAGGACCTCCAGCGGGTCCGGTGGGGCCGGCAGCGCCAGCCGCTCCGGCGGGTCCGGTCGGTCCGGCGGGGCCAGCTCCGCCCGCAGGACCGGTGGGTCCGGCAGGTCCGGCTGCTCCGGCGGGTCCGGTCGGGCCAGCGGGGCCCGCGCCGCCGGCGGGTCCGGTGGGTCCAGCGGCACCATCGGCACCGTCGGCGCCCGCCGCTCCGGTCGGTCCGGCGGGTCCGGCAGGTCCGACGGGCCCGGTCGGGCCAGCGGGTCCGGCGGCACCGTCCGCGCCGTCCGCGCCGGGAGCTCCCGTGGGGCCGGCGGGACCCGCGGGTCCCTGGGGCCCCTGGGGACCTTGCGGTCCCTGAGGTCCGGCGGCGCCGGTGGCTCCCGTCGGTCCGGCGGGGCCCACGGGCCCTTGCACTCCGGGG
>JANQEJ010000026.1 GCA_028278425.1 Planctomycetota bacterium | reverse complement strand
CCACCTCGTGAGGTTCCCACACCGAGGATGTCCCACTCCGCTCGCTCACGCTCGCTCCGCGGGACGTCACCCCGGAAGAGCCGATGACCGCCGCCTTCGGCGGCTGACGGACATGCTCGCTTCGCTCGCGGTCCTCACGCGTCAAAGCGGCCCGAGGACGGGCCACTTTTCCGCGGGCTCGCGCAGCAGCGCTCGCGGGGCGGCGCTGAGGGAAGCGACGACGTCGGCAAGCACCCCCGCACCTCCGTCCCGAACGGAGCCGAGCGCCGCCCCTTCCACCCGTACGACCGCGGCGAGAGCGTCGCCGACCGCACCGCGGCGGTCCGGCGAGATCGAGGCCAAGACCCTCCACCTGTACGACCGCGGCGAGAACGTCACCGATCGCACCGCAGCGTCTCGGCGGCTCGCAGCCCCGCTCGCTACTCCTCTTCGACCTTCTTGCCGAATTCGGCGAGGATGCGCTGCTGCTCCTGGGCCGGGACGGCGGCGTAGTGGTCCAGCTCCATCGTGTAGGACCCCTCGCCCGCCGTTTGCGACTTCAGGTCGCGGTGATACGTGAGGATCGTCGCGAGCGGCACCTTCGCCTGGATCACCGTGATCGAGCCCTCCGCTTCGCTCGCCTGGTCTACCACCTGACCGCGGCGTTGCGACGTGATGTCGGAGAAGATCGTTCCCGCGTGGTCCGCCGGGACCTTGATCTCGACCGACATGACCGGCTCGAGCAGGACCGGCGCCGCCTTCATGAACGCGTCGCGGAAGGCCCACGAGCCGGCCTTCTTGAAGCTCGCCTCGTCGGAGTCCACCTGGTGGAACTTGCCGTCGTAGACCTCGACCTCGACGTCGACGACCTTGCTGGCGGTGAGCACGCCCTCGTCGGTGAGCTCGCGCATCCCCTTCTCGATCGCGGGGATCAGGTTCTTCGGGATGGCGCCGCCGACCACCTTGTCGACGAAGACGAAGCCCGTGTCCGGCGCACCCGGGCGCATGCGGATGTAGCACTCGCCGAACTGGCCGCGGCCGCCCGTCTGCTTCTTGTGCCGGTGATGTCCGTCGGCGGGCTTGGTCACGGTCTCGCGGTAGGCGATGCGCGGCAGCGACGTCTCGATCTCCACGCCGTAGCGGCGCTTCATGCGTTCCTCGACGACCTTGAGGTGGAGGTCGCTCATGCCGTGCATGACGAGCTCGTGGGTGAGCTCGACCTGCTCCGTCCTGAAGCAGGGGTCCTCGGCCACGAGCTTCGCCAGGGCCGTGCCGATCTTCTGCTCGTCGCTGCGGCTCTTCGGGACGACGGCGAGCGAGACCATCGGCGAAGCGAGGTTCGGCACGTCCACCGCGGGGGCGTCCGAGCCGGCGACGGTGAAGCCCTGACCCCAGCCGATGCTCTCCACCTTGGTGAAGGCGCCGAGGTCGCCGGCCGTGAGGGAGTCCACGGCGGTGCGCTCGCGCCCGCCGACGACGTGGAAGAGGCCGCCGGGCTTCTCGCCCTTGTTCGGTCCGATCTGCTCGGTGGCGTTCAGCGTGCCGCTCAGGACGCGGGTGAGACAGACCCGGCCGACGTGGGGGTCGCTCTTGATGTTCACGACGACGCCCGTGAGCGGGCCGGACGCGTCCGGCGCCACCGTCTCGCCGCCGACGGTGAAGGCGGGACTCGTCGCCGGGCTGGGAGCGTAGGACGCGAACCAGGAGAGGACGTCGGCGAGGCCCAGGTCGCTCGCGGGGTTGCAGGCCAGGATGGGAACCAGAGCGCCCTTGGCGATCGCGATCGGCACGTGCTCCTTGAGCTGGTCCTCGGTGAGCGCTTCGTTCTCGAGGTACTCCATCAGGAGGTCCTCGTCCTCGCAGGCGTCCATCACCCGGTCGAGGAAGCGCTTGTGCCAGTCGCCCTCGGTCACCGCGTTCACGGACGAGAAGCCGCTGCCGCTCTGGTCCGGAACGAGGACCGGAACGCAGACCTCGCCCACCTTGGTGCGCAGGTCGTCGACGACGGCGTCGAAGTCGGCGTTCTCGCCGTCGACGTGCGTGACGACGAACGCGCGGCCGCGGCCGATGTCGGCGGCGGCCTTCGCCTTCTGCAGGAGGTTGAAGCTGACCCCCGACGAGCAGCTCACGACGCCCGCCGTCATGTCGGTCGCGTAGATCGCCGACACCGCGTCCCCGACGAACTCGGGGTAGCCGGGCGTGTCGACCAGGTTCCAGCGCAGGCCGTCCTTCTCCGCGTGGACGGCGGCGAGCTGCAGGGTGTGCTGGCGCTCCTGCTCCTCCGGCTCGGTGTCGCAGATGCTGGTCTTGTCGGCCACCGATCCCTTGCGGTCCGAGGCGCCCAGCGCGAAGGCCAGGGCGTCCACCAGGGTGGTCTTGCCGGACGAGGGATGTCCGACGAAGGCGATGTTGCGGAGATCGGTGGTCATCGGGCTCGTGGAAAGGGCAGGCGGTTGGGGGGTCCGGCGCGAAAAAGGGGGCGCATCCTACGCCGAAGACCACGGCCGCGCAAAGCAGACGGCCCGGTCCGCGGGACGGACCGGGCCGTGGGCTTCTTCTCCCGGCGCGAGCCGGAAGCGTCGGGCGGGTGCGCCTAGGTGCGCGGCATGTGGACGACGATCTCCACGCGCCGGTTTTTGGCCTTGGAGCTCTTGGAGTCGTTGGCCGCGATCGGCCGGTACTGGCCGTGGCCGGCCACGACGCACTGATCGTCGGCGATGCCCGCGTCCTCCACCAGGAAGTGGAGCACGGCCATGGCGCGGGCCACGGAGAGGTCGCGATTGGACGCCCACTTCGACTTCTTGATGGGGTCCGAGTCGGTGTGCCCCTCGATCCAGAAGACCCCCGACCCGTAGTCCCCGCTCAGGGTGTCCGCGACCGCCTTCAGCGCCTGCTTGCCGTTCTTCGTGAGCGTCGCCTTGCCCGAGGCGAAGGTGATCTCGGAGGGGATCGAGATGTAGAGGTTGCCGTCCCGCTGCCCGTAGTCCACGCCGAGGGCGTCGAGGTCGGGATAGCTGGGCGCGGCCTCGGACTTCGCGGTCAACTGGGTGTTGGCCTCGGCGAGGGCCACCGCGTAGTCGTCGAGCTGCATCTCGAGCTCGCGGTTCTCCTTCTTGAGCTGCGTGCGCTCCTCGCGGAGCGAGGTGATCTCGTCCTGGTATTCCTGGAGCGTTTGCTGGGACGCACAGCCCGCCGCCAGCGGGACGAGGGCGAGCCCGACCAAGAGGGCTCCCTTGCCGCCTAGGTGTTTCATCTCAGATCCTTCCCGGGTGCGATTCGACCTTGGTTCCGCCGTTTGGAGCGCTGCGAATCAGCCCTGGAGCAGCAAACGCAGCAACCGAAGGACATGATTCCAATCGAGCAGGACGATTCCAATGCCGATTCCGAGATAAGGTCCGAACGGAATGTAGCGCGCGGCGATCCTTCCCGACTGGAGCGAGCGACCGAAGGACTTGGTCGCGCCGCGCGCGCGCGCGCGCTGGCGCGAGAAGCAGGTGAAGCGCACGAGGTTGAGCAGTCCGACGACCGAGGCCAGGATCGCGCCGATCATCATCGCGGCGGCGGCTCCGCCGGGCCCGACGAACCCGCCGCCGGCGGCGAGGAGCTTCACGTCCCCGAAGCCCATCGCGTCGCGGCCGAAGAGGCGGCTTCCGACCTTGCCGATCGCGAGCAGCATGCCGCCGCCGACGAGCATCCCGGCCACGCATCCCAAGAGGGCCCCGACCCGGTCGACCTCGGCGCCCTCGGAGAAGCGCTGGGCCACCCAGGTCTCCGCGTGGAGGGCCGGCACGAGGAGCGAGGCGACCGGGGCGACGACCATGCCGCCGATCGAGACCTCGTCGGGGATCTCGAAGAAGTCGAAATCCACGAAGGTGGCCACGACGAGGCCCGCCAGGACGAGGCTCCAGACGGGCACCAGCGCCCAATCGCCCTGGCCGTCCGGAGCGCCCACGGTCGCCCTCCAGGCCGCCAGGGCGAACAGGAGGGCCGTCAGGGCCTCGACCAGGGGGTAGCGCCAGGGGATCCGCCAGGCGCAGGAGGCGCAGCGCCCGCGCTGGAGGACCCAGGAGAGGACCGGGAGGTTCTCCCGCCAGGTGATCTGGTGGCCGCACTTGGGGCAGTGGGAGCGGCGGGGATGCCAGACGCTCTGCCCCTCGCGCGGCAGCCGGTGGATGCAGACGTTCAGGAACGAGCCCACGATGAGCCCGAACACGCCCCACCAGGCGATCCAGAAGGCGGGCGGCAGGTCGGTGGGCATGGATCAGCGGGTCTCGACGATCTCCCGGGGAGGCTCGTTCCAGCGGAGCTCCACGTAGTCCACCTTCGGCGGGTCCCAGGATCCACCGTCCGCCGGCAAAGTGAGCTCGATCAGGATCCGCAGGGCCTCGCACCCCTGGAGCAGGAGGATGTCGTCCACCGGCCCGAACTCCTCGACGCCGCGCGGCCCGACGTCGCGCAGCCCGTGGTAGCGCAAGCGGAAGCTGCCCGCGCCGGGGTCGCCGCGGATCTCGGCCGGCCGCCAGAGCTCGACGCCGTACTCGGGCCGGTACGGAGCGGAGAGGACGGCGAAGGTGAGGGGGCGAACCAGCGGGTTCTCCACGGGCTCGTCGACGACGAAGCGCCGCCAGGGCTCCTCCGGGTCCTCCGGCGGCGTGACGCGGGCCTCCTCCACCCAGCTCGCAAAGGGCATCGTACCGCTCTGCACGAAGCCACCCCCCGGCCCGATCTTGCGGATCTCTCGCCCGCGGGCGGAGCCCGAGATCCGGATGCGCCCGCCGGCTACGAGAAGGAGCCGCCCCCCGAAGTCGAGGCGCCCGGGCACGCGGATGTCGCCGCCGGCCACCAGGACGGTCCAGGGTGATTCGTCGGCGCGCGCGCGCTCCAGCCACTCGCTGAGCGTGTCCCCCACCGCGAACGTCATCGGCGGGTCGTCCCCCGGCGGCGCCGCTCGGCGCAGCTCGCCCTCGATGTCGATCGCCCCCTGGCTGCGCAGGACGACGAGACCGGACGGCGGGAGCTCGACGAAGCTCTCCTGCGGCAAGCGCAGGGTCGCCGCGTGGACGTCGGGACCGACGTCCCGGGCGCCCAGCACGACGTCGCCGTCCGCCCCCGTCCCGGCGGCGGCGGGATAGCGGAGGGAAACGCTGCCCTTCGGCGACCAGATCGTGTCGCACCAGTCCGCGGTGCCGTCGGCCCCGGGCACGCGCTGGGGGGAGCGGTACTCGTCGTCGTCGAACGCGAAGGGCTTCTCCTCGGGGACGATCGTGTTGACGACGACGCGCACGCCGTGCACGGAAAGCGCCACGGACCAGCGCGGCTCCACCGGAACGCCGGCGAAGTTGCGGGGACGGGACGCGCCTTCGGCGAAGGCGGCGTGCTCCTCCGCCAGCTTCAGGTAGTAGTCGCCGTCGGGCAGCACGCGCAGCGCGCTGCTGCCGCGCTCGCCGAGCGCGCGCAGCTCGATGCGCGCCCGGTCCCGCTCGTTCTCGATCAGCTTGGCGCGGAGCCGCAGGCGCTCTCCCCCGGCTCCCCCGCCGGCGGTGCTCAAAAGGGCGAAGTCGTCCCCCCGGATCGTGCGCGGGTCGAGCGGCTGCGCGACCTCGAGCAGGATCGGGTCCAGCGGCCCGAGCGCCGTGTCGACGACGCGCAGGATGGGGATCTCCTCGCTCCAGGCGTCGAACACGGGCTGGTCGGACAGCGGGCGCGCCACGGTGGCGAAGCGAAAGCGGTGGCAGGCGGAGAGCGGCTCGCCGCCCTTGCCGCGCAGCCCGTCGGGGAGCGGGAAGCCGAGCAGCTCGACGCGGTACTCCGCGTCGGGCAGGAGGCCGCCGTCGAAGAGCCCCGGGGCGCGCGGCAGGTCCGGCAGGAAGTGGAGCTGAGTGCCCACGACCCGGAGCTCGCCGGCGGCCGGCGTTCCGTCCGGGGCGGAGATGCGGACGGTCTCGCGCGTCACCGAGGAGCGGTCGAGCTCGCCCGAGAAGTGGAAGACCAGGGTCTCGTTCAGGAACACGCCCTCGTCGCCGTCCTGGGCGAAGGCCGTCAGCCTGAGCACGTCCAGGGACGCCGGCGACGGGTCGCAGCCCCCGAGGAGGAGCAGCGGCGGGAGAAGCGCGCGAAGCCGCATCCGAGCCATTGGATCATCCGGAGACCGGCGGGAAAACCGGCGCCTCAAGTCGACCCCGACGCGGCTCGATAAGCCCAACGCCCCGGTGGCTCCCTTGTACGAAGACGCAGAACAGGACGTTGGCTCCGAGCACGAGACGAAGTTCGTGTTCGACGCCCGCCGCGCTCCCCACGTGGTCGCGCGCCTGCGCGCGCGCTGCGTTCCGGATCCGGTCTACCCCGCCGGGATCGTGTCGAGCATCTACTACGACACGCCGAGCTGGCACAGCTTCGACGAGAAGCGCAACAGCGACCTCCTGAAGACCAAGGTCCGCGCCCGCTGGTACGCGGACGTCGAAACCGGGGAGCCGGTCGGCGTCGCGTTCCTCGAGGCGAAGCTCCGCAACGGCTCGCGGCGCCGGAAGGTCCGCATCCGCACCGACGTGCCGGCGGAGGAGCTTGCGCAGGCGGAGCTCGCCGCGCGCGTGGTTCTCGAGCTTCCGCGCCTGCTCGAGGCCGAGGGCGTCGCGCTCCCGGGCTCGTTGCTCCCCGCGCTCGAGATCGCCTACACCCGCGTGCGCTTCGACGAGCCGCGGTCGGGCGCGCGCCTTTGCGTCGACGACAACATCCGCGTGTCGCGCACGAACGCGGCGCGGCTCCCCCACGCGCGGCCGGTCGCGCTCGGCGTCGGCGTGCTCGAGGTGAAGGGCGCGCTCAAGGACCTCCCCCCCACGCTCGCGGAGCTGCGCGCCCTCGGTTGCCGCCGGGGATCCTTCTCGAAGTACGCGGAGTGCCTGGAGCGAACGGCGAAGGCGGTGGCCTGATGGATTGGAAGGAATTGGCGCGACAGGTCACCGACTTCAGCGCGAAGGGCATGGAGGAGACCGGCCTTCCCATGTTCGTGATCGCGCTCGCGTTCTCGGTCCTGAGCGCGGTCTTCGTCTCCTACCTCTACGTCGTCTTCTACCGGAGCCGCGCCAGCGGCAGCCAGGTCCACCGCGCGTTCCCCCTGCTCGGGCTCTCGGTCACCGCGATCTTCATCACGATCCAGTTCTCGCTTCCGCTGTCGCTCGGGCTCCTCGGCGCGCTCTCGATCGTCCGCTTCCGCACCCCGATCAAGGAGCCGGAGGAGATCGCCTTCATCATGCTGGTGGTGGCGACGTCGCTCTGCTGCGCGACGTTCAACATCCTCTTCCTGGGCATCGTCCTCCTCGTGGCGGTCGGCGCGCTCGTCGTGATGCACTTCGCCCGCGGAGCGCGGCGCCTTCCACCGGGCCAGGGGCTCCTGGTCATCACGGTGCCCGTCGACGACTACCGGACGAAGGGCCGCGAGATGCTCGCCTTCCTGGCCAGGGAGCTGCCGGCGGGCGCGCTCGACAGCGTCACCGAGGGCAAGGACGAGTCGTCGGTCGCCTACCGCTTCACCGCGCTGCAGGCCGAGCGGATCTCCGAGCTGCAGAACGGCCTGCGCTCCATCGCGGCGGACGCCACCGCGAGCGTCTACGTCGAGCGACCCGGGCTCGCCTGAGGCGGAGGCGTCCGCGGCCGTGCGCGCTCCGATCGTCATCGCCGGGAGCCTCCTCGCCCTGATCGCGGCCGGCGTGCTGCTCGAGCGCTCCGCCTGGTTCGCCCCGATCCGGCGGGTGGCGCGCGACCGCGACGCGCCGGCGGAGGCCCTCGACGTCGGCCCCGCGGGGAGGATCCTGCGCGGCGAGGGATTGGTCCACTCCGCCCAACCGCACCGCGACGACCGCTGGCGCGGGCAGGGGAAGCGCTCCGTCTTTCGCGCGCACCCCGGCGGCGTGCCGTCGCTGCCGAGCGACCGCGGCGTCGCGCGGCATCTCGTCGAGGGCTGGCCGCTGATCTCGATCGCGGTCGACGAGGCGGACCTGCACGACCCGGAGCGCGGGATCGTGACGAACTGGCAGACCGACTGGGAGCGGCCGGCGAACGTCTCGCTGTTCCTCGGCGAGGAACTGCGCTTCGCGACGCGCTGCGGCATCCGGCTTCAGGGCGGCACCAGCCGCAACCCCGAGAAGCAGGCGCAGCGCGGCGCGGACTGGCGGAGCTACCGGCTCTACTTCCGCGAGGAGTACGGCGCGACCGCGGTCCCGCCGGGGCTCCTGTTCAGCGCGATCGCCGATCCGCTCGACCGTCTCATCGTGCGCGGCAACTCGCCGCTCAACAGCGCCTTCGCCTTCGAGATCTCGCGCCGGCTCGGCGCTCCCGCGCCCGAGATGCGCCCCGGGCTCTTCGTCCTGAACGGCGAGCTCCAGGGGCTCTTCTCGCTTTCGGAGCACGTGAGCAAGCGCAACTGGGCACGCCGCCTGGGCCACGAGGAGTTTCACTTCTACCGCCTGCGCGGCGAGAACGAGAAGGACGATCAGGCGGCCTTCGTGCGGCTCAAGCGCTGGTCGCGCGAGCTTCCGGCGGGAGACTTCACGATGGCCGCCGTCGGCGAGCGCGTCGACGTCGACAAGCTCTCGCGCCACCTCTTCGCGACGATGTGGTGCGGCGTCTACGACTGGATGCAGGGCGCGGCGGTGCTCGATCGCACCGATCCCGAGCCGCGCTGGTGGTGGGTCCACTGGGACATGGACAACGCCTTCCAGGACAGCGATCCGAGGGACTACGGACCGGTCTGGAAGAAGCCCTCGATCGGACTGATCCTCGAACGCCACGGCGCGGTGCGCGGCACCCTCTTCCAGGGCCTGGTGCGCGACGACCCGGCCTTCGGCGCGTTCTTCCTCCGGCTCGCGACCGAGCTGATGAACCACCGGCTGACCCCCGCCTTCTTCCAGGAGCGCATGGCGTTCTTCCGGCGCTATCGCGGCGGGAGCGGCCTGAGCGCGCGCGCCCTGAAGCGCCAGGAGGAGTTCAACCGCAACCGCAGCGCCGTCGTGCGCCGGCAGCTCGACGAGGTATTCGGTTGCGGCGCGGCGCTCGCGTGCGAGGTCGTCGCCCCGGCCGGGGCGAAGCTCGTCGTGGACGGGTATCCGGCGGGCGCGCGCTACGCCGGCTGGTACTTCCCGGGGCAGCGGGTCCGCGTCCGGCTCGCGGAGGGCGGGCCGGCGATCGCCTGGATCGTCAACGGGGAGCGCGTCGGCGGCGCGGAGCTCTCGCTCCGCGCGCGCGAGACGGTGCGCATCGCTCCCCTCCTTCGCTCAGAAGCGGAACGGTAGCCGCAGGAACTCGAGCGACACCGGCTCCGTGTCGACCGTCAGTCCCGCTCCGCCGGCGGGCGGGTCGAGGTCGAACTCCACCTCGACGCGGAAGAAAGAGAGCACGCCCGGGGGCACCGCGTTGAACGCCGTGGGGTCCGCGGTCCAGTCGACCACCGGGTCGTCCTCGTCCGGCAGGCCGTCCGGGCCGGCGGTCGCGGCCTGGAACAAAACGCGCACGAAGGCGGTCGACGGCAGCGAGTCCCGGACGACGCCCGTCCGCACGCGGAAGTAGCGCGGCCGGAGCTCGTAGTCGACGGCCGCGGGCCCGCCTTGCCCGAGAACGAAGGCCTCGAGGCTCCCGCCCGCCGGATCGACGGTGATCCGCAGAACCGACGCGCCGTCGTCGTAGGTCGCGCTCGCCACGTCGAAGTCCCGCTCGGCGGCGGGGCCGTGAAGGCGAAGCGCGAAGCTCTTCAGGAGCGCCGGGTTCCGGAGGTAGACGTCGTCGGAGGGTCCGGTCGCCGCGTCGATCAACGCCTGCACGGAAGGCTTCGAGAGAACCAGCGTGAACCCGTCCGCGTCGACGAAGGGCGCCGGAGCCGCGTCGCCGAGAAACTCCGGCGCGAGCACGGGGTCCGGGAGGAGGGTCGCGAGCTCCGCCACCACGCCGTCCGGCGCGGCCACCTTGCCGGCGTCGGTGCTCTGGTCGTCCGGATCGGTGCCGTCGAACCGGAAGAACACCGCTCCCGCGCCGCCGGTCGGGAGCTCCGCCGCCGCGCCGAGCGGGATCCAGCGCGAGCGCGCCTTCGAGCGCGCGCCGAAGGTCGGGATCAGAACCACGCCGGCCGGCGCGGTGACGTCGGAGAGATCGGTGGCGGACGCGGGCAGGCGGATCGCGGCGCCCGGACCGAAGCCCACCGCCTGGGCGGGATCCGCTTCGGGAACGTGGAGCTGGATGACGCCCGGACCGCCGTTGCCGCCGGTGCTCCAGCCCTCGGGGCTCTTGCCGGGACCGCCCAGCCCGCCGCGCGCGGAGACGTACTCCGCGACGAGGTCCCCGCCGCCGTCGGTGAAGTCGATCTGCGTGGCCGACTCGAGGATCACGTGGCCGCCCGAGCCGCCGCCGGACGAGCCGCCGACCATCACGCCGAAGCTCGCGCTCTCGCCGACGTTGCCGATGCCGCCGTCGCAGACGATCCGTCCGCCCGGACCGAAGACGATCCGGCCGAGGGCGATGATGCGGACCTGCCCCCCGCCGCCGCCCGCGCCGGCGCCCTTCTTGTCGATGTAGGGCAGCGCGAAGGGGACCGTGGGGAACACGCTCGCGTTCACCGAGTCCCCGCCGGCTCCGCCGCCGGCGCCCGCCCACGGGATCGCGAGCTCGCCGGGGACGATGTCGACCAGCTCGCCGGCGACGAAGACGCCGCGCTTGCCGAAGAAGTCGTTGCCGGGATCGCCGTCGAGGAACGGCCCCGGGCCCGGCAGGCCGCCGTTCGGGGGCGGCATGCCCGTCTTCCCGCTCGTGCCGAGCGGGTGGCCGTCCGCCCCCGGCATCGCGATCAGACCCACGTCGCCCCCCGTGACGTCCGGCCCGAAGCGGCCGCCGCCACCTCCCGCGGCGCGCCGAAGGTCGACGGTGGTGGAGCCGTCGTAGCAGGCGTCCCCGCCCCGGCCCCCGGCGTTGGCGATGCCGAACGGACCTTCTCCGACGCCGCCGCTCGGCGTGGAGGCGCTCGTGAGGAAGCTCCCGTCGCCGCCCTTGCCCCCCGAGGCCACGCCCGGTGCGCCGACCTCGGGCTGGTTCGGCGTGAAGAGGGTCCCCACCTTCTTGGCGTTGAGCCCGGAGACGTTGAGCGTGCCGTCGAAGCGGACCTCGCCGGTCGCGAGGATCGTCAGCGGCTTCGAGCCGACGATCCGCAGCGAGCCCGAGGACTTGATCCAGAGGTCCTCGACGTCGACCACGCCGCCCACGACCGGCACCTCGGTCGTCTTCACGCCGTCGGGACCGCCGCTGATGAAGGCGGAGTCCGTGGAGAACTGGATGTTCGCGTCCACGTGCCAGTCGAAGTCGCCGCCCGGGCCGCCGGTTCCCTGAAAGTCGAACGCGGAGGTGAGCGTGCCGTCCTTCCAGTCCGCCACGGGCGTGTCGAACACCGCGTCCACGTCCTGGAGAGAGTCGTCGACGAAGTCGAAGAGGAGCTCGTCCGCCGCGTCGCCGGGGGGCGCCAGGCTCGCGAACGCGACCGTCTCGGTCGGGGCGAAGAAGTCGGTCTGCCCCCCGGTCTTCTCGCCGCCGAGATCCTCGAACGAAGCCAGGAGACGGACGCGCAGCTCGCTCGCCTGCGGCAGGATCCCCTCGGGGGTCAGTCGCAGCAGCGCGCCCGGCCCGTCGATCGGGCAGTTCTTCTCCAGCTCCACGCGCGTCTGCAGCGGTTGCCACGAGCCGCCGGCGGCGAGGAACTCGAGGCGCACGCGGTCGTCGTCCAGGTTCTGCGCGGACGGGCTGACCGGCTGGTCGAGCTGGACGAGGAACTCGACCCGGCTCGCCGCGTCGCTGTAGAGGTTCAGCGGCAACGCCTGCGGAAGCTCGTGCGACGAGCCGGTGAAGACGAAGGGGATCTCGTCGCCGTTGCCCAGCCGCACGAAGGTCTCCGCGGCGACGAAGTCGGGCCCGCCGACGACCGGATCGAAGAACACCTCGCCGGGCTCGGTGGAGTCGGGCGTGAAGAAGGAGCGCGTCTGGGCGATCTCCAGACTCTCGCCCAGCTCGGACTGGATGGTGAAGGGCGCGCCGCTCGTCTCGCCGGGAACGAAGAGCTGGTAGTGGACTCCGCCGGGCTGGAAGCCGGCGTCGGACAAGTCGTCGAGCAGCGGGCAGAAGGGTTGGACGATCAGCGTCGAGCGGACCTCGAGACCGGTCGCGGCGTCGCGCTTGAAGCCGATGGTGTAGAAAGCGTCGGCGCCGCTTCCATCGATCGACCGCACCTGAATCGTGCTGCCCGCGACGATGCTCGCCGGATCGACGTCCCCGTTGAAGACCAGCTCGATCGGCTGGTTGATCGGCAGGATCGCGCCCTCGGGCGCCGAGATCGACACGAGCTGGAACCCGCCGAGGGCGGGCGAGGTGCCCCCGCCGCCGCACGCCGCGAAGAGGACCAGCGGGAAGGGCGCGAGCCGGAGTAGAGACGAAGCCGCCGTACGATGACCCATGGATGATCCTCGCCAGGAGCCTTGCCAGCCGGCTGAAGGAGTTAGGGCAAGCTCACGCGGGCGTTACACGTCCGGGGCGGCAAGAAAGAACCGCCGCCCCGCTTCCGCGGGACGGCGGTCCTGCACGAAGAGACGAGGTTCCTAGAAGCCGAAAGGCAACCGGAGGAACTCGAGCGAGATCGGCTCGGTGTTCACCGTCAGGCCGCCCCCACCGGAGGCGTCCAGGTTGAACTCGACCTCGAAGCGGAAGAAGTCGAGGTCACCGGCCGGGACCGTGTTGAACTTCGTCGGGTCCGCGGTCCAGTCGACCACGGGGTTGTCGCCGTCCGGCTGGCCGTCCGTGCCGGCCGTCGTGGCCTGGAAGAGGATCTTCACGAAGCCGGTGTCGGGCAGCGAGTCCTGCGCGAGGCCCGTCTTCACGCGGAAGTAGCGCGGGCGCACCTCGTAGTCGACGCTGGAGGGACCGCCCTGCCCGGTCACGAAGGCCTCGAGGCTGCCACCGGCGGGATCGACCGTCAGGGTCAGGCTCACGGCAGCGTCGTCGTACGCCGCGCTCACGATGTCGAAGTCCTTGGTGTTGGTGCTCCCCTGCAGGCGCAGGATGAAGTTCTTGAGCAGCGCGGGGTTGCGCAGGTAGATGTCGTCCGACGGGGTTCCCGCGTCGTCGATCAAGACCTGCACGGACGGCTGCGAGAGCACCAGCGTGAACCCGCTCGCGTCCACGAACGGATCCGGCGCGGCGGTGCCGAGCACCTCCGGCGCCAGAACCGGATCCGGGAGGATCGGGGCCACCGCGGTGGGCATCTCGTTCGTCGTCAGGATCTTGCCCTGGTCGGAGCTGCCGTCGTCGGACTCGATGCCGTCGAAGGTGAAGAACACCTGTCCCTCACCCCCGCTCGGGATCTGCGCGGCCGCGCCGAGGGGGATCCAACGCGAGCGCGCCTTCGACCGCGCGCCGAAGTTCGGGACGAGCACGATGCCGCCCGGCTCGGACATGCTGTCGAGGGTCGTGCCCGGCAGGCTCGGAATCACGATGTCGCTCGTGAGGCTCGTCCCGACCGCGATGCTCGGGTCGGACTCCCGGACGTGGTACTGGATCAGGCCCGGGCCGCCGTTGCCGCCGCCGCTCCACTGGTCGGCGGTCGACTTCGGAATGCCGCCGACCCCGCCGACGGCGGAGATGACGATCCTCGGGACGTTGGCGGCGCCGCCGTCGGTGAAGTCGATCTGCTCGGCGGACTCGATGATCACGTGGCCGCCCGAGGCGCCACCGGAGGAACCGGCGATGTGATCGAACCCGAGGACGTTCTCGCCCGTGGCGCCGTCGCCGCCGTCGCAGAGGATCTGACCGGAGAGGCCGAAGATCACCTTGCCGAGGCAGATGATGCGGAGCTGGCCTCCGCCGCCGCCCGCGCCGGCGCCCTTCTTGTCCTTGTAGGGGGGGCCGAAGGGAATCGTCGGGAACGTCGAGGCCTGGACGGCGTCGCCGCCGGCCCCGCCGCCGTAGCCGGCCCACGGGATCACGAGCTCGCCCTGGATGATGCCGCTCAGCGACCCGCCCGGGCCGAGGAACTCGCCCGCCTGGCCGAAGAAGTCGTTCGTCGGGTCGCCGTCCAGGAACGGTCCGAAGCCCGGAAGGCCGCCGATGGGCGGCGACATGCCGGATATGCCTCCGGTGCCCTGCGGGTGGCCGATGTCGCCCTGCTCGACGATGAGGCCCGGCGTCGTCGACCCGATGACGTCGGCGGCGAAGCGTCCGCCGCCGCCGCCCGCGCCGCGACGCTTCTGCTTGTCGCTCGTCGGGTCGTGGCCGGCCTCGCCGCCCTGGCCGCCGGCGTTGGCGATGCCGAAGGGGCCGTCGCCGATCCCGCCGCTGGGCGTGGAAGCGTTCGTCAGGAAGCTCCCGACGCCGCCCATGCCGCCGGTCGCGCAACCGGCCGCACCGGGTTCCGGGAAGTTCGGCGTGAAGAGCGTGCCGACCTGCTTCGCGTCGTACCCCGAGATGTCGATGATCCCGTCGATGCGCAGGTCCCCGGTGAGGACGATCGTCAGCGGGTTCCCGCCCGGCTCGACGCGCAGCGTGGTGCCGGCCGCGACCGTCATGTCGTTGATGTCGATCACGCCGTTGACGACCGGGATCGTCTGCAGCGGATCCCCGTCCTTGCCGCCGGTGATCTCCTCGAAGACCGTCGAGAAGTTGATGGCGCCGAGGGGCGTGATCCAGTCGAAGTCGCCGCCCGGACCGCCGGTGCCCTGGAAATCGAAGGCCGAGGTCAGCGCGCCGTTCTCCCAGCTCGCCACGGGGGTGTCGAACGTGGCTTCGGTGTCCTCGAAGGAGCCGGCCATCTCGCCGGACAGGAGGAAGTTCTCGATCAGCTCGTCGGCGCCGTCGTCCGCCGGCGCGAGGCTGGCGAAGTCGAGCTCGGCGGTCGGCGAGAAGAAGTCGGTCTGATCGGCGTCGACCGAATCCAGCCCCTTCAGGTCGGTGAATCCGGCCACGATCGTGATCCGGATCTGGCTGTCCTGCGGCAGGATGCCGAGCGGCGTCAGCTTGAGAACCGCGCCGGGCAAGCCGAGCTTGCAGTTCGATTCGAGCTCGACCAGGGTCTGGAACGCCTGCCACTGCCCCGCGCCGTCCAGGAACTCGATGCGCACGCGGTCGTCGTTGAGGTTGTTCGCCGACGGATCCACCGGCTGGTTGAGCTGGACGATGTAGGTGACCGTGCTGTCGGTGTCGCTGTAGAGGTTCAGCGGCAGCGAGTCGGTGGCGTCGAGCTCGTGCGTCGAACCGTTGAAGGCGAACGGGACCTCGGTCCCGTCGCCGAGCCGCACGAACGTCGCGGGCGAGTCGTCGGGGAAGAACGGCACGAAGGCCGGCGGACCGAGCACGGTGTCCTCGAACACGGCCGCGGGCAACATCGAGTCGGGCGTGACGAAGGTCCGCCGCTGCGTGATCTCCAGCGGCGCGCCGGCGATCGAGGTGATGGTGAACGGCGACGCGTCGGTTCCGGGCACGAAGAGCTCGTACAGGATCCCGCCCGGCTGGAAGCCGGCGTCGGAGAAGTCCCCCAGGAGCGGACAGAACGGCTGGATCACGATCGTGTCGGTGACCGCAAGCCCCGTGGCGGGGTCCGTCTTGTACGCCGCGCTGAAGAAGGCCGGGGCGCCGCTGCCGTCGATGGATCGGATCTGGAGCGTGCTCCCCGTATCGATCGACGCGAGCGAGACGTCCCCGTTGAAGGTCAGCTCGATCTGAGCGTTGATCTCCAGCGGCTCGCCGTCCTGAAAGGAGATCCCGACCAACTGGAAACCGCCTTGAGCGGGGGAAGAGCCCCCCCCGCCGCTGCACGCGGAGAGGAAAGCGGCGCCCACGGCGGCGGAGCCGACGAACAGGCGGGAGAGAGCCTTGCGATGGCGCATGGTTCGAAGACCTCGAATCGGGGGGACGTTAGCTGTTGATGATGTACGCGACGCCGAGGGCGGAGAGCTCGGCGTTCAGGAGCGTCGTCGTGTTGCCCAGGAACGTGACGCGGACCTGGAAGAAGCGAGCGGTGTCGATGTCGTCGATCGAGTCCGCCCAAGTCTCGTCACCGGGGTTCAGGAAGGTGATGTCGCTGTTCAACCCACCCAGGTACTCGGGCGCCGGCGGGAAGGCGGTGGGGTCGTCGTCGCGCACGTCCCCGTACGGGTCGAGGTGGATGCCGTCGAACGCGTAGCCCTTGCCGGCGGTGAACGACTCCCCGCCGATCGCGGAGGCGCCGCGGTAGTTGAACACGAGCTCGGCTCCGCTCGGCTGCTCGCCCGGCGTCGGCTCGACGACCGGGTCGAGGAAGTCCGTGATGCCGCCGCCCTGCAGGGTGTCCAGCCAGATCGTGTGAATCCGGCTGATGCGCGAGATCACGTCCATCTGGCCCACGTACCAGGAGTTGTCGTCCGGCGGCGTGGACTTGCCGGGAGGCGTGGAGAGCGGGTTGAAGCCGCCCGAGGCGACGACCTCGAGGTCGGGGTCCTTCTTCACGAGCGTGCTCGACGTGTCCAGACCGCCGGTCGAGAAGACCCGGAAGGCGGGCAGGCGCGACGTGTTGATCGCCAGCGAGATGTCGAAGGAGTTCAGCCCGACGCCGTTGTCGGTCGGGTAGGTGCGGTACTCCATCAGGAGCGGGAGACCGATCGACGGAATCTGACCGCTGGGCGCGATGAGGCCGTGCTCGTCCTCGTCGATGAGCCCGACGTCCTCCATCACGAAGAGGTCGATGCCGTGGTTGTTCGGGCCCGCCAGCGCGAGAACCGAGGTGTCGCGCCAGGTGTAGTACACGTGGTCGGCCGGATCCGAGGATCCCCGGTTGAGCGGGAAGGGCATCATGAAGGTGCCCGTCGAGCTCAGGAACAGGTCGATCGGGTTCAGGACGTAACCGTCGGCGCGCGGGTGCATGACCTTCTGCGGGCTGAGCGGGTCGACCAGCACGTTGGACGCGTACGTCTTGACCAGGCCCGACTGGGGCTTGGTCGGCAGGAGCGACGTCGGCGACAGGTGCTCCTCCGGCAGGTAGTGGCTGTGCGACAGCCGGATCTCGAACTCCTCGTAGAAGTCGGAGACCACCTGACCGCCGATCGGCGACCAGTTCAGACCCTCGACGTCGAGGTTGTGGTTGGACTCGTCCTCCGTCGAGAAGCCCACGTCGCAGTAGCGCCACACCGTCATCAGCTTGCTGCCGAGCGGCGAAAGCGGAGTCTGCACGCCCGGCGGGAACGGGATCATGATGCTGGGCACCGCCTGCGTGCGGTCGGCCACCGCGGTCGAGCGCACGACCGGGCGCGGCTTGATCACGCCGCGGTCCGGATCGAACAGGAACTGGCCGCGGATGTCGGGCGACCCGGCCGGCGCGAGGCCGGTGGGGTGCGAGACCTCGTCGAGCGAGTTGAAGCGCAGGACGATGCCGCCGTTCGTCTCCGTGGGAGCGTCCTTGTCGAGCATGAACGGGATCTGCCCGGGCAGACCGACCGGCGCGTTGCCCGCGAGGTCGGAGATGCCGCCGTCGCCGCCCACGAGGGTGATGAAGTACGTCTCGTCGGTGCCCTCCGAGTGGTTCAGCGGCAACACCGGCGTGTACGTGAACTCCTTCACGTCGCCGGACGGCACCACCTCGCCGACCACGATCTCGAGCGGGCTCGGGTTGACCGCGACCCGCTGGAAGATGAACGTGTCGAACGGCTTCACCGTCGCCGGGTCCATCGGCTCGCTGAAGCGCAGGATCGCCTGCGAGCCCGGCGCGACGTCGGTCGCGGGGAACACGCCCGGAAGGGGCGCGAAGCTGATCCAGCAGCCCTCGAGGGCGGCCGGGAACAGCGAAGCGTCGAACGTCCGCTTGAACAGACCGGCGCCGAGAAGGTCGTTGGTCGTGAGGGGATCGTCCGTGAGGACGCGGACCTCGAGGCCGGGCACCTCGCCGGTGACGAAGTCCGGCGGCAGACCGTCCTTCGTGACCTCCATGAAGACGCCGGGCAACTCGATGATGTTGCCGGGCTCCGGCTTGGACTGGCACGGCGTCGTGAACGTGATGTCGATCTTGAAGTCAAAGCCGAGGTTCCCGCCGGCCAGGTCCTCGACGAAGTCGACCGTCATCGGCCAGCCGCCGAGCAGCTCCGGCGGGTTGAGGTCGAGCAGGAAGCCGTTGTTGTCGTCGACCGCGTTGCCGGACCGCATCGCCCGGACGACGTCGACCGTCGGCGAGCCGAAGTCCACCGGACCACCGTCCGAGGTCGAGACCCCGTGTCCGGTCAGGTTCGTGAGCCGCGTGAACTGGCCGGCGGAGAACGCCGTCTCGGAGGGGATGCGGATCGAGACGTTGGCCTGGGTCGTGGTCGTCAGGCTCGGCGGAAGGCCGAGCGAGTTGAGCCCGACGGGCACCGTCATCGCGAGCGCCTCCTGCTCGGAGACGGTCAGGTCGATGATGATGCGGGTCGAGTGGTAGGACGCGCCGGTGAGCCCCCCGTAGTTGGGGTCGAAGATCATCCGCTTGTCCGTGAACGGGATGGTCGGCGGGTAGTCGCTCAGGACCTTGACGTTGTTGGGAAGCGACAGGAGCGCGCCGTCGTCGTCCGCGATCATGTCGTTGAACCGCAGCACCAGCGCGGAGTTGCGGGCGATGAACGAGAACGGCGGCAGCGTGGCCGGGTCGTCGTCCTTCGGCTGGATCGGGCTCAGGTTCGACCCGGCGAGCTTGACCAGGTCGACGAAGTCCCCGTCGAAGATCCCGTCCCCGTCGTCGTCCTTCACCTCGGCCTGCACGATCAGCCGGGTCTTCTGCGTGACGGGGTTCGTCTCGAGCACGTAGTTCGTGCCGTCGGTCTGGACGTTCTCGTTGATGACGAAGTCCTTGAAGACCGGCGTCGGATCGACGTCGCCGGTCGCCTCGTCGATGTCGTGGACGTCGACCAGTCGCCCCCAGGAGAGGTCCAGGAGCTCGAGGAACGAAGCGTCGCCGCCCTCGTTCGCCTGGTTGATGAAGAAGCCGCCCCCGGGCTTCGCCAGCATGTCGCCTTCGGCCCCCACCATGCCGCCGCCGCTCGAAGAGCCGGAGTTGCAGCCGCCGAGCAGGGCGAGGGGAACCGTCGCAACCGCGAGCGGAGCCCAGCGCTTCTTGGAGGAGAAAAGGCCGGCGAAATCGGGACGGAAGTCGGTGTGGTTCGACGCTGCCATGACGGTGGGGTCCTCTGGGCTCCCGGGAATCAGGAGAAGGGCTCGGGCGTGAGGGTTGTGGGGATGAATGCGCGGGCTGCCGCTCTGCGGCAGGAGATGGAGGGGGCGTGGGTATTCTTCTGGCGCGTGAATGGCCGCGGACCGGCGTGCCCACCCGCCTCCCAATGGGCGGCTCGAGCGGTCCTTCCGGTCCCCTTAGCAGGCCCCTGGGGCCCTGGTTTCCGCGATTCTTTCATCAAGTCGTAGGCGGGGTCAAGCCCACCCGACGCAGGGCGGGTTTCTACCCCGTACGCGTCCGGGCGGTGACGCCCCGCCGGGACGGATTCGGGCCCTCGAAATCAAATGGCATGCCGCGGGGAGAGGGCCTGAGCCGCCCCCGGGGCGCCTTTCCGTCGAGGCCGTCGAGCGGCGTAACCCCCTGCAAAACGAGAGGTTGCAACGACGTCCCGGCCCTCGCGGGGAGGGCCCGGGAACGGGAAGCGTGCGGTCGCCGCCACCCGCCCGGGGCGGGACGTGCGTTTCCGCACGAAACGGCGCGCCGGACGGGTGCGAGCACCCCACCCCCGCCCGGCTCAGGAACCGGCTGCGAAAGCGATTCCAAGGCTCGAGAGCTCCGCCGAGAGCAAGGTCTCCGCGTTGCCGATGAAGGTGATCCGCGCCTGGAGGTAACGCGCGCCGTCCACCGCGTCGAGGTCGTCGGCCCAGGACGCGTCCCCGGGCTGGACGAAGACGATGTCCGCGGTGCCGCCGAAGAAGATGGGAACCGGCGGCGTGCTCGTGTCGTCGGGCCGCACGTCCCCGTACGGATCGATGTGGTCGGCGTCGTAGGCGTAGTCGGCCCCGGAGAGACCGCCGATGCTCGTCGCACCGCGCCACGCGATCCGCACCTCGGTTCCCTGGGGGAGCTCCGACGGGTCGGGCTCGACCACCGGCGCCAGGAAGTCCGGCTCGCTCTGCTGGCAATCGATCCAGACCGTGTGGACGCGACTCACGCGCGTGATCACGTCGAGCTGGCCGATGTAGAAGGAGTTGTCGTCCGGCGGCGTCGGCGCGCCGGAGAACATCGGGTTGAAACCGCCGTCCGGCACGTCGAGCAGATCGGGATCCTTCGTCACCTTCGCCTGCAGCGTGTTGACGCCGCCGGTGCCGAAGATCCGGAAGTTCGGCTGGCGCGACCCGGTGAACGCGAGCGAGATGTCGAACGAGTTGAGCCCGACCCCGTCCGGCGTTTCGTAGCAGCGGAACTCCATCAGGAGCGGCAGCCCGACGGTCGGCACGGCGCCCGGCGCCGCGAGCGATCCGGCGGACGCGCTCAGCCCGGCCTGCGCCATGATCCCCGGGTCGATGCCCGCGGAGAACGGAGCGCCCTTCTCGCGAATCGTCGTGTCGCGCCAGGTGTAGTAGACGTGGTCGTCCGGGTTCGGCCCGCGGTTCAGCGGGTAGGGCATCAGCAGCGTCCCGCTCGGCGCGGCGAACAGGTCGACCGGGTTGACGAGATAGCCCTTCGGCTTCTCGTGCACGATCACTTGCGCGGACGGATCCGGGTGCACGTTGGCGTCGAAGCTCGTCTTCGAGAGACCGGAGGCCGGCGTCGCCAGCGCACCCGACGGCGCCAGCGCCTCGTCCGGGTGGAAGCGGCTGTGCGCGAGCCGCATCTCGAACTCGGGGAAGAAGTCCGCGCTCACGGCGGCGCCCACCGGCGACCAGTTGATCCCGTCGACGTCGACGTTGTACGAAGCGTCGTCCGTGGCGGTCAGCCCGAGGTCGCAATACCGCCACACCGTCATCATCTTGCTCCCGAGCGGAGAGAGCGGCGTCTGCACGCCCGCCGGAAACGCGGTCATCAAACCGGGAATCACCTGCGAGCGGTCCGCGAGGAACGAGGAGCGCACCACCGGCCGCGGGCGGATCAGCCCGCGGTCGGGGTCGTACAGGAACTGGCCGCGCAGGTCGTCGCGGCCGGCCGCCGCCGGCGGGTGGACGAGCTCGTCGGCGCTCTCGAACCGCAACACGATCCCGCCGCTGATCTGCGTTCCGGCGAGCGGGTCGAGCTCGAAGCGGACCGTCCCCGGCAGAGCGACCGGGGCGTTGCCCGCCAGGTCGCGGATCCCGCCGGCGCCGCCGTCGAGGTCGACGTGGTAGCTCTCCACCGCGCCCACCGTGTGGGAGAACGGCAGGAGCGGCGTGAAGTCGAACTCGCGCGCATCGGCCGACGCCTCGATCTCCCCGACCACGATGTCGGGCGGCGTCGGGACGGCGTCCTTGCGCTTGACGAGGAACGTGTCGAAGGGAAGGACCGACGACGGGTCCATCGGCTCGCTGAAGTGCAGCGTGATCTGCGAATTCGGCGAGACGTCCTCGGCGGGATGGACACCCGGTTGCGGCGTGAAGTCGAGCCAGCAGCCGTCCAGGGCGGCCGGCAGAACCCCGGGCTCGTACGGTCGCTGGTACACCGCCCCGCCGAGCAACTCGACGGCCGTCACCGGCGCGTCGGAGAGCGACCGCACCGCCACGCCGGCGATCCGGCCGGAGACGTCCGGCGTCCCGCTTTCCTCTTCGACCTCGAGGAAGAGACCGGGAAGCTGAAGCACGTCGTCCGGCTGCGCCGCCGCCCGGCAGGGCGTCGCGAACGTCAGGTCCACCAGGAAGTCGAACCCCGCGTCCCCGCCGGGGTCGGCGATCGCGGAGTCGACCGTGACCGGCCACCCGCCGAGCAGAACGGGCTGGTCCAGATCGAGGAGGAAGCCGTTGCTCGCGTCCTGCGCGTTTCCCGAGCGCATCGCTCGCACCACGTCCAACGTGGGCGAATCGAAGTCGACCGGACCGTGGTCGGCGGTCGCCACGCCGTGGCCGGCGAGGTTGGTCAGCACCTGGAACTGCGTCGCGCTCGGCGCGACCTGCGACGGAATGCGCACGGCCACGTTGGCCTGGCTCGTCGTGACCAGGCTCGCCGGAAGCCCGAGCGAGTTCACGGTGAGCTTCAGGTCGTCGGCCGCCTCCGCGGCGGACACCGTCATGTCGATGATCACCCGCGTGGAGTGGAACGCCTGGCTCCCCCCGTCCCCCGCCAGCCCGCCGTGGTTCGGATCGAAGAGGATCCGGTTCGCCGTGAAGGGAACCGTCGGCGGGTAATCGGTCCTGACCAGGACGTTCTCCCCGAGCTTGTCCACCGCGTCCGCGTCGTCCAACAGGAGGTCGTTGAAGCGGATCATCAAAGCCGCGTTCCGCGCGATGAACGAGAACGGCGGCAGCGTGCCGGGCGTGTCGCCCTTCGGCAGGATCGGGCTCAGGCCCTGCGACGCCTGCTCGAGCAGGTCGACGAACTCCGTGCCCTCCCCCTTGGTGCGAAGGATCACGAGCCGCGTCGTCTGCGTCGCCTGATTCGTCTCGAGCAACCAACGATTCGGGTCGCTCTGCACGTTCTCGGAGATCACAAAGTCGCGAAACACCGCCACCGGATTCGTCTCGCCGTTCCCGTCCACGTCGTGCACGTTGACCAGACGCCCCCACACCATCTCCTCGATGCGCAGGAAAGACGCGCCACCCGCTTCGTTCACGTCGTTGAAGAACGGCCCGCTCCCGTCCGGCTTCTCGATCTCCTCGCCCGGAACCCCGGTCATTTCCTCCCCGGCCCCACCGCTGTTGCACCCAAAGACACCGAGCGCAAAGACGAAAGCGCCCCCCAAGTCTCGCTTCGAGACCATTGTGGAACCTCCGTTCCGAAAACCTTGAACCCTGGCGGACTCCAATTCCGCCCCACCCGCTTCCGGCCTGCCCGACGCGAGGTGCGTTAACTAGGTGCGTACAAACGAGGAGGTATCACGGGAATCCGCACGGGAAGGAGCCTGCGAAAGCGAACGCAAGACCCGGTCGTTTGCGCACGGCGAGCGAAGCGAGGCGAAAAGGAGCTCTTTGAGTCCTTTCCTTTCTTCGGACGGAGGCTTCGGAGGTCCGTGGAGTGTGCGAGAGGGTGGGAGTGCGGGTGGGCTGTTTGGCGCCTTCGGCGGCCAAAGGCGTCAGGCGCCAAAGGGAACGAGCGGCATTCCCTGGATCGTTTTGGTTCCTCCTCCGAGGACTCGCATTCCGCTCGCTTCGCTCGCTGCACGCGAGGAGACGAAGGAGGGACCGAGGACCGCGCCTTTGGCGCTGACGGACAGACTCGGCTCCGCCTCGCGTCCTCACGGCTCAAAGCGGCCCGAAGACGGGCCACTTTTCGCCGGGCTCGGCCTTCGGCCTCGCAGGGCGGCGCCACCCTAAGAACAGACGATGAAGGCAAGCTCCCACGGTTCAAAACGTCCCGAAGGAATCCGGGCGCCGCCCTTCCACGTGGAACCGTTCGGCGAAGACCAACAAGCTTCACTTGAACGCGTCCGCGAACACCGAGGGCGGCACAAGTCCGGTCCGGCGAGACTCCAACAACGCGGAGCCGACGGTTCCGGGACTCGTGTGTGTTGTCACAGCCTCGCCGGAGCTCGCAGGTGCCGCTCCTTGCTGGACTCTCGCCGAGACGAGCTTGTGCATGTCTGAGTGTTCTCGGGCGCGTACAGCTCACGCTGCGGGTGTCTCGCCGGACGGTTGACGTGGAAGGGCGGCGCCCGGATTCCTTCGGGACGTTTTGAACCGAGGGGGCTTGCCTTCATCGTCTGTTCTTAGGGTGGCGCCGCCCTGCGAGGCCGAAGGCCGAGCCCGGCGAAAAGTGGCTCGTCTTCGGGCCGCTTTGAGCCGTGAGGACGCGAGGCGGAGCCGAGTATGTCCGTCAGCGCCGAAGGCGCGGTCCTCGGCCTTTCCTTAGGTCTCCTCGCGTGCAGCGAGCGAAGCGAGCGGAACGCGAGTCCTCGGAGGAGGAACCAAAGCGATCCAGGGAACGCCGCTCGTTCCCTTTGGCGCCTGACGCCTTTGGCCGCCGAAGGCGCCAAACAGCCCACTCGAGCTCCCACCCTCACGAAGCTCCGCGACGTCCGTCCGAAGAAAGGAAAGGACTCAAGAGGTCAAGTTTCGCCTCGCTTCGCTCGTCGGTGGAGTCGGGAGTCCGCGGGGACTTTTCTGCTCGCCGGACGCTCACTCCTGGGGGCGCGGGCCGATCGGTGGCGTCCACTCCGGCCAGGGGCCGGTCTTCGGGCGGCCGCGCTCGCCGCCGGTGTATCCGAACAGCTTGCGGGTGACGAACATGTACGGCGGCTTGCCGAGGCGCAGCCACAGGTGTGCGAGGAGCGAGCGCTTCTTCTTCGGCCGGGCGACGGGGGCGCCGCCGGCGCCGACGCCGCGGGTGGTGTACTTCCAGCGGTGCTTCTCGACGTGGCGGAGGTCTTCGCGCACGCGGATGCGGAAGGTGCGGCCGTCGCCCTCGTGGACGCTCGCGAGCTGGAAGTCGACGAGGGCGGGGTAGCCGTCGAGGCCGACGAGGATGTTGGCCTCCTTGTGGAGGTCGTTGTGGCACACGCCCCGCTCGTGCATGTCGCGGACGAGGCCTTCGAGCAGGTCGAAGAAGTCCCGCGGGAGCTCTTCGGCGTTCTGCAGGGCGTCGCCGTCGACCCACGTGCGCATCAGGACGTCCTTGGAGCGCGGCACGCTGCCGTCCATCGACGGGGCGGTGCCGTAGTCGACGTCCTCGACGAGCCGCGCCACGCCGGCGACGGAGCTCAGCCGCTTCAAGGCGCGTCGTTCGCGCCGCATCAGCACGTTGGCGACGAGCCGCGAGCCGGGAACGCCGGCGCCGCGCGCGACGCGGCGCACGACGGGGCCGCGCGGGCCGTCGATTCGTTCGACGAGTCCCATGCTGTCGTTCTTGAGCTCGCGGGTGACTTGCGGTCGCTCCAAGGGGCCCCTACTCTGCGCTCGCCCGCTGCGGCAGTGCACCGGGCGGCCTCGATGGCGCGAGCGAATGCTAACGGAACGGGCGGGCACGCGCTCGGGTCCTCCCTCTCCCGGGGAGCCAAGATCAAGCGCGGCCTGACGGCGGCGATCCTTACGGTCGCGTTCTGCACGCTGGCGCTCGAGGTCTTCCTGCGCGTCACCGACTACCGGGAGAAGTCCTTCGAGCAGGGCATCAACCGGACCAACCGGCGCTGGGTCGAGGTCGTCTCCGCCGGGATCTTCGAGGAGGTCGACGACCACGTCCGTCGCTACGCGATGCGGCCCGGCGCGCACGCCGTCGTCGACGGCTGGACGTTCCGCGTCACGTCGCACCGAACGCGCGGCGAGGACTTCCCGGCGGAGAAGCCCCCGGGCGAGAAGCGGCTGCTCTGCCTGGGGGATTCCTTCGCCTTCGGGCTCTGGTGCGACGAGGACGAGACGCTGGTGGGCCACCTCGCGCGAATGGCGAACGAGCGCGAGCGTAGCGCGGGAAGCGACGTGACGTGGCGCGGCATCAACCTGGGGGTGCCCGGGTACCACTCGGGCCAGCAGCTCGCCGCCTTCGAGGCGGAGGGCCTCGGTCTCGATCCCGACGTCGTGGTGCTCTACTTCAACACGAACGACATCATCCACGAGGGCCACTTCCTCGACGAGGAGCTCGGCGCGCTGCGGGCGGACCACCTGCCCCTCCCGACCGGGCTGCGGCGGCTGCTGTGGCGCGTGAGCCACCTCTACGGCGCGATCACGAAGGCGTACACGAAGAAGTACCAGCGAAAGCCGAAGCCGCACCTCAACTCCGAGGTGCCGTGGTCGCACGTGCGCCCGGAGAACCAGGAGTACACCGCCGCCTCGATCCGCCGGATCGCCGAGCTTTGCGAGGAGCGGGACCTTCCGCTCTTCTTCGTGCACCAGCCGCTGATGACCTGGGCGGGCGACACGCGCAGCGACGACTGGGAGGTGCTGCCGCTCGTCGCGTGGGCGGAGGACCTGCGCGAGGAGCTCGGCCTTCCCGGCATCAACCTCCTGGGGCTCCTCCGCAACTACGCCGACGGCGAGGACCGGTTCCCGGCGGACCAGGACCCCGACTTCTACGTCGAGCGCTACATCGCGGACGAGGCGGTGCAGCGGTACTTCGAGCAAGTGGACCAGGGTCTCGAACCCGACGCGGAGATGCCCGACGATCCGGACTTCCACCTCCTCGGCGCGGGCTACGGGCACATCGCCGAGCTCTGCTATCCGCGGATGGCCGCGGCGGGGCTCGTGCCCTGACGGTCGCGACCGGCACGATCGAGGCGCGCGGCCTGTGCAAGCGCTTCGGGACGAAGGACGCGGTGCTCCCCTTCGACGTCGAGCTGCGCGCGGGCGAGGTCACCGGCCTCCTCGGCCCGAACGGGAGCGGCAAGAGCACCTTCCTGCGCATGCTGACCGGGCTCGTGCGCCCGGACCGCGGGGCGGCGTCGGTCGACGGCGCGCGCCTGCGGGGCGACGGCACGGCGGTGCGGCGGCGTTGCACGTACATGCCCGGCGAGACGGCGATGTACGGCGAGCTCTCCGGCGCGGCGCACCTCGCGTGGTTCCTGCGCGGCCGCGCGCGCGCAGCGCGGCGGCGCGCTACGGAGATCGCAGACGACCTCGGGCTTCCGCTGCGCAAGCGCGTGCGCGCCTACAGCCACGGCATGAAGCGCCAGCTCCAGCTCGCCGCGGCGCTCGGGCCGGACGTGGCGGTGCGCATCCTCGACGAGCCGACCGAGGGTCTCGATCCCACCAAGCGAGCCGAGGTCCTCGCCCTGCTCGCGGAAGAGGCGACGGCCGGCGCGACGGTGTTGCTGTCCTCCCACCATCTCGCCGAGGTCGACCGCGCCTGCGCGCGGCTTCTGTTCCTCAGCGAGGGGAAACTGATCGCGGACGAGAACACGTCCGCGCTGTCGGACCGCGCGCGGCGGCTCGTGCGGATCACGTGGCCCGACGGGACGGACGCCGCGGCGCTCGCCCCGCGGCTCGAGGCCCTTGGCGCGGCCGAGGTCCACAGCCGCGGAGCCCACGCGAGCGCGCTGCTCGAAGGCGTCGAGCCGCGCGTCTTTCTCGCCGCCGTCGCGCAGGCGGGCGACGTCCCGACGCCGACCGCGCTCGCTTACGGCGAGCACTCGCTCCGCGACCTGTACCGCGATCTCTACGGCGTGGAGGGCGTGTGAACCGCTCGGTGTGGCAGACCGCGCTCTACGCGCTGGGGTACACGCTGATCCTCGAGGTGCTCCTGATCGCCGCGATCGAGTTCTTCCCGAACTTCGAGGAGCACATCGAGATCTTCAGCCAGATGGCCGGCGTCGCCGCGCTGAAGACGATCATGATCCAGCTCGAGGAGGGCGGCGTCGTCGCGTACGTGACCGGACAGCAGTTCTTCAAGGGCTGCAACACGCTCGGCACCGCCGCCGCGATCCTCTTCGCGGTCGGCGCGGTGGCCGGCGAGGCGCACCGCGGGACGCTGGAGATCTGGCTCGCGCGCCCGCTGTCGCGCAACCGGATCCTGACGGAGCGCTTCGTCGTCGGGGCGCTGGCGGTCGTCGTGCCGGTCTTCCTGACCTCGGCCACGATCCCCTACCTCTGCGATCGCATCGGCGAGGAGGTCTTTCTCAAGCCGATGATGCTGTGCTCGATCCACCAGAGCGCGATGCTCTTCGCGATCTACGGCGTGGCGTTCTTCTTCTCGACCTTGGGTTCGCATCCCACGCGGATCGCCCTGATCCTGCTCTTCATCACGACCTTCGAGTTCGCGATCTACATGATCGAGCAGGCCACGTACTACTCGATCTTCCGCTGGACCGACATCGAGGACTTCATGCGCATCTGCGACAGCGGCGAGCTGAACCCGAAACAGCTCGCGGTGATGTTCGGCATCGGCCTCGTGTTCTTCGCCGGCTCGCTCGTCGCCTTCCAGCGCCGCGTACCGTGACTCAGAAGAGCCCCGCCACCCAGGCTCGCATCACCCAGACGTTGGCGGACTTCTTCTGGAACTGGACCGCCTTGGCGGCCAGCTCCGAGACCTCGCGGAAGCTCGCCTTCGCCTCGTCCCGGCGGCCGAGCGCCTTCAGCGTCACGCCGCGGCGATAGCGCGACTCGGGCGTCGGGCCGTGGTTGCGCTCGACGACGTCGAGCGCGGCCAGCGCCTCGCCCTTGTGCCCGCCGGCGAGCAGGGCCTCCGCGAGCTTCATCTGCGCCGCGCCGTACGCGTACTCCTCGTCGATCTCGACGCAGCGCTGCAGGTGCTCGCGGGCGTCGTCGGGACGCCGCAGCATCATCAACGCCGAGCCGAGCCGGTAGCGCCACTCCGCCGAGTCCGGATCGCCGGCGACCGCCTGCTCGAGGTGCGGCAGCGCCTTGGAGGCTCGCCCCTGGGCGAGGAGCAGCGAGCCCGCCTTGCCGTGGTTGTGCGGGTTGTCGACCGCCTCGAGCGCGCGCAACTGCGCCCGGTCCCGGCTCGCGACCAGGGCGCGCTGCCCGTAATGGGTGAACGCCCACGACAGGAGGATCGCGGTGATCCAGATCCCGAAGATCCCGGTGTGGCGGAAGAGACCGCCGATCAGCGGCAAGTGCGCGAGGATCTGCGTAAGGACGATGGCCAGGGCGATGAACCCGATCAGCCGCAGCATCGCCGCATCCTAATCACGCGCCCGCGGGGCTTGCACCGCGCGAGAGGAAATGGGTACATGCCGCGCATGCCCGGGGCCTCGGAACGCCGCGCCGGCGCGGGCCCGCCTCCCCGCCTCGCCGTCGCGAAGGAGTGCGCGCGCGCGCTCGGGGCGGGCCTCTTGCTGCCCCTGCGCGCCGCCGCGTTTCTCCCGACGCGCGCGCGGCGTCTCGCCGAGCTCCGCGGCGACCTCGCGGCGCCGCGCGCGACCGACGAGCCGCCCGCCTTCACGCCGCCGGCGGACCGGCCGCTCTCCGTCTTCGTCTCGTGCGCCGAAGCCTCGGGCGAGCTCCACGCCAAGAGCCTCGTGGAAGCGCTCCGCGCCGAGCTGGCCGCGGCGGGTGCGCCCGAGCCGCGCTTCTGCGGTCTCGGCGGCGAGCGCCTGCGCGAAGCCGGCGTCGAGACGGTCGGCGATCCCGTGGCGCGCGCCGCGATGGGCGCCGCCGCCGCGCGCGGGGTCGGCTTCTACGTGCGCCTTCTCACCGGCGTCGCGTCGCGCTTCCGCGCCGAACCGCCCGATCTCTGCATCCCGGTCGACTCGCCGGCCTTGCACGTTCCGCTCGGACACCTCGCGCACGCGTACGGCGTTCCCGTCGTTCATTTCGTCACGCCGCAGTACTGGGGCTGGGCGCCGTGGCGCGTCGCGTCGTACCGGCGCGCGGTCGACCTGGCGCTGACCATCCTTCCGTTCGAGCCCGCGTGGTTCGAGCGCAACGGCGTGCCGACGGCGCACGTCGGCCATCCGCTGCTCGACGCGCTCGAGGGCGTCGACGACGGTCGCGCCCCCGAGGAGAGCCGTACGCTGGCGCTTCTGCCGGGCAGCCGCGCGAGCGTCGTCGACCAGAACCTCCCCTGGATGCTCACCGTCGCCGCGCGGTTGCGCCTCAGCCTGCTCGACGTCGACGTCGTCCTCCCCCACGACCGCCCCGAGCTCTCCGCGCGGATCCGGGGACACCTCAAGAACGCCGGCGCGGACTGGGTGAGGCTGGAGACCGGCGACTTCCACGGAAGCCTCGCGCGCGCGCACGCGGCGTTGACGGTCTCGGGGACGGTCTTGCTCGACCTCCTGCACCACCGGCTGCCCGCCGTGGTCGTCTACCGCCTCGGCGGCGGGCTCTCGACGTGGCTCGCGCACCGCTTCCTCACGGTGCCGTGGTTCTCGTCGGTCAACCTCCTCGCCGGCGAGGAGGTCTATCCCGAGTTCGGCTTCCACGGCGGCGGCCCGCGGGAAGCGGTCGCGGCCGCTCTGGTCCGCGCCTTCGAGGACGCGGAGTGGCGCGCGCGCTGCCGGCGGGGCCTGGACGAGGCCGCGCGGCGGCTGGGGCCGCCGGGCGCGGCGCGCCGCGCCGCGCGCCACGCGCTGGCTCGGCTTGCGGAGGGGTCGGCGTGACGTTGGAGGACGCAAAAAAGGGCGAGATCCCCCTGAAGGAAACCGGGGGCGAGGGGTATGGGGCGGACCCCATGGAACTTGAGACCACTCGCTTGATGACCGCGACCAAGAACGGCGACGCCCAGGCCTTCGACGAGCTGGTGTCAAAGCTCCGCGGACGCGCCTTCACGGTCGCACGCTCGTTCGTCGCGTCGCGCGAGGACGCGATGGACCTGACGCAGGAGGCCTTCCTCAAGACCTACCGCGCGCGCGACACCTACCGCGAGAGCGAGCCGTTCCTGCCCTGGTTCCACCGCATCCTCCGCAACACCTGTTTCAGCTTCCTGCGCAAGCACAGGCGCCTGAAGCGGACTTCGCTCGCGGGCAGCACCGAGGACGACGAGCCCGACTGGGAGATCGAATCGGACGCGCCCCCGCCGTCCGCCGGCGCCGAGCACGGGGAGCTCGTTCTCGTCTTCCGGGTCGCCTTCGAGCGGTTGTCGGCGCGCGACCGCGAGATCCTCTCGCTCCGCCACTTCGAGGAGCTCGCCTACCGCGAGATCGCGCACGCGCTCCAGATTCCCGAGGGCACCGTGATGTCGCGCCTCTTCCACGCCCGGCGCCGGCTGAGGGACGAGCTGCGCCCCCACCTCTCCGGCGCGTTGGGCGATTACTTTGAGATCGACCCCAGGGACAAGCAGAACACTCAAGGAGCAAAAGGATGAGCGCGAAGGACCACCCGCCGCCGTCGCGGGACGAGCTCCTTGCGATGGCCTACGTCGACGGCGAGCTCGACGAGAACGCGCGTCGCGACTTCGAGCTGAGGCTGGCCGCGGAAGCGCCGCTCGCGCTCGAAGTCGCGGAGCTGCGCCAGCTCGCGGTGCTCGCGCGCCAGGTCGCGCCGCCGGAGCCGATGGATTCCGAATGGGATCGCCTGGAAAAGGAGTGGCTGCACACCGGCGGTCGCTCCTTCTCGCTTCTTCTCACCGCCGCCGGTGTGATCGGGCTCTTCCTGTGGGGCGTCTACGCTGCGGCGACCGCGAGCTTCGGGCTCGTGCCCCGCGTCCTCCTCGTCGCGCTCCTCGTCGGACTCGCCGGGCTCTTTCTCGTGACGCTGCGGGCGCGCCTGCGGACCCTCCCGTACGATCCGTACACGAAGGTGAAGCGTTGATCATCGTCACCACGTACACCATCTCCGGCTACGACGTCGTCGAGACGCTGGGGTTCGTCTGCGGCAACACCGTCCGCGCCCGCAACGTCACCAAGGACGTGCAGGCGGTGATGGAGAACCTGGTCGGCGGCGAGGTCGAGCACTACACCAAGCTCCTCGCCGAGGCGCGCGAGCAGGCGATGGATCGGCTGATCGCCCAGGCGAACGCCAAGGGCGCCGACGCGGTCGTCGGGCTGCGCTTCTCCACCAGCGAGATCGCCACCAGCGCGGCCGAGATCATGTGCTACGGCACCGCGGTCAAGCTCAAGGAAAGCGTCTAGATCACGACCCGGATCTCGTCGAGCGGCTTGCGCACGAGATCCGGCACCTCGCAGCCCTCCGCCGGATACCCGACCGGGATCAGGACGTAGGCCCGCTCGTTCTCCGGTCGGTCGAGGATCTCGCCCAGAAAGCCCATCGGGCTCGGCGTGTGCGTCAGCGTGGCGAGCCCCGCGTGGTGGAGCGCCGCGAGCAGGAAGCCCGTGGCGATGCCGACCGACTCCTGCGTGTAGTAGTTGGTCTTTCGCCGCTGCTCCTCCACGCCGTAGGTCTGGCGGAAGACGACGATCAGCGCCGGCGCGGTCTCGAGGAAGGGCTTCCGCCAGTCCGTGCCGAGCGGCTCCAGCGCCTCGCGCCACTCGTCGGTCAGGCGGTGCTCGTACGTCTCCTTCTCCTCGGCCTCGGCGGCGATGCGGATCTTGCGCTTCACGTCGGGATCGCGCACGACGGCGAAGGTCCAGGGTTGGCGGTGCGCTCCGGACGGCGCGGTCCCCGCGGCGTGGATGCAGGCGTCGAGCACTTCGTCGGGGACGTCCTCGGCGGAGAAGTGGCGCACGCTGCGACGCCGGTCGACCTCTTCGTAGAAGCTCCGCGCCCTGGCGAGCATATCCTCCTCGGCGTAGCGGCGGAACGGGAGCGGAACGAAGCGGAAGTCCTTCATGGGCGAGTCGGAAGCGTGGGGAGCAGCGCGGCGGTGTGCCGCGGAAAGTCCGGTGCCGCTGGATCGTCGCGCGCGAGGTCGGCCCGCAGGCGGACGAGGTCCGCCTCGACGTCGACGTCGTAGTCCGGCTCGAGCAGCTCCACCGCGAGCCCCTCCCGACGCGCGAGCGCGACCGTCGCGGCGCACATGCCCTCGCTGGACATCTCGATCGCGGTGAAGAGCTCGGCGCGCGGCCGGCGCAGTCCGACCAGGTAGTAGCCGCCGCCGAGGTCCGGGCCGAGCACGAGGTCGGCGCCGTTCTCCAGCCTGCGGTGCGCCTCCTCGATCCGGGCGGTGGAGAGACGCGGAGCGTCGCTGCCGACGGCCACCGCGGTGTCGACGCCCTCCTCCGCGAGCGCCTCGTCGAAGAAGGCAGCGAGGCGCTCCGCCAGGCCGGGACCGCGCTGCGGGACGAGCTCGACCGCTTCGGCGAAGCGCTCCCGGAACCACGCCTCCGCCTCGGCCGGCGCGTAGCAGAGCCGCGTGCGGAAGCTCCCGCGCGCCGCCTCGCCGCGGGCCAGGGCGTCGGCGAGCATGGCTTCGGCCAGGTCCGCCGCGCCC
This sequence comes from Planctomycetota bacterium, assembly GCA_028278425.1. Lineage (GTDB taxonomy): Bacteria > Planctomycetota > UBA1135 > UBA1135 > JANQEJ01. The sequence continues at coordinate 17,781 of JANQEJ010000026.1, read as the reverse complement.
GCTGGGGAGAGCGGCGGCACCAGCCGGGTCTTCACCCGGCCGGGCTCGGGCCGCTTGGCGAAGATTGCGGTCAACCTTCGCGCGGCGCGGTCCGTAGGGGACGTCGAGGAACCGCGGCTCGTCACCGTCGCAGCCTAACCCCGTTCCGCGGTTGAACCAGCCCGCGGGGGGAGCGTTCGGGCATCGGCTCCTCCGGCCCGATAGACTCTTCCGCCCGTTATGAAGATCCAGACCCTCCTCGCGCCCGCTCTCGCCCTCCTGCCCGTCGTCGCGGCTCCCGCCGTGGCCCAGGACCCGCCCCCCGCCAAGGGCGTCGCCGGCTGGCTGACCACCGACCTGCTCCGGGAGGAGCTCGACGTCACGCTGGAGTGGCTCAAGAAGCAGCAGGACCCGAAGACCGGCGCCTACGGCGACGTGCAGGTCACGGGGCTCGTGCTCGTCGCCCTGGCGGACCCCCCGTGGTACCTCACGGTGGAGAGCGGGCCCCACGTCTCGAAGGCGATCGACTATCTCCTCGCCCGGCAGCGGCCCGACGGGGCGATCTGCGAGCCGAACGCCGGCAAGCTCATGGCGCGGGTCCAGACCAACTTCGCGCAGGACGCGCTGCAGCTCTACGACCACCCGGTCGTGAAGCAGGCCCTGAAGCGCTCGTACCAGTTCACGGAGCGGCCCACGAAGCAGAACGCGCCCTGGGCCGAGGCGCTCGCGACGACGCCGGACCAGGTCATGCTGACCAACGCGGAGGACTCGCTGCGCAACCGGCACGCCGACGGCTACTGGGAGGGACCGCAGGGCAACGTGCGGAGCACGGCGATCTTCGTCAACCGGCTCGGCGGGTACTACTCGGTGCTCAAGTCGCGCGAGGCGCCGCCGATGATGGAAACCGCCCAGCGACCGCTGCCGCCGTTCGACGGCCAGGACTTCGCGAAGTCGGCGAAGGCGCTGGAGCGCGGCGCCGCGTTCCTCCTCTCGACCGCCGAGAACGGCCGCTGGGGCTTCCCCGGACAGCCGGATCCCGGGATCACGGCGATGGTGACGGGCGCGCTTCTCACACTCCCGGAGCCGCGCCCCGAGGAGACCCAGAAGGTGATCGACGGCGCCCTCGACTGGCTCGTGTCGATGCAGCACGAGGACGGCTCGATCCACGCCGGTCAGCTCAAGAACTACGTGACCTCCGCCTCGATCCTCGCCCTGGCGAAGGCGGGCCGCGAGAAGGACAAGCCCGCGATCGCCAAGGCGCGCGCCTTCCTGCGGGAGCTCCAGGTCGACGAGGGCGAGGGCTCCTCGCCGAGCGACAAGTTCTACGGCGGCGTCGGCTACGGCGGCGACGGGCGGCCCGACCTCTCCAACCTGCAGATGGCACTCGAGGCGCTGAACGCCGCCGGGCTCGAGTCGGGCGACGAGACGTTCCAGAAGGCGCTCACGTTCCTCCAGCGCTGCCAGAACCGCTCGGAGTCCAACGACATCGCGCTCACGACCGAGGACGGCTTCGCGATCAAGAGCGGCGAGGACGGCGGCTCCGCCTATGCGCCCGGCGAGTCGAAGGCCGGCTTGATCGAGCTCTCCGACGGGACGCGCATCCCGCGCTCCTACGGCTCGATGACCTACGCGCTCCTCAAGGCCTACCTCTTCGCCGGCCTGAAGAAGGACGACCCGCGCGTCGAAGCGGCGTGGAAGTGGCTGCGCGCGAACTACACGCTCGACGTCAACCCGGGGTTCGAGGCGTCGAAGGACCCGAACGCCCCGTACCAGGGTCTCTACTACTACTTCTACACGATGGCGCGGGCGCTGGACCTCTACGGCGAGGAGGTCGTGGTCGATCCCTCCGGCAAGAGCCACGGCTGGCGCAAGGAGCTCGTGAACCGGCTGGTCGGCATGCAGCGCCAGGACGGCTCCTGGATCAACGCGAACGCCGAGCGTTGGTACGAGGGCAACCCGGTGCTGGCCTCGTCCTACGCGATGATGACGCTGGAGATGGCGACGCCGGACGTGCAGAAGCGCTAGCCCGCGCCTGCGAACGGTTCACGCGACCGGATAGGAGATGCTCTTCGGGATCGTGAACTGCTTGTGCCCCTCGACGCCGCCGAGGAAGCCGAAGCCCGACTGCCGCGCGCCCACCCACGGCGCGCCGGCCGCGCCGCCGAGGTAGCGGTTGACGCCGACCTGGCCGGACTTGATGCGGCGCGCGACGCGGCGTCCGCGCTCCGCGTCCGCGGTGTACACGTTGGCGCCGAGACCGTAGGGCGTGTCGTTGGCCAGTCGCACCGCCTCGTCCTCGCCGCCGGAGAAGCGGGAGAGCGACACGACCGGGCCGAACGTCTCGTGGCGCGAGATGTCGAGATCCTCGCCCACGTCGGCCAGGACCGTGGCGGGATAGAAAGCGCCGGCTCCCTCCGGCGTCTCGCCGCCGAGGAGGAGGCGCGCGCCGCGCGCGACCGCGTCCTCGACCTGGGCCACGACCTTGTCGCGCTGCTCCGCGCTCACCATCGGCCCCATCTTGGACTCCTCGTCGAAGCCGCTGCCGTGCTTCCACCCGCGGGCCTTCTCGAGCACGAGAGCCTCGAAACGGTCGGCCACGGCGTCGGCCACGTAGACGCGCTCGACGCTGCAGCAGACCTGGCCGGTGTTGCGCAGCGAGTGCTTCACCGCGCACTCGGCGGCGGCGTCGAGGTCGGCGTCCTCGAAGACGACGAGCGGGTCCTTGCCGCCGAGCTCGAGCACCAGCCGCTTCAGGTCGCGGCTCGCGCTCTCCATGATCCGCCGGCCGGTGTCGCGGCTGCCGACGAAGCCGATCATGTCGACGTCGCTCGCGACGAGCTCCGCGCCGACGTCGCCGGCGCCGTGGACCAGGCCGAACAGGCCCTCGGGCAGCTCCGCCGAGAAGATCTCGTGGAGCAGCTCGCCGGTCAAAGGCACGTGCTCGCTCGGCTTCAGGACGACGGCGTTCCCCGTGGCGAGCGCGGGGAGCACGATCTCGAGCGGCATCCCCACGGGGAAGTTCCACGGCGTGATCGCGGCCACGACGCCCAGGGGCTCGCGCTCGACCCGCGTCTCGGAGTCGTCGCCGCGGAGCACCTCGGGCTCGAGCGCCCGCTCGACCTCGTCCATCGTCCGCTTCACGCCCTTGGCCCAGCCGCGCGTCTCGCTCAGGGCTTCGGCGAACGGCTTGCCCATCTCGCGCGTCGCCATCCGGGCGACCTCCTCGGCGCGCTCGTCGAGCCGCGCCGCGCCGGCCAGGAGCAGGCGCGCCCGCTCGGCGAAGGGAACCTCCGCCCACTCGGGCTGCGCGGCGCGCGCGGCGGCGACGGCGGCCCGAAGGGCCTCGGACGTGCTGATCGCGACGTCGGCGATGGTCTCGCCGGTCGCCGGGTCGATGTCGGCGAAGGTGGACACGGTGCCTCCGGGTGCGGGACGTTGGAGAGGATCGGGAGATGAAAGGGAGGCGAGCGACCCGGCAGTCTAGAGCATCCACCCGCCGCTGACGAGCAGGTCGGTCCCGGTCGTGTGGCTCGCGGCGCGCGAGCAAAGCCAGCTCACCGCCTGCGCCACGTCCTCGAGCCGCCCCGGTTCGCCGAGCGGGATGCGCGCCTGGCGGTCGGCGTCGAGCGTGTCGACGTGCGCGGCGTCGTGCGGGATCACCCCGGGCGAGATCATGTTCACGGTGACGCCGTGGGCCGCCTCCTCGATCGCCCAGCCGCGCACGAGGACGAGCAGCGCGCTCTTCGCCGCGGCGTAGGCCGCGGTCTCGCGCCGCCCCCGGAGCCCGTTCAGCCCGCTGCAGCCGAAGAAGACCGCGCGGCCGCCCGCGTCGCGGAGCGGCGCCCGGACGGCGTTGAAGAAGAGGAAGGACGACTCGGCGTTGCTCGCCCACATCCGCTGGAAGTCGGCGTGCGAGAGCTCGGCGAGCGGCCCCGACACGTACTCCCCCACCGCGTGGACCGCGTGGTCGAGCCGCCCGTCGAGCGCGAGGACCTCGGCGGCGAGCCGGTCGGCGTCGTCCGGCACGAGCAGATCCGCGCGGTGCGCGCGCTCGCCGAACTCGTCGCGCAGGGCGACGGCGCGCTCGTTCTCGGTGCGGTAGACGGCGTGCACGCGGTCCCCGCGCTCGCGCAGGCTGCGCGCGACGGCCAAACCGATGCCGCGCGCGCTGCCGGTGACCAGCGTGACGGGAGAATCGCTCATCGGAGCGATGACTCTACCGGATCGCGATCAGTTGACGAAACCGAGCCGCGTCAGCGGCCAGAGCCGCAGGTCGACGCGGCCGCGCACGTAGTCGGACGGCACCTGCCCGAACTCGCGGCTGTCGGAGGAGCGCGGACGGTTGTCGCCCAGCACGAAGAGATGCCCGTCCTTGACGCGAACGGACATGTAGCTCTCCGCGTCCTTGTCCAGGACGTAGGGCTCGTGCAGGAGCTCGCCGTTGACCCACACGTGCCCCCCGGCGAGCGTGACCTGGTCGCCGGGCAGGCCGATGACGCGCTTGATGTAGTCCACGCTCGGGTCGAGCGGGTAGCGCATCACGATGACGTCCCCGCGGTCCACGCCCTCGAAGAGGTAGCTCCACGGCTCGACCAGGATGCGGTCGCCGTCGTGGATGTTGGGCGACATCGAGCTGCCGCGCACGACCGACAGGTTGAAGAAGACCGCGTAGAACACGAGCACGAGCGCTCCGAAGCGGATGCCGTCCAGGCCCAATCGCAGCGTACGGCGCAGGCGCGACGCCCTGGGGAAGGCCGTGCTCATGGGCGTTCCTATCGGGTGATCCCCCGCCCGGCCTTGAACCGCCGGGGGGTGATGATTGCCCATCCCCGCTTCGCTACCCTGCTCCGCATGTCCGCCGACGCGAAGACGTCCCGGCTCGTGGTCATCGCCAACCGCCTGCCGGTGACGCGCTACAAGGAGGGACCCGAGACCCGCTGGAAGACGAGCCCCGGGGGACTGGTGAGCGCGCTCCAGCCGTTCCTTCAGGCCTCCGACGGCTCCTGGGTCGGCTGGCCGGGCACCGAGGGCGAGGTGCCCCAGCCCTTCCGCCACGACGGGATCCTCCTGGTCCCGGTGGGCCTCACGCCGGCGGACCTGGAGAACTTCTACCTCGGCTTCTCCAACTCCACCCTCTGGCCGCTCTACCACGACGCCGTGCGCTGGCCGGAGTTCCACCGCCACTGGTGGTGGCCGTACGTGGAGGTCAACGCGCGCTTCGCCCGCGCGGCGGCCGACGCCCTCGAGCCCGGCGACATCGCCTGGGTTCACGACTACCAGCTCCAGCTCGTCCCCGCCCTGCTCCGCGAGCTTCGCCCGGAGACCCGCATCGGGTTCTTCCTGCACATCCCCTTCCCGCCGGTCGAACTCTTCGCGCAGCTCCCCTGGCGCACGCAGCTCCTCGAGGGGCTGCTCGGCGCGGACCTCGTGGGGTTCCAGACGAGAAACGGCGCGCTGAACTTCGCGCGCGCTGCGCGGCGCTTCACGTCGGCCCAGGGATCCGACCGCGTGCTGGAGTTCCAGGGCCGGCGCATCGAGATCGACGCCTACCCGATCTCGATCGACTTCAAGCGCTACGAGTCGCTCGCGGCGCGCGAGGACGTGCAGACGCGCGCGCAGGAGATCCGCGAGCAGATCAGCGGCAACCGCAAGATCATCCTCGGGATCGACCGCCTGGACTACACCAAGGGTATCGACCAGCGGCTGCGCGCATTCGAGACGCTGCTCGGCCGCTACGAGAACGCCCTCGAGGACGTGGTCTTCGTCCAGGTGGCCGTGCCCAGCAGGGAGCTCGTGCCCGAGTACGCGCAGATGCGCGAGCGCATCGAGAGCCAGGTCGGCCGCACCAACGGCCGCTACGGCGTCCCGGGCATGACCCCGATCCAGTACCTCTACCGAAGCCTGACGACCGAGGAGCTCGTGGCCTACTACGTCGCCGCCGACGTGATGGCGGTGACGCCGCTCCGCGACGGCATGAACCTGGTCGCGAAGGAGTACGTCGCCGCGCGCGTCGACGGCGGCGGCGTGCTGGTGCTCTCCGAGTTCGCCGGCGCCGCGCGCGAGCTGCAGCAGGCGGTGCTGGTCAACCCCCACGACGTCGACGGGATCGCCATCGCCTTCGAGCGCGCGCTCGAGATGCCGCCGAAGGAGCAGCGCCGGCGCATGGCGGATCTCCGGCGAACGGTGTCCAACGGCGACGTGCACCTCTGGGCGGACTCGTTCCTGGGAATGCTCGGCCGGTGAGCGAGGTGTTGGACCGGATCGACGAGCTCTTCGAGCGGCTCGAGCAGGTCGCGCATACGCCCGTTCTGCTCGTGGCGACCGACTACGACGGCACGCTCGCGCCGATCGTGAGCAACCCGTCCGAGGCGCACCCGCAGCGGGAGGCGATGGTCGCCCTGCAGGCCCTCGCGCGCCTTCCGGCGACGCACGCGGCGGTCATCTCGGGCCGCGCGCTCTCCGACCTCGCCGAGCTGACCGGCGCGCCGGAGGAGGTGCACCTCGTCGGCAGCCACGGAAGCGAGTTCGACCCGGGCTTCTCGCGCAACCTGTCGACCGAAACGGTCCGCCGGCGCGACGAGCTCGAGCGCAGCCTGTCGGAGATCGCGCGCACCGCCCCCGGGCTCGCGGTCGAGCTGAAGCCGGCGAGCATCGCCTTCCACTTCCGCAACGCGGAGGCGGGCGCCGCCGCGCGCGCGGTGCAGGCGGTGCTCCAGGGCCCCGCGCGCGCCCCCGGCGTGCAGCTTCGCGAGGGCAAGAAGGTGCTCGAGCTCAGCGTCGTCGAGACGGACAAGGGCAAGGCGCTCGACGCGCTGCGCCAGCAGGTCGGCGCGACCGCCGCGGTGTTCCTCGGCGACGACCAAACCGACGAGGACGCCTTCGCGCGCCTCGGCGGCCCCGACCTGGCGGTCAAGGTCGGCGAGGGCGAGAGCGCCGCGCCCTTCCGCGTGGCCGACCCGCTCGAGGTCGCGCGCCATCTCGCGTTCCTGGCGGAGCGACGCTCCGCCTGGCTGGCCGGCGAGTCGGCGGTGCCGATCGAGCGGCACTCGATGCTCTCCGACCAGCGGACGGTGGCGCTGGTGACGCCCAAAGCGCGCGTGAGCTGGTTCTGCGCGCCGCGCATCGACTCGCCGCCGATCTTCGCCGAGCTGCTCGGCGGCCCGACCGCCGGATACTTCTCCGTCGAGCCGCCGGACGCGTCGCGTCCGCTCAAGCAGGGCTACGTCCGCGACTCGCTCCTGCTCGAGACGCGCTGGAAGAGCCTCGCGGTGACCGACTACCTCGACTGCTCGCTCGGCCGCCCGGCGCAGCGCGCGGGCCGCAGCGACCTCGTGCGCGCGCTCACGGGGTCCGGTCGCGCGCTGCTCGAGTTCGCGCCGCGCGTCGACTTCGGTCGCGTCGCCACGCGGCTCGCGCGGCTCGACCACGGGCTCGCGGTCGAGGGTGTGCTGGATCCGATCGTCCTCGTCGGGAGCGCGGTCGACTGGGAGATCGTCGAGGAGGGACCGCACCAGACCGCGCGCGCCGAGGTCGCGTTGAGCGAGCGCCCGCTCGTCCTCACGCTGCGTTACGGCTCTGCCAACCTGAACGAGGCGATCACTCCGGAGAGCGAACGGCGGCGCATGACGCTCCGCCACTGGCGCCAGTGGGTGGACCGCCTGCGCATCCCGACCGTCGCGCCCGAACTGGTGAGGACCGGGGCGCTGATCCTAAAGGGCCTCTGCTACGGGCCCACCGGCGCGATCGCGGCGGCCGCGACGACCAGCCTGCCCGAGCACCTGGGCGGCGTGCGCAACTGGGACTACCGCTACGCCTGGCTGCGCGACGCGGCGCTCTCCGCCGAAGCCCTGGTCGACCTCGGCAGCCTGTCCGAGGCGATGCAGTTCCTCGACTGGGTGCTCGACCTCGTCGATCAGCTCCCCGGCCCGGAGCGGCTCCGGCCGCTCTACACCGTGACGGGCCAGGACCTCGGCCCCGAGGCCGAGATCGCCGAGCTCGCCGGCTACGGGGGCAGCCGCCCGGTGCGCGTCGGCAACGCGGCCGCCTCGCAGGTGCAGCTCGACGTGTTCGGTCCGGTGGTCCAGCTCGCCTGGGTCCTCTGCGAGCACGGCGCGCCCCTCACCTCGGAACACTGGCGCCTCGTAGAGGCGATGGTGCACGCGGTCGAGAGCCGCTGGGACGGACCCGACCACGGCATCTGGGAGATCCGCGGGCCCATGCGCCACCACGTGCACTCGAAGACGATGTGCTGGATGACGATCGACCGGGCGATCGCGATCGCGGAGCGCTACCGCGGCCCGGCGCCCGAGCGCTGGCACGCGCTACGCGAGGAGATCAAGGAAGACGTGCTCGCGAAGGGCTGGAGCGAAGAGCGGCGCGCGTTCACGGCCGCCTACGACGGGGACGACCTCGACGCGGCCGTGCTCTGGATCGGGCTCTCCGGTCTTCTCGAACCGCGCGACGAGCGCTTCCTGATGACGGTCGACGCCGTCGAGCGCGAGCTGCGCGACGGTCCCACGGTCTACCGCTACCGCGGCGCGGACGGGCTGCCCGGCGACGGGTTGCCCGGCGGGGAGGGCGGCTTTCACATCTGCGCCTCGTGGCTGGTGGACGCGCTGGTCCTCGTCGGCCGGGTCGACGAAGCGCGCGCGCTCTTCGGCGAGATCGCGCGCCTCGCCGGTCCGACCGGCTGCATGTCGGAGCAGGTCGATCCGGCCCGGCGGCGCGCCCTCGGCAACCACCCGCAGGCCTACTCGCACCTCGGCGTGATCCAGAACGCGCTGCGCCTCGAACGCTGCGCGCGCGACGAACGGCGCGCGCGGGCGAGGTAGCCTCGGACCGAGGCGGTTCGCGCGCGCGCCGCGCAAGCGTTAGTCTCACGCCCGTGTCGCCCCCCCTTCGCAGAGCCGCGGCCTGCGCGCTGGCCGGCCTGCTCGTCGCCGCCTGCGCGGCGACGAGCGATCCCGAGCTCGCCTCGGCCTGGACCGCCGGGGAAGAGGTCCGACCCACGCTCGAGGAGATCTTCCTCGACCCGCCCCTGCAGGGCACGCCGCCCACGATCACCAGCGTGTCCGCGGACGGGCGCTGGTGCTTCGTGCGCTGGTCCGATCCGTCGGCGGAGGACGAGAAGAGCGAGGACCGCCGGCGGCTCGTCTCGACCGCGGAGGAGGTCGGCGCCGGGCGGCGCCCGCCGTTTTGGACGCTTCTACCGGGCGCGGGCGAGGAGCCGCCGAAGGCGCTGCGCACCGCGTGGAGCCGGAGCGGTCACCGACTGGCGGTCGCCCGCGGCAAGGAGGTCTTCCTGTTCGAACCCGGTACGGAGCCGCCGCGGCTCTTCCTCGCGTGGGGAGAAGGCGAGCCGGAAGAAGAGGACGAAGAAGAGGAAGAAGACGAGACCGACGGGGAGGACGCACCCGAGGACGAAGAAGGCGACGAGGCGGAAGAGGCCGGCCCGAAGACGCGCAAGCTCGGCTCGGTCCGCTCCATGGTCTTCACGCCCGGGGATACGCACTTGCGCATCTCCGACGGCCGCGAGCTCTTCGAGCTTCCGCTGACCGGTGGCGACGTGACGCTCGACGACGCCACCTGGTGGACGCGCAACGTGGAGGCGCGGATGTCGCGCCTGGACTGGAGCGACGACCTCGCCGTCGTCTTCGGCGACGATCCCGTGCCGCGCAAGAAGGCCGACGAGGGCGCCCAGATCTGGCGCGTGCTCGAGGAGCGCGCCACGGTGCTCGAGGGGATGGCGGAGATCGAAGACCTCGAGCAGACCCGCCTCTCCCCGGACGGGCGCTTCCTCTTCGCCGTCGAGGTCGACAACACGAACGAGCCCGAACAGACGATCGTGCCGGTCTACACGACCGAGCGCGTCACCACGCGCAAGGGCCGCCGGCGGCTCGCGGACGACCTCCCGGCGCCCCAGCGTCTCTGGCTTTGGAACACCGACGACGGCACGCGCGCGGAGCTGCTCGCCGCGCCGCCGCCGGAGAACGGCGAGCCCGCGGAAGGGGCGGCGCTCGAGCCGCGCTTCCGCCACCGCGCGGTCGGTTGGGCGCCGCAGCCGTCGCCCGAGAGCCCGGCGCGGCTCCTGATCGAGCGTTTCTCGCTCGACTACCGCGAGGTGGAGCTCTGGTGCTGGACCGAGGGCGAGCTCTCTTTGCTCTACGGCGAGCGCGACGAGCGCTGGCTCGGCGGTCCGGCGCGCCGCGCGCGCTGGACGCCCGACGGCGAGCGCATCGTGTTCGGCTCGGAGATCTGCGCGGCGTCGTCGACGCCCGGACGCTCGCAGCTCTTCGCGCTCGATCCGGAGACGAAGACGGTCCTCCAGCTCACCGCGGTGGCGGGCGAGGTCAACGGCTTCACGCCGCTCGCCGGCGGCGGCGTGCTCTTCTCCGCGAGCGAGGAGGACCTCGGACAGCGCGGCTGGGGCCTCGTCTCCGCCGCGGCCGTGCGCGGCGGCTCGAGCGACGCGCCGCGCCGCTACGCCACGCCGCCGGGCTGGAGCACGTCCGCGCGCGCCGCGGGCGACGGCTCGCGCATCGTGTTCCTGCACGAGTCGCTCCTCGTGCCGGCGGACCTCCACGCCGCGGACTTCGAGGGGGCGCGGCGCCTGACCGACACCGTCCCGCTCGACTTCAAGCTGATCGACTGGATCCGACCCGAGCGCATCGCGGTCGAGTCGCCCGACGGCGCGCTGGTGCACGCGCACGTGTACCTCCCCCCGGGCGAGAGCCTCGACGAGCCCGGCCCGCCGCGCGCGACGATCGTCTTCGTGCACGGCGCCGGCTACCTGCAGAACGTCACCGACTCGATGACGTCGTACCCGCTGAACGCGATGTTCCACTCGCGGCTCGCGCGGCTGGGCTACGTCGTCCTCGACGTCGACTACCGCGGCAGCAGGGGCTACGGCAACCGCTTCCGCACCGACGTGCAATACCACCTCGGCGGCAGGGACCTCGACGACATCCACCTCGTCGTCGACCGCATGGCGGAGGAGGGCGTGGTCGACCGCGAGCGCGTCGGCGTCTACGGCGGCTCCTACGGCGGCTTCCTGACGATGATGGCGCTCTTCACCGCGCCGGACCGCTGGGTCGTCGGCGCCGCGCTGCGCTCGGTCACCGACTGGCGCACGTACCATCCCGGCTATACCGTCCCGCGCCTCGGCCGGCCCTCGACGCATCCGGAGGCCTACGAGCGCTCGTCGCCGATCGACCTCGCCGAGGGGCTGGAGGATCCGCTCCTCATCCTGCACGGCATGGTCGACTCGAACGTGTTCGCGCAGGACTCGATCAAGCTGATCGAGAAGCTGATCGACCTCGGCAAGGACTTCGACGCGATGCTCTATCCGAGCCAGGGACACGCCTTCGAGGACGGCGAGCACTGGCTCGACGAGTACAAGCGGATCGAGCGGTACCTCCTCGCCCACCTTGGCCCGCCCCTCGAGGACGATCTCTACTCGTACTTCGGCTGGGCCTCCTGTCTCCACGGGTATCACGGCTTCCTCGGCCCGTTCGTCGGCCGCGGTCCCAGCGGCCCGCGCGACCCTCTGCCCGAGCTCACGCCCGAGGTCTCGGGCATCTCCCCAACCACTTCTTCGTTCCGCTCCTTCTCGACTGGGAGCGACGGCCGCGGCGGCGCGGCCCAGGTCAGGAGGCGCCGATGACGAAACGTCCCCACCGCCGGCGCGTGCTCGAAATGGGCGCGGGCGTCGCGGCGCTGCCGCTCGCCGGCTGCGTCGGGAGCGGCGCGCGCGAGAACGACGCCGAGACGGAGGACCGGAGCGCGTCGCTCGACGAGCTCTTCGCCGACCTGACGGATCAGCGCGACCGGCACGAGCCCATCACCGACGAGGAGCGCGCGGAGCGCCGCAAGCGGCTCGCGACGCTCCTCTCCGAAGCCGGCGTCGACGCGCTCGCGATGGAGGCCGGCGCGACGATGAGCTACCTGGCCGACGTGAGCTGGGGGCACTCCGAGCGCTACTTCGGCCTCGTCGTCCTCGCGGACGGCTCGCACTTCTGGGTGTCGCCGGCCTTCGAGGAGGAGCGCGCGCGGCGGCGCATCGGCGCCGCCGGCGGCGACGTCGTGACCTGGCACGAGCACGAGTACGCCTGGGAGCCGCTCGCCGCGGCGCTGCGCGAGCGCAACGTCGAGCGCGTCGCCTTCGACCCGCGCACGCGGCTCTTCATCGCCGAGGGCCTCGCCGGCGCCCTCGGCGCCGAGCGCGTCGTCTCCGGCAAGGCGGTCGTCAAGGCGCTGCGCGGCCGCAAGGACGCGCACGAGCTCGCGCTGATGCGCGCGGCGAACGAGCTGACGCAGCGGGCGATCATCGCCGTCGCCGAGCGGATTGAGCCCGGCATGACCGACCGCGACATCGGCCGGTGGATGCGCCACGCCCAGGGCCGGCTCGGCCTGACCGGCACGTGGGTGCTCCCGCTGCTCAACGAGGACGCCGCCCTCCCCCACGGCTCCGCGGGCGACCGGGTCCTCGCGGACGGCGACGTCATCCTCGTCGACACCGGCGGCGGGCTGCACGGCTACCAGAGCGACAACACGCGCACCTGGGTACAGGGCGGCAAGCCCCCGGGCGAGGTCGAGAAGGTCTGGAACGTCGTGCGCGACGCGCAGAAGCGTGCCTTCGAGGAGCTGCGGCCCGGTCCGACCTGCGCTTCGATCGATCGGGCCGCGCGCGCGGTGGTCGCCGCGGCGGGCTACGGCGAGGGCTACGCCACCTTCACGCACCGGCTGGGGCACGGCATCGGCATGGAGGGCCACGAGGAGCCCTACCTCGACGGCGGCAACCAGCTCGCCCTCGCGCCCGGCATGACCTTCAGCGACGAGCCCGGCATCTACCTCTCCGGGCGCTTCGGCGTGCGCATCGAGGACATCGTCGTCGTCACGGAGGACGGCGCCGATCACTTCGGACACTGGCAACGCTCGCCCTCCTTCCCTACATAGGGCGGGATGCGGGCCGCCCTCGCCGTCGCTCGGAAGGAGCTCCTCACCGGTTTCCGGGACCGCCAGTTCCTGATCTACACGATCGCTCTGCCGCTCGCGCTCTACCCGGTGGTCTTCTGGGTGATGATCCAGGCGATGCTCGTGATGGAGGGGCGCGAGGAGCGGACCTCCGTGAGCGTGCTGGTCGCCGGCGCGGAGCTCAGCGACGTCCGCGTGGCCCTCGCGGCCCCGCCGAAGGACCTCCCGCCCGGCAAGGTCGAGCTCTTCAGCGAGCCGCCGGGCCTCACCGCGGAAGAGGCCACCGCACGCCTCCGCGCGGAGGCGCCGGAGGCGGTCGACGCCGTCCTCGTGCTTTCCAGCGCGGAGGGCGCGACCCTCTACTACGACGCCTCGCGGAGCCGCTCCGAGCTCGCGCGCAAGCGCGTCGAGGAGCGGCTCGCCTGGCTGGTGGACGACCTGCGCACCGACGCGATCGGCGGCGACGCGCGCGATCTGTCGTCCTTCGCGACGAGGCGCGTGGATCTCGCGAGCGACGAGGACACGTCGGCCTACGTGCTCTCGTTCGTCCTGCCGATCATGTTCGTGCTGATGGCGGTGATGGGCTCGTTCTTTCCCGCGATCGACCTGACCGCCGGCGAGAAGGAGCGCGGCACCGCGGAGACGACGCTGCTCCTGCCGCAGCCGCGCGCGTCGATCCTCCTCGGGAAGGTGGTCGCGGTCGCCGCCTTCGGCGCCATCGCGACCGTGCTCAACGCCCTCGGCCTGATCGTAGCGGCCGAGCACCTGCTCGCGGGGCTGGGCGAGACCGACCTCGCCTTCGACGTGCCGTGGTCGGCGTTCCCCGCGGCGGCGCCGTTGCTCCTGCTCTTCCTCCTGACCACCGCGGCGATCCTCGTCGCCGTCGCTTCGCTGACGAAGACGTTCAAACAGGGCCAGTCGATGCTCGGTGGCGTGCAGATGATGTTCCTCGCGCCCGCGATCCTGGTCGCCCTCCCGGGCGTCGAGCTGACCCCCGGCCTCGCGCTCGTTCCGATCGCGCAGACCGTGCTCGCCTTCAAGGCGATCCTGCAGGGCGAGGGAGCGACGATCCTCGGCGAGCTCGTGCTCGTCGCGGGGTCGCAGGTGGTGTACGCGGGGCTCGCGCTGGCGGCGTCGCTGCGGCTCGCGTCGCGCGAGGCGTTGCTCCTCGGCGGCGAATCCGCCGGACGCCTGTTCCAGCTCCTGCGCGCCGGGGGCGCGCCCAAGTGAACGCCGCGATTCGCACGCGCGGCCTGCGCAAGGTGTTCCGCGATCCCGAGCGCGGCGAGGTCGAGGCGCTGTCGGGCATCGACCTCGAGTGCCGCGAGGGCGAGATCTACGGCCTGCTCGGCCCGAACGGCGCCGGCAAGACGACGACGCTGCGCATCCTCGCCACGATCCTCGCGCCGACGGCGGGCAGCGCCGAGGTGGCGGGCGTCGACGTCGCGGCGGATCCGCTCGAGGTCCGACGTCGGCTCGGTTTCCTCTCCGCGAGCACGGGGCTGTACGCGCGCCTGACGCCCCGGGAAACGCTGCGCTACTTCGGCGGCTTGCACGGCATCGACCGCGACGAGCTCGCGGCCCGCGTCGAGGAGCTCGTCGCCACCTTCGAGATCACCGCCTTCGCCGACCAGCGCTGCGGCGGGCTCTCCTCGGGGCAGAAGCAGCGCGTGTCGATCGCGCGCGCGGTGCTACACGACCCGCCGGTCCTGATCCTCGACGAGCCGACCACCGGGCTCGACATCCTCGGCACGAGCGACATGATCGAGTTCATCGACGCGCGCCGGTCCGCGGGCCGCTGCATCCTGTTCAGCACGCACATCCTCTCCGAGGCGGAGCGACTGTGCGACCGCATCGGCGTGATCCACCGCGGACGTCTGCTCGGCGCCGGGACGTTGGCCGAGCTGCGCGAGCAGACGGGCCGCGACTACCTGGACCAGGTGTTCCGCGCGCTCGTGGAGGACGCGTGAACGGCAACCGCTCGCTCGGCTTCGCGGTGTTCGCCGGCGAGATGCGCCGGCTGACCCGCGACCGCCGCGCGGTGCTCCTGGCCGTCGTCCTGCCGATGGTGGCGTTTCCGCTGCTGTTCCTGTTCTCCGGCAAGCTGGGCGACCTGGCCGAGGAGAGCCTCGCCTCGCGCGAGGTCACGATCGCCCTCGACCTGCGGGCGCTCGACCCGGCGGACGCGCGCGCGATCCACGCCGGGCTCGGCGACGTCGATCTCCTGGTGACGACCGAGGCGATCGAGGTCGACGCGCTGCCCGGCCGGGACGCGGCGCGCGGGCTGCTCGGGACGACGCGCCATCTGCTCGCGATCGCGCGGCCGGCGGAGGACCCGGACGAGGACCCGCGGCCGGTGCTGCACTTGTTCCACGACACGGACGAGCTCCCCGAGGAGGCCGAGGACCGCATGCGCGCGGTCCTCCGCGACGTGCGCGCCGAGGTGAGCGAAGCGCGGCTCGTCGCGGCCGTCGGCGCCGACCCCGGCGCGCCCTTCCAGACCGAGGCGGTCGACGTCGCGAGCCCCGAGGACGCCGCGGGCCGCGGGCTCGGGTCGCTCCTGCCGCTGCTCGCGGTGCTCGTCCTGATCTCCGGCGGCTCGTTCGCGGCGCTCGACGCGTTCGCGGGCGAGCGCGAGGCCGGGACGCTCGAAACGCTCTTGGTTCAGCCGGTTCCTTCCGGAGCGGTCGCGCGCGGGAAGTACGGCGCGGTGTTGCTCACGGGCGTCGTCGCCTTCGCGGGGAACGCGCTCTCGCTCTTCGGGTGTCTGGTCTTCGACCTCGGCTCGATGCCGAGCCTGCCGGCGGACACAGACTGGAGCCTCGCCGGCGGGCGATTGGCGTTCGGCTGCCTGCTCTTCCTGCCGACCGCGGCGATGATCTGCGCGGTGCTGTGCCTGCTCTCCGCGCGCGCGCGGAGCTTCCGTCAGGGTCAGCTCGCCACGGTGCCGCTGTCGCTCCTCGTCGTCGCGCTCGCCGCCCCCGCGATGCAGCCGACGGCCGACCTCGGTCTCCTGGCCGCCCTCGTCCCGATCACGGGAGCCTCGCTCGCGCTGCGGGACGCGGTGGCGGGAGTCTTCGCGCCGGGCGCGCAGGTCGCCGTCGCGGTCGCTTCGTGCGGTTGGGCCGCGCTCGCGATCGGACAGCTCCGGCGCACGCTCGACGCGGAGCGCGTGCTCGCCTCCGGAGACGCCGAGGAGGAAGGCTCCACGCGCCGCGTGCAGTCGCGGACGGCGCTCCGGTGGGGCTTCGTCGCCGTGCTCGTCGTGTACGTCGGCGGCGGGCGGCTGCAGGCGGTGGATCCGATGATCGGGTTGCTGCTCACGCTCTGGGTGCTCGGCCTCGGCCTCGCGTTCGTCGCGGCGCGCGGTACGGCGCGGAGGGCCGGGGAAACGCTCGCGGAGACGCTGGGGCTCGGAACGCCGCGGGTAACGCACGTCGCCGGGGCGGCGTGTCTGGGGTTGGGTCTGTCGACGTTCGCGGGGATGCTCTTCGAATGGCAGGCGCGCATGCTGCCGATGCCCAGGCGGCTGGGGGAGATGGAGAGCCTGTTCGCCTTTGCGGAGGAGCTGTCGCCCTTCGCGCTCGTGCTGCTGCTCGCGGTGTCGCCGGGGATCTGTGAGGAACTGCTCTTCCGGGGGGCGTTGTTGTCGGGGTTGCGGCGGGATCTGAGGCCGTGGGCGGTGATCGCCTGGCAAGCGCTCCTATTCGGGGCGGTGCACGCTTCGGTTTATCGATTCCTGCCGACGGCGATTCTGGGTGGAGTGCTGGCGGCGGTGACGCTGCGGGCGCGGAGCGTTTGGCCGGCGATTGTGATGCACTCCGTGTACAACACGGCGGTCGTGTTGCAGGGGATCGTCGGGGTGGAGTGGCTCGGGAGTCCGTGGTTGGGGGTGTTGGTCGTGCCCGGGGTGGTGCTGGTCGCCGTGCGGGTAGGACGCGGTTCTCTTTGAGCCCGGGTGAGCGGAGCGTTTGCCGTTTCTGACAGGGGCGGCGTTGCGTCCGGAGAGAGGAAGAGCTTTGACGACGCGGGCTTGCCCGGAGGCGGTTGAGGAGGGCCAGGCCGCGTCGGACGGTTCTGCAGCGCGGAAGGCAACGGCGGGGCTTTAAATCGTTTGCCGGACTCGAGGACGCTTTCCCTGTACTGACTGAAGTAGGCCGCTTCGCTTCTGGAGTGAGAGCGTGAGGAACCTGAAGAGGAGCTTTGCGAGCTTCGAGAGGTTCTACTTGAGTCATCGAATATTACTGCTATAAATAGCTCGTGAGCAAGGCGAAGCAGCTCCACCTCTCTTCTCTCTGGCGCAAGAAGCCGAGCAAGAAGAAGCTCGGGCGACCGCCCAAAGAGGATTCGGGGGTTCCGCATCTGCGGCGGGCGGCGTTGGCGTCGAAGTATCCGGTTCACGTCACGCTCAAGACGCGGAGCGATCTGCCCCGGCTGCGGGCGATCGATCCCTACAACGCGATCTGTGAGGCCTTCGACAAGGGCAAGGAGCGCGCGGGGAGGCTCGCCAAGGGACACTTCCGGCTCGTCCACTTCTCCGTGCAGAACGATCACCTGCACCTGATCGTCGAGGCAACGGACCGCTTGGCCCTGTCGAGGGGCATCCAGGGCCTGTCCATCCGCATCGCGCGGGGCCTGAACCGCCTCTGGGGCCGCAAGGGGAGCGTCTTCGCCGACCGCTACCACGACCGCATCCTCCGTTCGGCCCGCGAGGTGCGAAACGTCTTGAGCTACGTCCTGAACAACGGCCGCAAGCACAAGCGCCGCATCCCCAAGGGGCAACCGGACACCTTCAGCTCCGGCCACTGGTTCGACGGCTGGAAGGACTAC
>JANQEJ010000022.1 GCA_028278425.1 Planctomycetota bacterium | reverse complement strand
ATGTGGATCTCTTCCGTGCTCGACATCGTTGCCCTGCCTCCGTCTTGGGGCCCGTTCCGGGCCGGCTCTCTCACCGGCGCTGGAGAGCCGGCCGGACGGGCCGGAGGCCGCACCCGTCTGGAGCAAGGAGACGAGGCAGAGCACGTGAACGGAGGCTCGGCGGAGGGCGCGGGCTTTGCCGAAGGCGCCGCCGCGGAGGACGAGTGTGCGGGCGACACGACGGGGGAGGGCGCGGGCCGAGTGCATGGGAGACGTAGCAGCTGAGGGATCTACGCGATCGAGGAGTGCTGCGAGCTCGACGATCTGGTGAAGCCAACACTGATCGGAGTTGGTCCGTTCGGGGAGGTGCTACGGGTCGGACCGACCCGCGATCGTCGCTCCTGGGGCAACCTGCGCAGCCCATTTCTTGGGCACCGACGACGAACCGCGCCGAGCGCCTGTTTCAGCTCGAGAGCGGGTAGAAGAGGCCGCACCCGCGCGCGGGGGGGGGGGCGAGCGTTAGCGAGGCGCGCGGGCGGCGGCCTCAGGCGAGCGGCTCGCGCACTGCCTCCGTGCCGAAGAAGCCCTGCGCTCGCAGGTTGCGGAACCACATGCGGGCGAAGCTGCGGAGTTCGTTCTTGAGGCTCGGCACCAGGTGGGTGCGACGGCCCTGCGGCGAGTAGCGGTACACCTCCTGGTTAGTGCCGGTGAAGTCGTTACGGAACGAGAGGGGCTCGGCTGTTCGGTCGCCGGCGGACGCGCGGACCGCGAAGACGATCTCGGGATCGCGCATGAGGTCGCCGTTCTGGATGGCGGCGTGCGAGAGCGCGATGAGCGTGCCGCCATCGGCACTTCGTCCGATGGCCTCGATCGTGAGCGGCATGTAGCCGGGGACGGTGATGCGGACCGCCCGCTGGCCGCCGAGCAGCCGATTGAGGTCGCGCGCGAAGGTCTCGTAGGTCTTCATCGGTCTCTCCCTCCGTGGGTGTTTCGAGGGCGAGAAGCGCCGGCGCCGCCGGTGTCCAGGCCGGCCACAAGGCCGAGCGCAGCGGTGCCTTGACGCCGGAAGAGCGGAGCCGCCGCTATGAAAGAGCCCGGCGGCCCACGGAGGGGGAGACGAAGGCCGCAGAACGAGTGACGGGCCGAGCGAGCTCGAGGCGAGCGGCTACTCGAGGAACCCGCGCTGGCGTAGCCAGGCGACGAGGCGGCCTTGCGGCGTGCGCTCGTCGAGGAAGCCCAGGAACTCGGCGACGTCGGTGAAGGGACCGAAGGGCTTCTGATCCTCCGGCAGTTCACCGATCCAGAGCGCAAGACCCACGAGGGCGGCGCCGACCGCGTTCAGCCAGAAGAGGATCCAGGCGAGCGTTGGCGCCGAATCTGCGTAGATCGCGATGGCGCAGAGCAGCATGACGCCGACGTGCAGCACGATCGATGCCCGCGCACCGATCTTCGGCCGACGTCGCCACCAGGACCGCGCGAGGGGAACTCTCAGGGGACTGTGCCTCGAGGCCAGGAGGGGAGGGCGAGCACGAAGACGCGGGCGGGGTGGTCCCCGCCCGCGCTGGCTCGCCCGAGCCGCTCCGCTACTCGGCGGTGCGCTCGCGGAAGGGCCGGATGTTGATCGTCCCGCCGCCCAGCGGCACGTGGTCGAGGATGACGTTCAGCGAGCCGTCCTTGCAGCCGAAGGCGGTCCCGATCTGGGTCCACTTCGACTTCTCCTCGCCGTCCTTCTCGTAGTTGCGCACGCTGTAGACGCCGAGGCGCTCGTGG
>JANQEJ010000001.1 GCA_028278425.1 Planctomycetota bacterium | reverse complement strand
GGCGAGGGGGCGAAGCGCGCGCAGACACGACCGTCAGTCGCTTCGCTCCCTCCGGGCGGACGGTCGTGTCTGCGCGGAGGGGGCGAAGCGACTGACGGTCGTGTCTGCGCGCGCTTCGCCCCCTCGCCGCCGCGCGCGACCGACCGCCCCGGCGAGCGCTCAAACGGGGCCCCGGAAAGCCCTCGCTACCCCGTCACCCCTCCAACAAACAAACCACCTGCACCGCCAACCCCGCCCCATCCGCCAGCGCCCCCAACCCCTCGACCGACTTCCCCTTCACATTCACACAAGCCGGCTCGATCTTGAGCAACGTCGCAATCGTCTCCCGCATCGCCTTGCGATACGGCGCGATGCGCGGCCCTTCCGTGATCACGACGACGTCGACGTTCACGACGCGCCACCCCGCCTGCAAGACCGGCTCGAGCGCCGCGCTGAGCAGCTCCTTGCTGTCCGCATCCTTCCAGCGCTCGTCGTCGTTCGGAAAGAGCGATCCGAGATCCGTCATCCCGGCCGCGCCGAGAACGGCGTCCGTGATCGCGTGCAACACGGCATCGCCATCCGAATGCCCCGCCGGGCCCGCCGGATACGGCAGGTTGACGCCGCCGAGCACGCACGGTCGCCCGGTGACCAAACGATGGACGTCGAAGCCGGTGCCGACGCGGAAGCTCATCCGGGGGTCTCCTCCTTCGCCGCGCGCGCCTCGAGCCAGGCGGCGGCGAGCTCCATGTCTTTCGGGGTGGTGATCTTGATGTTCGAGGGATCGCCTTCCACGACGGCCACGGGCCCCCTGTAGCGCTCCCAGAGCGCTGCGTCGTCCGTCGGGGCGAAAGCGTCGGCGGCGGCGCGCTCGAGCACTTCGCGGAACGCCCGCGCGGCGAAGCACTGCGGCGTTTGCGCGGCCCAGAGCGAGCTGCGGTCCAGCGTGCCGGTCACCGACGTCCCGCCCTCGGCGGCCTGCTTGAGCGTGTCCCGCACCGGCACGGCGAGGAGGGCCGCTCCCGTCTCGGCGGCGCGGGCGATCGTGGCGTCGACCGCCTCCGGACGCACCAGCGGCCGGGCCGCGTCGTGCACTGCGATCACGTCCACGCCGAACGAGCACCAGCGGACGCCGCGCGCGACCGATTCGGCCCGCTCGGCTCCGCCGGTGACGACGCCGCGCACCTTGTCGAAGGCGGCGCGGTCGCAGCACCAGCGCTCGATGGTCTCGACGTCGCCTGGGTGCGCGACGACGATGATCTCGGCGACGAGCCGCGCGGCGTCGAGCGCCGTGCAGGCGTGCTCGAGCATCGGCCGTCCGGCGAGCTCCAAGAGCGGCTTTCGAACCGCCGCCGAGCCCATGCGGGTCGCGCTGCCCGCCGCGACGACGACCGCGGCGGCGCTCGGGGGGGGAGTGGGGGAAGGGTTCACGCGCGCTTTCTCGGGAGCGCCGCAGAGCGTAGGGTGCAGCGCCGATGGCCGCGAAGGACATTTCGGCGATCCCCGCCGACCTCGTGCCGGCGGGCTGCGAGTGGCCGATCGTGCTCGGCATCGATCCCGGTACGCAGGTCGTCGGCTTCGGCGCGGTCGTCGTCGCGCCCGGCGAGCCGCGCTTCCTCGCCTGCGGCGTGATCCGCGGCGGCGCGCGCCGGCCGGTGCCCGAACGGCTCGCGCGCATCCGCGCCGAGCTCGACCAGCTCATCACCCGCGTCCGCCCCCGGGTCGTCGTCGTCGAGCAGGCCTTCTCCGCCGGCAACCCGAAGTCGGCGCTCCGCATCGGCGAGGGGCGCGGAGTCGTGCTTGCGACCGCCGCGGAGCGCGGCTGCGAGATCGCCGAGTACCCGCCGGCGGTCGCGAAGAAGGCCGTGATCGGCCACGGCGGCGCGACCAAGGCCCAGGTGCGCTCGATGGTCTGCGCCATCCTGAAGCTCGCCGAGGAGCCCGCCGAGGACGACGCGACCGACGCGCTCGCCCTGGCGCTCGCCCACACCAACCGCCTCGGGCTCCTGAACGCCATCCGCGCGTCCCGGCGGGGCTCCTAAGGAACCCGCAAAGACCGCGCGCGAGCCTTGCCGTCGCTCCGTGCGGCGATTCCAATGGCCCCACCGCTCGCGATGGCCCAGCGAACCCCGAAACGAACGCCGAAGCCGGCGCGCTCCGACGAGCTCGAACAGGTCTTCGGCGCGCTCGAGACCGCGCTCCCCGGCGTCGAAATCCTCGACCGCGGCCTCGAGTTCGACGAAGGCGGGCGCGCGGACTTCGGCGGCGTGGACGACGCGGGGCGGCTGGTGCTCGGTCTCTTCGCCGGGGAAGACGCCGATCGCTCGGCGCTCGACGCCCTGGACGCCCTCTCGTTCGCGCGCCGGAACGCGGAGCTGCTCGCGCAGCACCTGCGCAGCACGCGCGTCGTGCCCTCCCTCGACCCGCGCGTGCTCCTGATCGTCGAGCCGGCGGACCGCGCGCTGGTTCGCCGGGTCGCGCCGCTCGTCGGACGCGGGCTCGAGGTGTTCGAGCTCCGCGCCGTGAAGAGCCGCGCGGGCGAGCGCGCGTACCTCCTCGCCATCGGGGGCGCCGCGGACACGGGCCTTCCGGACGAGCCCGGCTCGGTGGACGACTTCCTCGCGGCGCTGCCCGAGTCCCTGGGCGAGCTCGGCCGGCTCGTCGTCGACCGCATGGCGCGGCTGGACGACGAGCTCCGGATCGAAGCCACGGCGGACACCGTCGCCTGGTTCTTCCAGCACCAGCTCCTCCTGCGGCTCGAGCACCGGGGCGACGAGCTGCGCGCCGGCGCGAATGGCGAGCGGCCGCGCGAGCTGCGTGACCCGCGCGACGTCGACGCGCTCCTCGAGGACTCGCTCGGGCGGCTGGTGCAGGCGGTCGGGCGCCTCCCCGCGGACGACCTGGCGGAGCGAACCCTCGAGCCGCGCGAGGGTCTGCCCCTGCTCACGCCGGAGGAGATCGAGGCCTTTCGCGACTGAAACCCCCTTCCCGGGTGCGGGAAGTGCCTTTTCGCCGCTGCGCGAAGGCTCTGGACAGGGGCTTCCCCATGTGCATGCTCGGTGGGCGACAAACCCCTCGTGCCCCCCTCCGTTCGCGGCGAGGGCGTGGGCCCGCCGGCAGGGCGAGCCCGCGAAACCACCGCAGCCACCGCATCGCATGAACTGGGTCGAGGCCCGCAGGAAGCTCCTTCAGCTTGCGATCGGCCGCGAGGAGGACGCGGCCAACGCCATAGCTACCGGCGAGAATTGCGCCGCCGTCCAACTCGACGAGGTCGCGGAGGAGACCGACGCCGAGGCTGAGCACCGCCCGCGGCTCGTCCGCGACGAGGGCGAGGACGCCGGCCGCCTGATCGCCGCGCGCGCCGCCTCGCTCTGCGTCGGGAGCGGCAAGGGGGGCACCGGCAAGTCCGTCGTCACCGCCTCGCTGGCGCAGCTCTTCTCCTCGCGCGGACGGACCCTCGTCCTCGACGCGGACCTGGGCGTCGGCAACGCGCACATCCTCCAGGACGTCTCGCCCGAGCGCTCCCTGGTCGACGTCGTCGAGGGGAGCGTCGCCGTGCGCGACACGCTGGTCCGCTGCAGCGAGACGATCGACCTGATCGCCGCCGGTTCGGGCGTGCCGCGGATGGCGGAGCTCTCGAGCTACGAGATGCATCTCATCGCGCACGGCATGGAGGAGCTCGACCGCGAGTACAAGCACGCCATCGTCGACTCCGCCGCCGGCGTCTCGCGGCAGACGATGACCTTCGCCGAGGCCAGCGACGTCGTTCTGATCGTCACGACGCCCGACCTGACCGCGATGACCGACGCCTACGCGTTCTTGAAGGTGCTCTACCAGCGCAAGCCGTCGGCGCGGACGCTCCTGGTCGTGAACCGCGCGGACGACGAGGACGAGGCCGAGCGGGTGAGAAAGCGCATCTGCGACGTGTGCGACCGCTTCATCGGGCGGGCGCCGCGCCTCGCCGGCTGGATTCCGGACGACCCGGCGGTGACCCGCGCGGTCAACCACCGCGCGGCGGTCGTCTCCGCGGAAGCCGATTCGGAGGCCGCCCGCGCGCTGCGCATCCTCGCGGTGCGCGTTCTCGAAGAGCTCGGCCGGGACCAGCCGCGCGGCCTCGGACGGCTCCTCATGCGGCAAGTCGGGTATTCGAGCCGCTTGGCCTGACACCGTTCGCCCGCCCGTCCGGTCGAACCCGGCGATGGCGGAGCGCACGTCGGAGCCCACCTGGGCCTGGATCCTCGCCGGCGTGACCGCCGGCCTTCTCTGGCACGAAACGCGCCCGTCCGCGCCCGTGCGGATCTCCGCCGACGAAGCCGAGCGCTGGCGCTCCGAGCTCGACCCCGCGCGCATGCCCCCGCGCGAGCTGCGCCGCCTCCCGGGCGTCGGCCGCACCCGCGCAATCGCCGCCGCCCGCGCCCGCTGGGAGCACGACCCCAAGGACGGCCCGCTGGCCTGGTCCGACGTCGACGGGATCGGGGAGAAGACGGAGAAGCGGGTCACCGCCTGGCTGTTGGAGCGTGGCGCAGGTTCGGTTCTCTTGGCGCCGGAGCCCAAAGAGCCGAACAAGGCGCATGCCTCTCGGCAGCCGAACGACGTAGACGGGACTGGCAACGGCGTACGCGAGGGTTCGCTTCGGGGTTCTCGTGGCGCTGATACGATGGACGGCTCTCTCGCGGGCAAGAACTTCGGCGGCACGGCCGAAGGTGTCCTTCAGAGAGAAGGCGACGGATGATCCTGAATGCTCAACAGATCCGGGAGGCGCACATCTCGGGCGACATCCTCATCGAGCCCTTCGAGGAGAAGCAAGTCCAAGCGGCGACGTATGATCTGCGGGTCGGCGAGCAGGGAGCAACGACAACGACCAAGAAGCTCGTCGATCTAAGAAAGACTGGGTACATCCTCGTTGCGCCAGGCGACTTTGCGATCGTCTCGGTCTTGGAGGAGATCAGACTTGGATCCCAGTATGCAGGCAGGTTTGGCTTGCGGTCCAAGTATGCGCGGAAGGGACTTATCGCTACGACGGGGCCGCAAATCGACCCGGGCTTCCACGGCCGGTTGATTGTCGGAGTGACGAATCTGACCCCGACGGCCGTCTCGCTACCCCATGGGGATGACTTTGTGTCCATCGAGTTCCACAAGCTCTCCGAGCCCACGACGAAACCCTACAGTGGCCCGTTCCAAGGCAAGATGGAGCTGGGGCCGGACGAGATCGAGATGGTCACCGAGGGGCAGGGGATGGCCTTGTCGGAGATACTGACGACGATGAGCTCCTTGAGCTCGAACGTCGCCTCGCTTGCGAGCGAAGTGAAGGGTCTCAAGGTGTCGGTGCCGCTCATCGTTGGAGTCGGCGTGACGCTCATCGCGATCCTGGTGGCCATCAAGTAGCCCGAGCGTCGGGAAGCACCCGCGGCGGTCTCGCCGCGGCGCTCCCGCGGCCCTGCTCGGCGTCGCGCGGCACCAACCCCGACGGCCCGATCGCCCGCAAGCTGCGGGAGCTTGCACCGCCTGGCTCGGGCCGGCCCACCGCGGCGTGGCCGGCGAGGTCGCTCGGAAGCTCGGGGTGCTGGCCCCGGACGCTACCGACCTTCTCGCGGCGCTCGGGCGGCAAACCGCCGGGGCCGCGGCCCGCCGCCCCCTCGAGGGCGCCGTCGAGAGGTGGATCCCACGTCCGTGCTTTCCCTGGCTCGCGGGGCGGGAGTAGACTCGCTGGGTAGACTCCGCGTGACGTCTTCCTTGACTACAACCCACGTGTCAGCGATTCGCCCTCTGGCCCCCGAGGAGATGGATCCGGCCATCCGCGCCGCCCTCGCCGAGGACGTCGGGAGCGGAGATCTGACGACCGAAGCGGCCGTCGACGCGAACGCGCGCGGGCGCGGGACGCTGCACGCCAAGGCGGCCGGGCTCGCGGCCGGACTGGACGTCTTCGCGCGCGTCTTCGCGTTGCTCGATCCCGGCGCGCGGGTGCGCGGGAGCGTGAAGGACGGCGACGAGGTGGCGCCGGGGGAGGCGCTTCTGGAGATCGACGCGGGGACGCGGGCGTTGCTCACCGGGGAGCGCACCGCGCTCAACCTCGTGCAGCGCATGTCCGGCGTGGCCACGCTGACGGCGCGCTTCGTCGCGCTCGCCGCCGGGCGGGCGCGCGTGCTGGACACCCGCAAGACGACTCCGGGGCTGCGCGTCTTCGACAAGTACGCCGTGCGCTGCGGGGGCGGGGAGAACCACCGCTTCGGGCTCTTCGACGAGGCGATGATCAAGAACAACCACCTCGACGCGAGCGAGCATTCGATCGGCGAGCTCATCAAACGGCTGCGCGCGGCGCGCGGATCGGAGCTGCGCATCACCGTCGAGGCGCGCAACGAGACCGAGGCGCTAGCGGCGGCGGCCGGCGGCGCGGACGTGGTGATGCTCGACAACATGGCGCCCGACCTGATGGCCACGGTGAGCGCGCGGGTGCGCGCGGCGGCCGGAGGCGCGATCGAGCTCGAAGCCTCGGGCGGCATCGACCTGGACAACGTCGCCGCGGTGGCGGCGTCCGGCGTCGACCGCGTCTCGATCGGCGCGCTGACGCACTCCGCGCCGGCGCTCGACCTCTCCTTCGCCGTGGAGCCGGCGCCGTGAAGGGCGAGAAGGGCGTCGACGCCGACCAGTTGCGACAGCTCTCGCTCGACCTGCCGGCGGCGCACAGCACCGTGCCGCGCGCGCGCCGCGTCGTGCGCCACTTCGCGCGGCTCGAGGGGTTGGAGGGGCGCGAGGTCGACACGCTGATGCTCGTCGCCTCCGAGATGCTGAGCAACGCCATCGACCACGGCGGCGGCAACGCGGCCATGCACGAGGGCGAGATGGAGAACGACGCCCGCATGCACCTCGCCTTCGACCTGAAGCCGGGCGGGTGGGTCCTGCGCGTCTCCGACCAGGGCGGCGGCGATCCGGCGGAGGTCGAGGCGCTGATCCATCCGGATGGAATGCCCGACCTCGAGGACGAGCGCGGCCGCGGCCTTTTCCTGCTCGCGCAGATGGTGGACCGGCTCGAGGTTGAGCGCAGCTCGGACGGCCGCGGCCTGACGTTCGTGGCGACGCGCGAGCTCGGGAGCGGCTGAGCCTCCGGTTGCTGGCGTTCCTGCGAGCGGCGGGCGACCTCATGGCCCGCATCCCGCGGCTGCCGGCGGCGATGCTCACGGCGCTCTGGATGGCGCTGCTCTGGCATCTGAGCTCCGGCCCGCCGCCGGAGACTCCGCTCGGGCTGCCGTGGTCGCTGGTCTTCAACCTCGCCCACGCGCCGCTCTTCGGCGTGCTCGGTTTGCTGGTGACGCTCGCCCTGCCGCGGGCCGCGGCGGAACGAGCCTGGCCCGTGCTGGGGCCGCGCCAGGTCGCCGTGGTGCTCTTCGTCGCCGCCGGCTACGCGCTGGTCGACGAGTGGCGCCAGAGCAGCGTCCCCGGGCGAACGGCCTCGATCCGCGACCTCTTCACCGACCTGACCGCCGTCGCATGCACGCTGTGGATCGTCGTCTACCTCGCCCGTGCGAGCGCGACGGAGAGCGGCGTGCGCGGGCGCTTCGCCGCGGGCGTGATCCTCTGCCTCGCCGCCGCGGGCGTCGCGACGGCGTGAAGTGGGTTCCGGCCGCCGCTAGAATGCGCCCTTGGGTTACGACCCCGACACCTGGCAGAGCCCGCTGGCGACGCGCTACGCCAGCGAGGCGATGCGCGCGAGCTTCTCCGACCGCCGCCGCTTCACGACCTGGCGCCGGCTCTGGATCGCGCTGGCGGAGAGCCAGAAGGAGCTCGGCCTGGAGATCACGGAGGCGCAGCTCGCTGAGCTGCGCGAGCACGCCGAGGACGTCGACTTCGAGGCGGCCCGCCGCTACGAGCGCGAGCTGCGCCACGACGTGATGGCGCACGTCCACGCCTGGGGCGACCAGTGCCCCGAGGCGCGCGGGATCATCCACCTCGGCGCGACGTCGTGCTTCGTGGCGGACAACTCCGAGCTCCTGGCCCTGCGCGAGGGGCTCCACCTCATCCGCGCGCAGCTCGTCTCGCTGATCGGCCGGCTCCGGGCGTTCGCGCTCGAATGGCGCTCGCTGCCGGCCCTGGGCCTCACCCACTACCAGCCGGCCCAGGCGACGACGGTGGGCAAGCGCGCGTGCCTCTGGCTCCAGGACCTGGTCTTCAACCTCGCCGACCTTGAGCACGCGCTCGCGCAGCTTCGCTTCCGCGGCGTCAAGGGCACCACCGGCACGCAGGCGTCCTTCCTCGAGCTCTTCGGCGGCGACCACGACAAGGTCCGCGCCCTCGACCGGCTCGTCGCGGAGAAGATGGGCTTCGAGCGCGTCTTCGCCGTCACCGGTCAGACCTACCCGCGTCAGCTCGACTTCCGCGTGTGCCAGGCGCTCGCCGGCGTCGCGCAGTCGGCCGCCAAGTTCGCGGTCGACATGCGGCTCTCCGCCGGTCGGCGCGAGCTCGAGGAGCCCTTCGAGACGAAGCAGATCGGCTCGTCGGCGATGCCGTGGAAGCGCAACCCGATGCGCTGCGAGCGGATCGGCGCCCTCGCGCGCCACGTGCTCGCGTGCCTGGACAACACGGCGCAGACCGCGGCGAACCAGTGGTTCGAACGCACGCTCGACGACTCGGCGAACCGGCGGCTCGCGCTGGCGGAGACGTTCCTCGCGACCGACGCGATCCTGCACCTCTATCTCAACGTCGCGGCGGGAATCGTCGTCCACGGCGAGGTGCTGCGGAAGAACCTGATGGAGGAGCTGCCCTTCCTCGCGTCCGAGCACCTCCTGATGGCGGCGGTCAAGGCCGGCGCCGACCGGCAGGACGCACACGAGCGGATCCGCGTGCACAGCCGCGCGGCGTCCGAGGCGATCCACCGGGGGGAGCCGAACCCGCTGCGCGACCTGCTCGCCGCGGACCCGCTCTTCGCCGGCGTGGCCGGCGCCCTCGACGAGCTCCTCGACCCCTCCGCCTACGTCGGCCGCGCGCCCGAGCAGGTGGTCGAGTTCGTCGAGGACGAAGTCGATCCGCTGCTCGCGAGCTACCGCGACCTGCCGCCGGTCGAGGGGGACGTCCGGGTCTGAGGCGAGCCGGGTCGCGGTGGGATTGCGATCTCCTTCGCGGCCGTCTAGCCCCTCTGAGTGCAACCCCTAGCCCCTGATTTGGCGTGGGCTCAATTCGTTGACGCCAAGGAGGTTAGGAAAAGAGGCCAAATTCCCCCCCCGGCCGCCAATCCAAACCGATTCGTAATTCCGGCGCAACCTGGGTATCTTTCTCTGCGCAAGGCCCCCCCGGAGCCCGCTGGATCGCCAACCCCCGGCAGGAGACCCCCTCAGGTCCGTGACCGCTCCCGGTATTCCGAACGATTTTGCCCTGTCCACGACGTGCTTCGGTTCGCGTCTGGGCAACATCCAAGACCAGATCTTCGCCGCCGTCGGCATGGGCTTTCGGCGGATCGAGCTCGGTCTGACCGACACTCCGCCCACGATGGACGGCCTGGAGGAGTCGCGCAAAGAGACCGGCGTTTCGATCGGCTCGCTCGTCGCCGGCTGCCGCGATCCGCTGAACGGGGGCGTTCTTCCCGCTACTCGCCTGGGCAGCCCCGACGCCGACGAGCGCGAGCGCGCGCTCAACTCCGTGCGCCGCCACATGCGCCTGGCGCAGTCCTGGGGCTGCACGACCGTCGTCATCCGCGGCAGCAAGGTCGCCGACGACAAGCTGAACGCCGAGTCCCACGCCCTCGAGGCGCGCGTCGCCGAAGACGGGATGGAGAGCGAGCTCGCGGAAGAGGCGCTGGCCTTCGTCAACCGCGTCCAGCGCTCCGGTCAGAAGCAGATCGAGCACCTCTGCCGCTCGTTGCACCAGCTCCACCAGGAGGCGCCGGAGGTCCGCTTCGCCATCGAGCCCGGGATGGAGATCGACGACCTGCTCGGCTTCGAAGCGATGGGTTGGGTGATCGACGATCTCAAAGAGAAGGGCGTCGGCTACTGGCACGACGTCGGCCGCATCCACGTGCGCGAGAAGATCGGGCTGCCCGGTCAGGGCGAGTGGCTCGACACCTACGGCAAGCACATGCTCGGCGTCCACCTCCAGGACGCGGGCGAAGAGGAGGTCGAGATGCCGATCGGCCTCGGCGAGGTCGACTTCAAGCTCCTGAAGGAGTACGTGCCGCGCGAAGCGGAGCGCGTGCTCGAGATCGGCGAGCGCCACGGACGGGCCGAGATCCTCTCCTCGGTGCAGTTCCTGGTCGACCACGGCTTCTAGGGTGGGCTCGCCGCGGCCGCGCGTCCTCGTCGTCGCCGGCCACGATCCCACGGGCGGCGCCGGCGTCGACGCGGACCGCGAAGCGCTCGAGGCGCACGGCGCGGAGATGATCGAGGTCGTCACCGCGCGGACGGACCAGGACGGCACCCGCGTACGCTCGATCGGGGCGCGCGACCCCGAGGCGTGGCTCGCCGAGGCGCGGACTGAGCTCGCGCGGGAGCCCGTCGCCGTCAAGTCCGGCCTTCTCCCGGGAGCGGACCACGTGCGCGCCTTGGCGCGGCTCCTCGACGAGTTGGAGGGAATCCCGGTGGTCGTCGACCCCGTGCTGTCGGCCTCGGGCGGCGAGCCGTTCCTCGACGACGCCGGTGTGGCGGCGCTCGTTGAAGAGCTCCTCCCGCGCGGCCCGGTCCTGACCCCGAACCGGCCCGAGGCGCGCCGTCTGACGG
Organism: Planctomycetota bacterium; assembly: GCA_028278425.1. Taxonomy (GTDB): domain Bacteria; phylum Planctomycetota; class UBA1135; order UBA1135; genus JANQEJ01. Next base: position 18,268 of record JANQEJ010000001.1, on the reverse strand, counting down.
GCCTGGACGACCCGCTCGACGCGGCGAAAGCGCTCCTGGAGCGCGGCGCCGCGGCCGTGGTGCTCAAGGGGGGCCACGCCGACGAGGACCCCGTCCGCGACCTGGTCCTGGAGCGAGACGCGGAGCCGGTCTGGTGCTCCCACCCGCGCGTGCCGGGCCGTTCGCTCCACGGCTCGGGCTGCCGCCACGCCTCCGCGCTCGCGGCCGGGCTCGCGGCCGGGCTTCCGCTGGCGGAGGCGGCCGCGGCGGCCGGACGCTACGTCCGAGGCCTCCTCGCCGCCCCCGGCTGACCCTTGGCGGGGGGGCGATCCGGGGCTATTCTCTTCGCCCCGAATCCAACGCGAGCGGCTGTAGCTCAGTGGTAGAGCGCAACCTTGCCAAGGTTGATGTCGACGGTTCAAATCCGTTCAGCCGCTCCATTCCAAGAACGCCCGCAACGGGCGTTTTTTCGTTTCCAGGGGGAGTTGAACCGCGCCCGGCGGGGCTCGTTCGCCCCCGAACCCGTGTCCACGATCCGAAAGTGCCCGAGCGCGCATGATCCTCCCGGTCTTCCTCCTGGCCGGCGTCCAGGAGCCCGTGTCCGAGTCCGTCGTCACGGCCCCGCGCGCCGGGGAGACCGTCACGCAGTCGGAGGCGCTGGTCACGACCGTCACCGGTGAGGAGCTGGAGGCGACCGGCGAGCGCTCGCTCCCCCGCGCCCTGAAGGCGGCGACGAACGGCGGCGTCTGGATCCAGGAGACCAACCTCGGCGGCGGGTCGCCGTTCGTCCGGGGCCTGACGGGCAACCGGATCCTGATCATCGTCGACGGGGTGCGCGTCAACGACGGGACCACGCGGCTCGGCCCGAACCAGAGCCTGAACGGCATCGACCCGGCCACGGTCGACCGGATCGAGATCACCCGCGGTCCGGCGTCGGTCATCTACGGCTCGGACGCGATCGGCGGCGTCGTCGCGGTGTGGACCAAGCGCCGCGCGCCACTCGCGAAGGGCGCGGACGGCGCGGAGTTCGACGCCGGCGTCGCGGCGCAGTACGTCTCGGTGGTCGATGGAGGCAACGTCACGCTCGACGGTTCGCTGGCCACGTCCGACGTGGGCGCGCTCGCGATCGGGACGTTCTTCGACTTCGACGACCTGGAGAGCGGCGGCGGGACGGTGCCCTTCACGGGTTACGACGGCACCTCGTTCTTCGGCTCGTTCGAGGTCCCGCTGGGCGGCGAGCGCGAGCTGCGCTTCACCGCGAGCGTCCACAAGGACTTCGACGTGCCGCGGACCGATCGCCTGATCGTCGGCTTCGGCCAAACGCAGCCGGCGGCGGACGTCTTCGAGTTTTCGCTCCAGGATCGCCGGCGCTGGATCATGGCGTACACCGACCGATCGCGGTTCGCCCTGGCCGACGTCGCGCAGGTGCGCGCCTCCTACCGCATCTACACCGAGCGGCGGCGGCGCCGGAACGACCCCACCGACCCGCTGCGCTTCGAGGAGGACGAGGTCCGGACCGGCGGGCTCGGCGTCGACTTCCAGAAGGCCCTGGGAGAGGACCAGGTCCTGACCTACGGGCTGGACGTGGAGCTTGACGACGTGGATTCGACCCGCACGGATCTCGACGTTCCGACGGGAACCTTGACGGAAGAAGACGGAGCTTTCGCTCCGGATGCGCGCTACGTGCGGTCTGGAGTCTTCGTGCAGGACGAGATCTTCTTCCCCTGGTTCGACGCCACCGTGGGCGCGCGCTACTCCTACTACGACTTCGCCTTCGACCCGTTTGGCGGGGTCCCCGGGCGTGAGAGCGGCGACTTCGACGCCTTCACGGCGAGCCTTCAGCTCGCGCGCGACCTGGCCGAAGACGTGCGCCTGACCGGGACGCTCGCGCAGGGCTTCCGCGCGCCGAACCTCGACGACCTCGCGAACAACGGCTCGTTCGCCGGCGGAGACGAACTCGCTAACCCGGACCTCGACCCGGAGGAGAGCTGGAGCGTCGACCTCGCCGTCGACGCCGCCGGCGACGGTTGGAGCGGCGGCGCTTCGGTCTTCTACACGGAGATCGACGACGTGATCGGTCGCGAGCTCCTCGATCCCGGCGACCCGACGATGACCGGCGACGAGACGTACCTGCGCCAGAACACGGGACGCGTCGAGATCTACGGCGTCGAGGGCCTGTTGCGCCGCCGCCTCGGTGGGCAGGACTCGCCCTTCTTCGGCGTCGTGTCGGCGACGTTTACCAAAGGCCGTCAATTCGACGACGTGCTCGATCCCGGCGACGGGCGCACCGACGCGCGGCGCATCCCGCCGCTCTTCGGGCGCGCCGCGCTCGAGATCCGGCCGACGGGGGAAGCGTGGCCCTTCGATTGGGCGGACGTTGAGCTCCTCTGGGCCGACGACCAGGGCAACCTGAACCCGCAGGACCGCTCCGACCCGCGGATCGACCCGGAGGGGACGCCCGGATGGGGCGTGCTCAACCTGGACGCGGGCGGCCGGCTCGGAGGTGACGGCAGCCGTTCGAGCTGGCACGCCGGCCTCCACAACGTGTTCGACAAGGAGTACCGCGTCCACGCGTCCGGCTTCGACGCCCCGGGCCGCGGGGTGGTCTTCGGGGTAGAATGGAGGCCGTGAAGGGCGCGGCGGCACGACTTCGCACCGGGGCGATTCGCAACCGGTATCCGCGCAGCATCTTCGCGTCGACGGTCGTCCACGCGGTGGTGCTCGGCGTCGGCTGCGCCTTCGGCGTGCGCTACGTCACCGCCGCCGAGGAGCCCGTTCGCGTCGCCACCCGCTTCGTCGAGGCGCCGGCGGTGGAGTTCCGCGAGGAGCTCGAGGAGCCGCTCGAGACGGAGATCCCCGACGAGGAGGTGTTCGAGCCGGAGCTCGTGCCGGTCGACTACGACTTGGCACCGGTGACGTACGACGAGGCGGAGCTCGCCGAACCGCCCGAGGACGACCTCCGCATCGACGACCTGCCGATGGTGAGCTGGGCGATCGAGCCCGCGCCGGCGGAGCCCGAGCCGGAGCCGGTCGTCCCGCCGCCCGCGGTCGATCCCGAGCCGGTCGAGGTGGTTCTCCTCGCGCGCGAGCCGGCGCGGCGCGTGTACCACCCGAAGCCGGAGTACCCGCGGCTCTCGTCCCGCTTCGGCGAGGAGGGCAGCGTCCTCTGTCTGCTGCACGTCTCGGTCAGCGGCGCCGTCACGCTCGTCGAGATCGAGGAGTCGAGCGGCTTCGAGCGGCTCGACGACGCCGCGCGCGAGACGCTCGCGACGTGGCGCTTCCGCCCGGCGATGCTCGGCGACGAGCCGGTCGCGTCGACGTACCGCCACCGGGTTCGGTTCCAGCTCGGCACCTAGTATCCGACGCCTTGGGTAGACTCGGGGGCGGATGAGCGCTCGACGTCGCACGTGCGCCGTCTTCCTCGCTTCGCTCGCGGCCCCGGCCGCCGCGCAGTTCGAGGAGAGCGGCGGCTGCTGTCTCTGGACCTTCGCCGGCGACCAGGCCGTCATTCCCCCGGGAACGTGCGCGGGCGTGACGACGGACTTCACGCTCAGCTTCCAGGCGATCACGGACGCCGACGCCGGCGGCGTGGGGAACTTCGCGAACGAGCCGTCTCCGGACGCCGTCGCCCACGTGCCGACGGGGGGCTATGGACCGCCGGCGGGGCCGTTCTGGATCAACTTCTCGCCGCCGGTCTCGTACGTGTCGCTGCACTACTCGAGCTTCTCGCTCCCGGCGATGTTCGAGATCACCGCGTGGGACGGACCCTCGGCGACCGGAAACCTGATCGACGTCGAGCTCGGCACCGTCTCCGGGTGGCTCTCCTTCTGCGAGGGCGATCCCACCGGGCTTTTCTGCGATTGGGGACAGGTCCGGGTCGACGCGCCGACTTCGGTCATCCAGAGCATCGCGATCGAGAACTTCTTCTCGGACTTCGTGATCGACAACGTCTTGGTCTGCGAGAACGCGCCGGCGTGCCCGACGGCGGCGTCGGTGACCGACGTCGGCGGCCCGGGACTCGCGAGCCACTTGAGGCCGTATCCGCCCAACACGCGGCCCACGCTCGGCAACACGGGCTTCGGCCAGGTGGCGGGCACGCCGGCGGCCTGTCTTTCGGGCTCGGCGAGCGGCTTCACCTTCCGCGCCGTGTCCGCGACGACCGGGTCCCTTTCGGTGCCGGGCGCGGCGTGCGCTGTCGGGAGTGCGGCGGACCTCCTGATCGGCTTTCCGCCGCTCGACGTGAGCGGGCCCGTGACCTGGACGGGCCCGGGCGACTTCTCGGTGCACGTCCTCCCGCTGCCGTTCGACACCGCGCTTTGCGGGCTGACGGTCTACACGCAGGGCCTGGTGGTCCTCGCGAACCCGGTTCCGTACCGCTACCTGCTGACGAACCGCGAGGACCTAGTGCTCGGTCTCTGAGCGGGCGGTTGCGAAAAGCCAAAGCGGCGTAGACCTCGCGGGCGGCTCGGGACGCACACAGCCCGGCTCACTTCACGGCAACGAAAGACACCCCATGGGCACTCGCGGGCTTGGTTTCTGGTTGGCGCTCTGCATCGCGGCGGTTCCGGCCGCCGCGCAGATCGAGGAGAGCGGCGGCTGCTGCCTCTGGACCTTCTCCGGCGACCTGGTGCCGGTCGGCGCGGGGACCTGCGGGGGCGTCACGGTGACGTTCGGACCGTCGTGGGTCTCGATCGCCGACGTCGACGTGGGCGGCACCGGCCAGTTCTCGTACGAGCCGACGCCGGACTCGGGCGCCTACGTGCCGAGCGGCGGGACGATGGACCCCATCGACTTCTCGACGCCCGTCTCCCACGTCTCGCTCCACTACGTGAGCGGGATGGTGCCGACCCAGTTCCGGCTCTTCGCCTGGGACGGACCCGGCGGCACCGGGAACCAGGTCGATTCCGACCTCGGCACCGTGTTCGGCATCGACTCGTCGGAGTGCCCCGGCAACCCGAGCGGCGTCTTCTGCAAGTGGGACGTCGTCCGGGTGGAGACGCCGACGCCGCTCATCCGCAGCGTCACGATCGGCGCGGCGCCCTCCGTCTTCGTCATCGACAACTTCACGTACTGCGAGAACGCGCAGTGCTCGATCGCGCCGCAGGTCGGCATCTTCGGCAGTCCGACGATCGCCGTCGGGCTCTCCAGGTATCCGTCCAGCGCGCTGCCCACGCTGGGCAACCTGGGATTCGCGCAGAACGTCAGCATGCCGTCGTCCTGCATCGGGACCTCGGTTTCCGGGCAGACGTTCCGCGCCGTCTCGTTGACGACGGGCTCGTTCCCCCTGGCCGACACCGGCTGCTCGACCGGCAGCACGGGATCGCTCTTCCTCGGGCTTCCGTTGCTCTCGATCGACGGTCCGGTGAGCTGGTCGGGCTCGAACGGTCTGTCGATCCATCCGCTCCCGATCCCGTTCAACGCGGCGCTCTGCGGCGTGACGGTCTACACGCAGGGGCTGATCGTCGAGATCTCCGCCACGTTCGGCTTCCGCTACGTGCTCACGAACCGGGAGAACCTCGGGCTCGGGCTCTGATCAGGCGCGCAGCTCGAGGTGCTCGCCCGCGGTGACGCGCGCCTTCCAGCCCGGCGGGACGAGCGTGGTGCCGGAGTACTCCTCGACGAGCGCCGGTCCTTCGAAGCGGTGCCCGGGCCTCAGGCGCTCGCGGTCGATGACCGGGACGCTGCGCGCACGGTCGAACACCGCGCGGCGGCGGCCGAGGATCGCGCCCGCGGGGAGTTTCTTCGCGCGGGGCTGCACGACCTCGCGCAGGGGCGCGCGCACGACGCCGCGGACGCGCAGGCAGACGAGCTCGACCGCGCGGTCCTCGAGGCGGTAGCCGTAGAGCTTCTCGTGCGCCGCGTGGAACGCCGCCTCGGGATCGGCGCCGCCGGTCCCGTCGGGAACGCGGATCTCGAAGGACTGGCCGCGGTAGCGCAGGTCGAGCGCGTGCTCGAAGCGGACCGCGCCGGCGCGGTGGCCCGCGTCGACCAGGCTCGCGCGCGCCCCGGCGGCGAGCTCGCGGAAGGCGCGCTTGCGCTTCGCGGCGGGCCACTGCGCGAGGAGCTCGAGCGGCGAGCGCGCCGTCTCGCGGATCGCGTCGGCGGCGGTCATGCCGGCGGCCGACAGAGCGCCGGGATGGCGCGGCACGAGCGCCGCGCGCATGCCAAGGCTCTTCGCGAGGTGCGCCGCGTGCAAACCGCCGGCGCCGCCGAAGGCGACGAGCGGCAGGCTCGCCGGGTCCTGGCCGCGCTGCATCGTCATCACGCCGATCGCCCGCCGCATCGCCGCGCGCGCGACGTCGAGCACGCCCTGCGCCGCGGCGGCCGGCGTCACGCCGAGGCGCTTGCCGAGCGATTCGAAGGCGCGCTTCACCGCGGCGACGTCGAGCGGCAGCCCGCCGCCGAGGAACGGCCCCTCGGCGATGTGCCCGAGCAGGACGTGCGCGTCGGTGACCGTGGGGGCGTCGCTTCGGCCGTAGCAGACCGGACCGGGGTCGGCGCCCGCGCTCTCCGGGCCGACGTGCAGGATGCCGCCCGCGTCGACGCGCACGAGCGAACCGCCGCCGCAGCCGATCGTGTGGATGTCGAGCGAGGGCACGCCGACCGGATAGCCGCCGACGCGCACGGGCTCGACCGCGCTCGCCGTCTCCTCGCCGGCGGCGTGGAACGCCACGTCGGTGCTGGTGCCGCCCATGTCGAGGCCGACGAGCCGCGTGTAGCCGGCCTCGCGCGCGGCGCGCGCCGCGCCGACGACGCCGCCGGCCGGACCGGAGAGCAGCACGCGCACCGGCTCGAGCGCCGCGCGCTCCGCGGGAAGCGTGCCGCCGTTCGACTGGAGGATCTTGAGCCGCGCGGGCGCGACGCCGTCCGCGAGCGGACCGAGGTAGTCGCGCATCAGCGGCACGAGCACCGCGTTGACGGCCGCGGTGGAGAAGCGCTCGTACTCGCGGTGCTCGGGGAGGATCCCGGCGGAGAGCGTGATCGGCAGGCCGAGCGGCTCGAGCGCGTGCGCGACCTCCGCCTCGATCGAGGGATCCGCGAAGGAGTGCAGCAGGCAGACCGCGACGCTCTCGGCGCCGCTCTGCTTCACGCGCTTCTTGAGAAGTCCGAGCTCCGCCTTCGCGGGAGCGCGCACGGTGACGAGCGCTCCGCCTCGCGGGTCGGGCCAGCTTCGCTGCGGCACCTCGAAGCGCCGCTCGCGCGGGACGAGCGGCTTGGGCTTGCGCGGCTCGAGCGCGTAGATCTCGGGGCGCTCCTGCCGTCCGATCTCGATCAGGTCGCCGAAGCCTTCCCCGGCGACGAGCGCCGCGGGCGACGTGCGCCCGGTCAAGAGCGCGTTGAGCGCGACCGTCGTCCCGTGCACGACGTCGTCGCCTTTCCCCGCGCCGCCGGCGAGGTCGATCCCGCCCAGGACCGCGCGCGCCGGCTCGTCCGGCGTCGAGGGGAGCTTGGCGACGCGCGCCCCGTCGCCGTCGCGCACGACGACGTCGGTGAACGTCCCGCCGGTGTCGACGCCGAGTGTTCTACCCAATCGGAAAGATGATGAAGTCGTCGTGCGTTTCGACCACCGGCGTCCCGCCCATCGCGTAGATCGCGTCCCGGAGCTCGATCAGGTGGTCGCGGACGAGCTGGAGCTCGCGCTCGTTCGGGTGCGCCGCTGCTCCGATGGGGAAGTCGATGCCCGCCTGGTCGGTCATCTCGACGTGCGTGCCGAGGACCCAGCACACCGGCTTGTCGTCGAGGAAGGCGACCAGCCGCTGCATGCTCTCCTGGTAGATCGGCCAGTTGCCGCCGGAGACGGCGCCGAAGACGTAGAGCCGCCCGGGATAGAGGCTGTCGCCGGTGACGGCGATCGCGGTCTGGCGGTCGTAGAAGGCGAGGTGCGATGCCTCGTGCCCCGGGATCGGGATCACGTCGATGACGCGCCCGCCGCCGAGGTCGTACGTCACGATCTGCGTCGGCCAGCTCGCGATGCCGAAGAAGCTCTGCACCGCCGACACGCTCGTGCCGACCACCGTCGTGTTCGGCTGGCCCTGGAAGAGCGGGTCGCCGGCGACGTGGTCGCCGTGGGCGTGCGTGTGCGCGACGACCAGCTCGATCGAGCTCATGCCCTTCGCGGCAAGCCAGTCCTGGATGATGCCGTAGACGATCGTGTCGATCGGGATGCCGCCGTCGCCCGAGTCGAGCATCAGGACCTTGTCCTGGCCGAAGAAGAGGTAGATGAAGGGAGCCTCGAAGCTCGTGCAGAGCGACTGGCGCAGGATGTAGGTGTCCTGGTTGTAGGCGTGGACCTGGACGTCCGTCTCGGTCGCGCAGTCGGTGCCGTCCTGCCACTTGTCCGGGAACACGCCGCCGGCGGGGCCGGTGCTCGGCGCCGAGGACAGCCCGTTGCTCGCCGCGGCGCCGAAGGGCCCGCCCGGATCGACGACCCAGTACTGGTAGAAGATCGGGATCCCGCTCGGCGCGAGCGGCGGCCACGCGGTCTGGAGCGTCAGCTCGCCGGAACCGTCGGTCAGGGCCGGCGCGAGGATGACCTGGGGATCCGGGACGAGCGTTCCGCCGAAGAAGGGGATCCCGAGCTGGCTCACGCCGACGACGAGAAACGCCGGCGCCGTGGCGGCGGCGGAGCTCAGCTCGAGCGTGACCGCGCCGCCGGGCAGCGGGTCGCCCGAGCCGGTGAGCTCTGGATCGCCCTGGCTTCCCGCCAGCGCTCCGCCGAGGTCGACCCAGTCGGTCTGGTCGCCGTCCCAGGCGAAGGACACGGTGGGGGAGAGGAGAAGGGCGATCGCGGCGAGTCGGGTGCGCTTCATGGCGCGCCCCAGCCTAGCGCCCCGGGGTCCCCGCTGCTTGAATAAGCGCCGATGTCCGCCGAGCCCAAAGCTCAAGACGCGCCCGCCTTCGGCTTCGGGCGCCTGCTCCACGACGTCGTCCACAAGCGACGGCGTTACCGGCAGTTCCTCGGGTGGCTCTTCGTGTTCTCCGTCACGCTGCTCGGCAAGCCGACGATGATGGGGATGTACGTTCCCGGCGTCGTCGTCGTGGTGCTCGGTATGTCGATGCGGATGTGGGCGTCGGGCTTCGTGCGCAAGAACACGGTGCTCGCGACCAACGGGCCGTACGCGTTCGTGCGGCATCCGCTTTACACCGGGAACGTGCTGATCGCGATCGGCTTCGCGCTGGCTTCGGGGCTCTGGTGGAGCTTCCCGGTGGGGCTCGTCTTCATCCTGCTCTTCTACCCGCACTCGATCGCGTACGAGGATCGGAAGCTGAACGGGCTCTTCCCCGATCGGTGGGAGCCGTGGGCGAAGAAGACGCCGGCGATCGTGCCGAACTTCTTCAAGCCGCGGGACGAGGCGTCGAAGGAGAAGTGGAGCTGGTCCTTCAAGCAGAGCCTCTTCGCCAACGGCGAGCCGATCTACGTGCTCGTGATGTCGGGCTGCCTGTGGTGGCTCTGGCACGTGATGACGCGCGCGTGAAGCTCGCTGCCGTCGTCGCGCTCCTTCCGCTCCTCGCGCCCCAGGAGCCCGCGAAGGAGGTCACGCTCGAGTTCGTGCAGACCACGCCGACGGGAACGGAGCTCGGCCTGCCGAGCCTTCGCGAGGCCGACGAGGTCTGGATCGAGATGATCGACGGCGCGGAGGAGTCGATCGAGCTGGCGCACTTCTACGCGAGCAACCAGGCAGGCTCGCGCCTCGAGCCGGTCGTCCAGGCCCTGGAGCGCGCCGTCGACCGCGGCGTCGAGGTGCGGTTCCTCGCGGAGAAGAAGTTCTACGAGACCTACCCGGACACGCTCGACCGGCTCGGCGACGCGGTGCGGCTCTACGACGTCGCCGCGGTCATGGGAGGCGTGCTGCACGCCAAGTACATGGTCGTCGACCGGCGCGAGGCCTTCCTCGGCAGCCAGAACTTCGACTGGCGCGCCCTCGAGCACATCCAGGAGCTCGGCGTGCGCGTCCGCGGCGCGAAGGTCGTCGCTCCGCTGCACAACCTCTTTCGCCTCGACTGGGAGGAGGCGGGTCCGGAGACGGTGGCGACGTGGAGCGAGTCCAGCGCGGTCTCCGGTCCGGGGGAGACGAGCGACGGCGGTCTGGTGACGGTGGTCTACAGCCCGAAGGACTATCTGCCGTTCCGGGACCGCTGGGACCTGCCGCGCCTCGTCGAGCAGATCGACGGCGCGAAGGAATCGATCCGCGTCCAGCTTCTGAGCTACAAGACGGTCGACTACGACGGCGCGTACTGGGACGGGCTCGAGACCCCGCTGCGCCGTGCCGCGGCGCGCGGCGTGAAGGTCGAGCTCATGCTGTCGCACTGGGCGACGTCCGAGGGCTCGATCGAAGGTCTCCAGAGCCTCCAGTCGCTCCCCAACGTCGAGGTGAAGATCCTCACCGTCCCGCCGGACCCCGGCGGCTTCATCCCCTACGGCCGCGTCGCCCACGCCAAGTACATGGTCGTCGACGGCGCCCGCGGCTGGATCGGGACGAGCAACTGGTCGCGTGATTACTTCTACGCCTCGCGCAACGTCGGGCTGATGCTCGAGGGGGAGGCCTTCGCCGCCACGCTCGAGGCGTACTTCCGTGTTGGCTGGACCTCCGACCACGCCGAAACCGTCGTCCCCGGCAAGGATTACCCCGCCCCCCGCGTCGGACGTTAACCTCTCGAGTGCATGGGTCCCGCGGCCCTCTCCCTGGTCCTCTCCTACCTGATCGGATCGATCCCGGTCGGCTTCGTGCTCTGCAAGCTGATCAAGGGCGTCGACATGCGCACGGTGGGGAGCGGCAACATCGGCTCGACGAACGCGATGCGCGTGCTCGGCCGTCCGCTCGGCGTCGTCGCCTTCCTCGGCGACTTCGGCAAGGGCTGGGCGCCCACGTTTCTGATCGCTCCGGCGCTGACGGGCGAGGACCAGTGGCTGCGCGTCGCCGCCGGAGCGGCCGCGGTCTGCGGGCACGTCTGGCCGATCTTCCTGCGCTTCAAGGGCGGCAAGGCGGTCGCGACCGGCTGCGGCGCGATCGTGGGGATCGACCCCTGGATCTTCGCCGTCGCCGGGGCGGTCTGGTTGGTCACGCTCGTCACGACGCGCTTCGTCGGGCTCTCCTCGATGGTGATGGGCGTCGCCTTTCCGGTGACCTCCGCGGTGCTCGGCCACGGCGCTCCGGTGATCTGCGGAACATCCGTGCTGGCGCTCTTGATTCTTTTGCGCCACCGATCGAACTTGGTACGCATGCTGGCGGGCGAGGAACCGAAGATCCGGGGCTGGAGAGCCTGAGATGCCGGGCGGGGCGAAGCGCGCCGTGGTGATCGGCGACGGGAGCTGGGGCACCACCCTGGCGCTGCTCCTGCACCAGGGCGGCGTGGAGACGACGCTCTGGAGCGCGTTCCCCGAGCAGGCGGCCGACATCGAGCGCGAACGCGAGAACAAGCGCTTCCTCCCGGGCATTTCGATTCCGGAGGGCTTGCGCGTCACCGCGGACACCTTCTCCGCCGCGGAGGGAGCGGAGCTCGCGATCAGCGTCGTGCCGACGCAGTTCCTGCGCGAGGTCGCGGCCCGCTTCGAGGACGCGCTCGCCGGCGACACGCCGATCGTCTCCGCGACGAAGGGCCTCGAGATCGAGACCTTCCACACGCCGTCGGAGATCCTCATCGAGGTCCTGGGCGAGCGCCCGATCGCGGTGATGTGCGGACCGACGCACGCCGAGGAGGTCGCGCGCGGCCTGCCGGCCTCCGTGGTCGTCGCGAGCCGCGACGCGACGCTCGCGCGCTTCGCGCAGGAGACCTTCAACGGCGAGAGCTTCCGCGTCTACACGCAGACCGACCCCAAGGGGGCCGAGCTCGGCGGCGCGCTGAAGAACGTCATCGCGATCGCGGCGGGCATCTCCGACGGGCTCGGCCTCGGAGACAACGCGAAGGCGGCGCTGCTCACCCGCGGCATGGTCGAGATGGCGCGCTTCGGCAAGGCCCAGGGCGCCGAGCCCGAGACCTTCTTCGGCCTCGCCGGCTTCGGCGACCTGGTGACCACCTGCTGCTCAGTACACTCGCGCAACCGCCGCGTCGGCGAGCTGATCGGCAAGGGCAAGACCCTGCGCGAGGTGCTCGCCGACATGAACATGGTGGCCGAGGGCGTCTGGACGACGAAGGCCCTCTTCGGCCCCGAGGCCGAGGGCAGCTCGGTCTCGATGCCGATCGCCGAGCAGGTCCACGCGGTGCTCTTCGAGGAGAAGGACCCGCGGAAGGCCGTCACCGATCTGATGCGCCGCGAGCCGACCGGCGAGATGGACGGCCTCGTGCGGGAGTTCGCTTGACCCTCTTCAGCGGGTTCGTCGTCTTCCTCGTGCTGACGGTCGCGCTGCTCGGCGGCGTGCTCGTCACGGGATTCCGCGCGCGCCGCAAGCTCCACATCCCGCTGGTGGTGCTCTACCTGGCGTCGATGGGGATCACGATCTACTTCGCGGAGCGAATGGGGGCCGGGATCGACGTCTACACGGCGGGGAAGATCGCCCACGTGCACCTGACGATCGCGAAGTACACGACCTTCGGCTACGCGCTGCCGGTGCTGTCGGGGGTCGTCACCTGCTTCCGCCCCGGTTTCTTGAAGGTGCACCGCGCGATCGCCCTGCTCTGGGTCGTGCTGACGGTCCTCGCCCTGGTGACGGGGATCTGGATGGGACTCGCGGCCGAGCGGCCGGAGTAGTTTTCCGTGCAACCCGGCGTTCGGGCCGGCCTAGGAGCGGCGACGCAAACCCCCTTGGAGAGGAGAGGGCCATGGGTTCGTCCCTGACTCCGGTCGCTCTGTCCGCACTGTGTCTAGCGCTGGCGGCGCCGATTCACGGCGTCGGCTCCGACGTGAGCAAGGAGCTCGCCGAGCTCTACCGCGCCGACCAGGAGGACCAGAACAACTTCGACTCGATGCCGCTCGAGGAGGCGCTCGACCGCCAGAAGAAGCGCCGCGACCGGGTCGCGGAGATCGTCCAGGCGGGCGAGCTCGAGAAGCCGATCGACTACCACCACGCGTCGTGGATCTTCCAGCACGGGGAGAACGCCGACGACTTCCTGATGGCCCACCTGCTGGCCACCGCGGCCTCCTTCGGCGGGGAGGACCAGGCGCGCTTCCTGTCGGCCGCCGGGCTCGACCGCTTCCTGATGAACCTCGGCCATCCGCAGCGCTTCGGGAGCCAGTTCACCGACGCCGCCGGGACGGACATGGGGGACGCGGCGCTCCTGAGCCACCGGATCGTGCGGGTCTTTCTCGAGGGCGACGGCTACGTCACCACCGGGCTGAACGGTCGGCCCGTCGACGAGAGCCAGCGGACGAAGAAGATCCTCAAGAAGGTCGGGAAGGACCTGAAGAAGCTCGCGAAGTCCGCGCCGAAGCTGGCGAAGAAGGAAGCGGCGGGGGAGGAGAGGGCCGAGGCCCTGAAGCGAACGGGCGAGATCGTCCGCGCAGGTCAGCTCGAGGAACCGGCCGATTTCTTCCACGCGGCTGAGGTCTTCCATCACCTCGGGGAGAGCGTCGACCACCGCGTGCAGGCGCTCGCTCTGACGACCGCCGCCGTGTTGCTCGAGCACAAGGACGCGCGCAAGCGATACCCGGAGGCGCTGGACCGATTGCTGGACTCGTTGGAACGCCCTCGGCTGTTCGGGGAGCTCGAAGCCGGCGGCCCCCCGCGCCCGGAGCTGCTCGAGCTCCACCGGAACGTCCGCGCGCAGTTCGAGGGCAAGGGCAGGAAACGCTAGCCGCCGGACTCTTTCCCCGGCTTGTCGATTGGGTACATGCTCGACCGGCGCAGTCGCACGACGCCGAAGACGCCGAAGAGGAGCCCGAAGACCGCGAAGAGCCACGGCATCTTCCCCGCCCCGTCGCGCCAGGCGAGGTAGGCGAAGGCGAGGAACGCGATGCCGAAGAAGATCAGGATGATCCCCTGCTGGCGCACCTGGCGGTTGGCCACCACGAACGCCGCGGAGGAGGAGGTCGAGCTCTCCCGGATGACTTTGTTCAACTGCTCGATGTAGGTCTCGCATTCGCCGCCGCACGAGATCGCGCCGTCCATCTCGACGGCGCAGGCCGGGCAGAGTCCCTTGCAGCAGGCCTTGCAGATCCCGACCGCCGCCGTCTCCGGATGGGTGAAGCAGTTCATTCCCGGGCACCTCCCGCGAGCCAGGGCATCGCGAGCAAGCTCACGTTCGCGAACATGGCGACGAACGAGAAGAGCAGCCAGGTCCGCCTCGCCCGGATGGTCAACGCCGCGAGCCCCAACCCCAGGACCCCGAAGACGCACCCGACGACGCTCACGGTGGCCGTTCCGATGTTCGCGTCCGGGAACAGCCGCGAGAGCACGAACGCTCCCCACCAGCTTCCCCACCCGAGCGTCGCCATCGTCATCGAGTACATCCAGCTCCGGTGGCGCCTCCGGGCGTAAGTCCGGGGCACCCACATCGAGCGAGCGGGACGCGGCATGGGCGCATTATTGACGATCCAGCGGGGGAGACCTATAACCTCTGCCCCTTCGGTCGGGGCGTGGCGCAGCCTGGCTAGCGCGCTGCAATGGGGTTGCAGAGGTCGGAGGTTCAAATCCTCTCGCCCCGACCATTCAACTGCCTGCGGGGGAACGACTCGCGCCTGGTGAGTGAACGCGCGTCAGACGGGTTGTCGGCGAGCCGAACAAGCGCACGGAAGCGCTCTCCCACGCCGTTGGCGATGAGCCGCCTCAGTCGCGCTAGCCCAGCATCCGGAACTGCATGAAACGGCCTCCCTCGACCTTGGCAAGTCGTCGCCTCAGGACTGGGCCGAGCGCGGTGGCGGGGGTCAAGACGCCAGCGCGGGGCGATGCTTCGTCGTCGAGCAGCAAGGCGAGCCCGACTTCGGTGATCATCTTCGAGGTCGCGCGGTAACCCGGGTCTCCGGCGCCTCGAACCTCGACGAGCGCGGACTTGGTTCGGTCTTCGGTCGTTGCATGGACCAGCACGCAGAAGCTGCCTGCCCGTTGGAGCCAGGGAGGAGGCCCTTCGCCCGACTGTGGACGGAATGGAATGGGGGCGCCGACGAAGTAGCCGAAGCCTCGACTCATGTAGAGCCATGCTGTACCTAGCCAGGCTGCCACCGAGATCCCTTCCTCGTACGTGCAAGGCAGGTGCCCGTCGAGCGCGAGCGAGCGGCGTACGATGCGCGCGTTGATCGGGGCCATGAAGAACGGCCCGCCAAACCGCCGCAGATCGGGGTCGAAACGATACGAATCCCAACCGGCGACCGTCTCGCCGTCGTGTGCCCGCTCGGCGCCGGGTGCCAGCACGTAAGGGTCGGCGTGGAACTCGGCCTCGTACTCGTCGGACCGCTGAGTCTCCTTGCGCGATTGCATCGATCGGCGGGTGCCACCGCTGAACGAGCCCGCATATCTCGTGAACAGGGCTTTGGCCTGCCGCGCCCGCCCACCTTTCGCTGACAGGCGTTCGATCGCGAGTTGGACGCCGAGATCCGACGGGACACTGTCGACCCCGGCAGCCAGAACGACCTTGGCGCCCGTACGCTCGGCCTCCGGATGGAACTCGTCGATCATGCGCCGCTGAAAGTAGTACTCGCCTGAAAGATCGGCGTAGTGAGTGCCCGAGCGCGCGCACGCACCCACGATGTTGTCGCCGTGGTACTCGCTGAAGGGCCCTGCCGCGTTCAAGACAACCTTGGCATCCGCCACCATTTCCTGGACCGACGCTTGGTCAGCGGCTTGCGCCACGATGATCCCCGGCTCAGTCCCCCGAGCGGCAACGGAGTCTCGGACGCGCGAGAGCCTTGTCGGATTGCGGCCGGCGATCGCCCAGGAGAATCGACTGCCCTCCGGATGCTGGGCGAGGCAGTCGGCGATGAGCTGCCCGGTGAACCCGGTGGCGCCATGGAGCACGATGTCATGAGGAGTCATCCCGAGCCCCTTCCGAAGACGAGGACTTAGGGCGATGTCTCGCCGAGGGACGAGTGCCACCTCGCGAGGCTGATTCTCTCACGTCTCGCCTTCCGAGACGGACGCCCTCATTGGCTGCGATCCACGACGCGAGCGTCATGGACCGCTGGAATGTCCCAAGCTTCGGCGATTCGGCCATTGACAAAGCGCCAGACGACAACCGCATCGACTTCTATGTCCTGGTCATCCATGGTCATGGTGTCCTTGACGTGAGTGATCACGAGTTCGTCGCCAACGGCTGTGATGGAAACGGGCCTCACCCTGAACGACCCCTTCGTTCTACTGCGCATCTTCTCGAAGAAGGAGCCCAGCCCTGCGAGGCCCACGTAGTCGCCTTGGATGTCCGGCAGCTCCGGATTGAAGAAGTGCCAAACGAAGTCCTCGGAGAAGACATCCTTCGCCGAAGCGATGTCCCGTAAGTTGACACTCTGAAGAAGCGTGATATTGGGATGTTCGTCGGACATCTTGGATCTCCTGTAGAGTTCTCTACTTGTTCAGGTGTTCCGTCGGGGGCGCTGTTCCCTTCCGGTAGAAGTTGAATTCACAGGCGTCATCTCCCGCGACGAGGGTGCAGGGCCGCCTGAACTCGGCGTCCACGCGATCGAGGATCACCGGGTAGCCTGCCAGGTCGTGGTCGCAGCCCAGCTTCGCCAGCTCGGGACACCCGAGGGCCGAGAACAGATCCACGTTCGCGCAGGACGTGACATGGATGCGTAGCCGGTCTCCTTCGTCTACGACTTCGTCCGACCTCCAGGTGCCCTCGCGGTCCATGGCCTCGAACATGGCCACGTTGAACTTCTTGAAGTTCTCGAAGCGGTCGCCCTCGCACTGCACCAGCTCGTCGATCTGATAGATGGCGGGCATGCTGTGGACCGCCACCTGTTGAAAGATCCCCTGGAGGAGCTCGTAGGCTTGCTCGCGGCCGTATCGACGAGCCGCGACGTTGAACATGGACGTCAACAGGACCATCTCCTTCTCGACTTCGGGCCCGATCTCCCGGGCCTTCGCTACGAGATCCGGATAGACCTTCTTGATCCGGCGCCGCTCCGCGAGAACGTTGACGAGGAACGGCGGCAGTCCGAGAACGCCGAGCTTCTGCTTGAGCGCCCGGAGCACGATGCCGATCTGCTTCCGCTGCGCTTTCCTGGGCATTCCGAGGGGCTTTCCGAACTGGCTCAGGTCTTCGACTCTCCTTGTCGTCTCCCTCTCGAAGTGTTCCCGGAGGGTGCGGGTCCCTGACGGTGGAGCCACCACGTCGGTGGTCGCCATGGTGGTGAAGAACGCCAGGAGCTCGCCCTGGTGCCGATTGAAGAGTCGGGCGAGCCGAACGAGCGGCCCGATGGACCATTGCGGAACGCAACTGACCTTCTCCCGCCGGCCGAGGACGTCGAACGCGAGCTTCGCCGCCTCACGCCAGGTCAGCGTCTGCGGCCCCCCAACGGCGATTTCGGTTTCGCTGCCTTGGATGGCGTCAGCGCACGCAACCGCCAGGTCGGCGCCGTGGATCGGGTTGAGGCGGTTCGTGCCCGAGCCGAACAGCCACACCCTGCCCTTGCGTGCCATCTCGAGCACTTCGCCCATGTCGGAGAAGTAGGCGGTCGGACGCACCACGGTGTGATCCAGCCCCGAGGCTCGTAGGTCGTCGACGAACGCTTCGTGGGCGTCCACGATGTCGAGGTCTCGATGGCTCGCTCCGTCGACGGTGGAAACGTAGACGAACTTCTGGACGCCGGCTCGCAGCGCCACGTCGAGCAGGTTCTTGTTGCCCTGATAGTCGACGTCGCGGAAGGTCAGCCCGTCCTTCTGGCGCGTGATGCCCACGGAGGAGAACACGACATCGATGCCGTCGCACACGTGCTCGAGCGTCTCGGGCCGGGTCACCTCGGCCTCGACGATCTCGCCCAGGGAGTCCCGGAGCTCGGAGAGCTTCTCGGGGGAGCGAGCCAGGGCCCGGACGAAGTAGCCTCGTGCCACGAGCTCCCGGCAGACGAAGCCGCCGAGATAGCCGGTGGAGCCCGCGACGAGGACGCGCTTCATTCGGTTACCACCGTTGCGGTCATCGCGTTGGTTGTCCTTCATCGAGGTCTCAGAGCGGCAAGGGCTTCGGCGGCGGACCAATCGTGGGCCGGCAGGACCAGGAGATCGGGGAGCTGTTCCAGGAGGGCGCGCACCTTGGCGAACGAGGCCCGGAGCTGGGGTGCGTTGCCGATGCCCGGGACCCGGTCGTTCATCAAGAGGTCGAGCTCGTAGTTGAGGTCGCCGACCAGGAGGAGCGGCGGCAGGTTGTCCGATCGGACCAGCATGGACATGGAGCCCGGGGAGTGTCCGGGGGTGGGGAGCAGGAC
>JANQEJ010000363.1 GCA_028278425.1 Planctomycetota bacterium | reverse complement strand
ATTCCCGTGCGGCTGGGCGCCGCGGTCGCTCGCGGGCCGTTCAGCACGCCGCTGACCGCCGCGGCGATCGGAGCCGGGGAAGCGGCCGGCTGCGCCACGGACGGGGCCCCTCCCGGGTCGAGGGTCGCGAGACCGAGGCCGGCGAGGGCTGCGCCGAGCGCGAGGCAAGCGAGAAGGGCGCGGTGGGGGAAGGACATGATCGGGGCTCCTGGGGCCGCGGGAGGGCGGGGCGGGCGGCCTCGCCGGGCGGTACCGGACGTTCGAGAACCGGCCGCGGGCTGTGCCAGATTCGTGCGCGGATTCCCGGCGGCCCGAAACGAGAGCGAGTGGCACGCCCCGGACGGGCGTGCCACTCGCGGAGGAGCAAGGCCGCGGCAAGCCGGCCCCAGCTCAGGCACCTAACGGTCCGCGCTCAGCTCAAGGGACGATCGTGAGCGGGACGGGGTTACTGGCGAAGACCGGCGTCGGGAACGGGTCGAACACCACGTAGGCGTGGTGCGCCGTGCTGCCCGCGGGCACGCCCGGCGGGACGCTCAGCGTGGCGGTCGCCTGACCCGAGCCGTCCAGCGTTCCGAACGAGTTCGCGATGAACGTGTTCGGCTGGTTCAGGGTCTGCAGGAAGTAGTTGTCGACGACCAGCGGGATCACGACGTCCCCCGCGGGGAAGCCCGGCGAGGTTCCCGCGAGCGACCCGAGCACGAGGTAGGTCTTGTCCGCGTGGGCGTCGCCCGCGTCGATGTTGAAGACCTGCGAGCCGCCGGTGGCCTCGGAGATCTCGTCGACGTCGCCGGTCATGCCGGCGATCTCGGCGAGGATCGCCCCGGTCTGGCCGCCGGGGTTCGTGATCTCGAGGTGGACGGGCCCGAACGGCAGCACCGGCGTGTCGAACGTCAGCGAGCCGAAGTCCGGATCCACGACGAGGTTGTCGACCGGGACGCCGCCGAGGGTCACGTCGATCGCCGTGCTGCCCGCCTTGGACACGAAGCCGCTGAGCGCGCCGGCCGTCACGGTCACCGACTCGCCGCCGAGCGGGCTCAACTGGGTGCCGGTGAGGAAGGTCAGCGAGTTGGGCAGCGGCGTGCCGACCTCGACGAAGCCCAGGTCGGGATCGTCGACGAAGTGGAGGATCTCGTCCTCGATGTCGTTCAGGTCAAGGGTGCCCCACCAGTCGCCGTGGGCCGGGAAGGTGACGTGCGGGAACGCGTCGTTCTTCTTGGCGAAGGAGAGTCCGCTTCCGTTGCCGGAGAACGTGTTGAAGCCGAAGTCGAGCGCGGTGCCCAGATCGGCGACCACGTCCCCGGTCGTGTCGGCGGACACGAAGGAGTACGAGAACGCGAGCGCCGGGCCCCCGTTGTTGGTGATCGTGTTGCCCCGAATGGGAGCGTTGAACTGCACGTCCACGTCGTTGCCGCGGTCAATGACGTCGAAGAGAATGCCGGCGAGGCCGTTGCCGTCGATGGCGTTCTGGGTCAGCTCGACGTCGGCGTCGACCGACACGTTGATGTCGTCGTCTTGTCCTCTGACCAAGACATTGACGCCTTCGTCCGGAGCTCCGGCGAAGGTGTTGCAGCGGACGTCGAGATCCAGGTCCAGCGAGTCCGAGAGCTCCTCGGCGAGCCCTTCGAAGCGGAGACCCGCCCCGAATTGTCCCCCGGTGACCGTGTTGTTCTCCACGAGGACGTTGAGGTCCAGGTCGGTGCTCACCGAGGAGCCGGTGAGGAAGACGGTCATGAACAGGCCGCTGCTGACCGAATCCGTGATCGTGTTGTTGCGGATCGTGACGTCACAGGTCGCGTTCGCGGTCGTCGTCGTCGAGCCCGAGAAACGCAGGTCGACGCCATTGCCGACGTCGACCATGGTGTTGTTCTCGATCAGGAGATCCATGCTCACAGCAGGGAGTCGGAAGTCGATACCGACGCCCTCAGTACCGTCGGTGACCTGGTTTCCCGTGATGGTTCCGGACACCTCGGCCGCGCCGGTGAAGTCGATGAGCGCGAGGCGTGCATCGGTCACGACGTTGTTGCTGATCGTGAACTGCGCGAGTCCCGAGTTGTTGTGGAACACGTCGACCAAGCGGCCGCCGCCGGGCGTCGAGACGCTCGCCTGGTTGCCGTCGATCAGGAGTTCGGTTGGGAGGTCGCTGATCCGGATGTCCTGGGTGTTGTCGCTCGCGAAGCTGTTGTTCCGGATCTCGACGATGTTGCCCTCGTCGATGCGGATGGCTTCGTTGCCGCCGGAGCCCGAGAAGTCGAGCCCCTGCACGATCGTCGTGCCGGTCGTCATCTCGTCCAGGCTCAGCGCCCGGGCGGTCTGGTGGACGACGTCGGCCGAGCCGTCGCCGGGGCCGCGCAGGTCGACGCCCGAGACCATGGCGATCGGGAAGGCCTCGCCGAGCGCGGCGTCGTAGGTGCCGCTCGCCACGTGGACGACGTCGCCGTCGCCGAGCGAGCCGCTCGTCATGGCCTGGGTGATCGTCAGCCAGGGGGTGCCGGCCGAGCCGTCGCCTCCGACCGACCCGTTGACGGCGTCGACGAAGAAGTCGGCGGCGAAGGCGACGTTCCACGGGCCGCCGGCGGCGAGGAAGAGGGCGGGGAACAGCAGGATTCGTTCGCGAAGGCGGCAGGCGGCTGCGCCCCGCGAGAGGCGGGGGAAGGACGACATGGCAAAGCTCCTCTTTTCTTGTCTTTGCGTTGCTGGGGAAGGCGGGCCCTCGGCCGCGCCGGAGTGGTGCGGACCGCTCGTCCGCTCTGCGTTCGTGGCGGACGTTCGAGAAGCGGGCGGAGCGTGTGCCAGCTTTTCCGGGGGAGGCGCGCGTCGCCGGTCTCGCCTTCCTTAGTGGGAAAAGAAAAGTGGCACACCGGGGAGCGGGTTTTCGAACGGCGCGTGGCCGCACCTCGGGGTGGCCCCAGCACGAGCCCGAACGATGAACCGAAAGCTGCGCCTCTTTCCCGGTCCGCTAGAATTCCTGGGTGGACGACGACGGCTTCTTTCTGACCGTCTACGACGAGCTGCGCGGACTGGCGCGCAAGCGACTGACCGGGCTGCCGCCGGGCAACACGCTGCAGCCGACGGCCCTGGTCCACGAGGCGTTCCTGCGGATCGAGAAGTCCGACGGGAAGGACTGGAACAGCCGCGGGCACTTCTTCTCCGCCGCGTCGGAGGCGATGCGCCAGATCCTCGTCGAGCAGGCGCGCCGCAAGTCGTCGCTGAAGCACGGCGGGGCCGGGCGCCGCGAGGACGCGGAGACCGACCAGCTTGCGGGGCTCCTCAACGTCGACCCCGACGTCGTCCTGACGATTCACGAGGCGGTCGAGGAGCTCGAAGAGCACGACGAAGAGCTCGCCGAGATCGTCAAGCTGCGCTACTTCTCGGGGCTCTCCATGACGGAGATCGCCTCGCTCACCGAAATCCCGCGCCGCACGCTGCACCGGCGGTGGCGCTTCGCCGCCGCCCAGCTTCGCCGCCGTCTGACGGACGCGGGCTTGGATGAGGGCTTCCTCGATGGGGGCGGATCCTAGAGACGTCGAGCGCCTGTTCCTGGAGCTCGTCGACCTCCCGGCGGGCGAGCGCCAGGCCGCGCTGAAGGAGCGTTGCGCCGACGACGCCGCGCTGCGCGAGGAGGTCCAGGCTCTCCTGGAGGCGGACGAGCATAACACCGACGGCCTGCTCGAAGTGCCCGCCCACGACGGCGGCGAGGACGAGGCGCCGCTGCGCGTCGCGGGCTACCGCATCCTGAGCCGCATCGGCCAGGGCGGGATGGGCACGGTCTACAAGGCGGAGCAGGAGAGTCCGCGCCGGACCGTCGCGCTCAAGCTGATCCGGCCGGGCTACGCGTCGCGGCGCATGCTGCGCCGCTTCGAGTTCGAGGCGGACCTGCTCGGCCGCCTTCAACACCCGGGGATCGCGCAGATCTACGAGGCGGGCATCGGCCGGGTCGAGTACGAGTCTTCCGCGGGAGACCGCCCGTTCATCGCGATGGAGCTCGTGGAGGGAACCACGCTGCTCGAGTACGTCCGGAGCGCGGACCTGGACGCGCGGCGGATCCTCGAGCTCGTGGTGCGCGTGTGCGACGCCGTGCACCACGCGCACCAGGCCGGCGTGATGCACCGCGACCTGAAACCCGGCAACGTGCTCGTCGATGGTCAGGGCCTGCCGCGGGTCGTCGACTTCGGCGCGGCGCGGCTCACCGACGGCGACGTCTTCTCGCGCAGCGTGCAAACGGCCACGGGGCAGGTGGTCGGCACGCTCCAGTACATGAGCCCGGAGCAGGCCGCCGGCGACGCGAGCAAGATCGACCTGCGCTCGGACGTCTACTCGCTCGGCGTCATCCTGTACGAGCTCCTCGCCGGCCGCCCGCCGATCGATCTCACGGGAGTGCCGATCACCGAGGCCTTCCGGCGCCTGCACGAGGCGGAACCGACGCGGCTCGACGGCGTCGTGCCGAGTCTCCGCGGCGACGTGGCGACGATCGTCCACACCGCCCTGGAGCGCGACCGCGAGCGGCGCTATCCGTCCGCGTCGGAGCTCGGCGCCGACCTGCGCCGCTACCTCACGGACTTGCCGATCCAGGCGCGCCCGCCGACGACGCTCTACCAGTTGCGCAAGTTCGCGCGGCGCAACCGGCCGCTGGCCGGCGCCCTGATCGCGGTTGCGCTCGCCCTCATCGCCGGGCTGATCTCGAGCCTCGTCCTCAAGGCCCGCTCGGACGAGAACGCGGCGCTGGCCCAGCGCCGCAGCGAGGATCTCTTGCGCCTCGCCGCCTTCCAGCGCCTCGAGGACCTCACCGTCGAGGCGGACGAGCTCTGGCCCGCTCATCCGGAGAACGTGGAGCGGTTCGAAGCGTGGCTCGCGCGCGCGCGTGCGCTCGTGGCCGGGCTCGACGCGAGCCCGGACGACGGCTACCTCGGCCACCGGGCGCAGCTCGCGAAGCTCGAGGCGGCGTCCCGCGGGGAGGGCGAGGACGCGGCCGACGACCGCTGGTGGCGGAGTCAGCTCGCCAAGCTCGTCGCCGCGCTCGAGGACTTCGATCGGACGCTCCTGGCCGAGGATGGGGCGACGCCGGAGAACGGGTGGAGCGTCCGCAAGCGGCTGACCCTCGCCGCGGAGCTGCAGGCGGAGTTCGGCGCCGGCGGCCGCCACGCGGCCGCGTGGGCCGACGCGTTGCCCGCGATCCGCGCTGCCTACGACGATCCGTCGCTCGGGCCGCAGATGGGGCTCGTGCCGATCGGTCCCGATCCCGACACGGGCCTTTGGGAGTTCGCCCACCTCGCCACCGGCGACGTTTCGGAGCGCGGCGACGACGGACGGCTCGCGGTGGACGAGGACACGGGGCTCGTCTTCGTCCTGCTCCCCGGGGGCACCTTCGCGATGGGGGCCCAGTCGGACGATCCCGCCCTGCCGAACTACGACCCGCGCGCGAAGCGCGACGAGGGCCCGGTGCGCGCGGTCACGGTGTCGCCGTTCTTCCTCTCGAAGTACGAGCTCAGCCAGGCCCAGTGGGCCCGCCTCACGGGCGAGAACCCGAGCTACTTCCGGCCCGACAACCACGACAAGGTCGCGCCGACGAATCCGGTCGAGCAGGTGCGCTGGACCGAATGCGTCGAGGTCTGCCGGCGGCTGCAGCTCGTGCTTCCGAGCGAGGCCCGCTGGGAATACGCGGCGCGCGGCGGCACCTCGACCGCCTGGTGGACCGGCGACGAGCGCGATTCGCTCGTCGAGCACCGCGCCGCCAACCTGGCCGACCGGACGGCGCGACTGCAGGGCGCGACGTGGTCGACGATCGACGATTGGCCGGAGCTGAACGACGGCTTCGGTCCCCACGCGCCCGTCGACGCGCTCGCTCCGAACCCGTTCGGTCTGCATCACGTACACGGGAACGTGTGGGAATGGTGCCTCGACGCGTACGCCGCCTATGCGGCGGGCGACGCGACCGACCCCGTCGTCTCGACCGGGGAGGACACGCGCGTCGGCCGCGGGGGGAGCTTCCAGCAGCAGGCGTTCCTCGCGCGCTCTTCGGCGCGCGGCCAGAACGACCCGGCGCTCAACTTCCTCACCATCGGGCTCCGCCCGGCCAGGGACATCGATCCCTGACGTCCGGTCGATCTTCTTGGGATTCCTGAAACGGCGGGGTGCATCCCGCCTCCTGGCCGGACGTCAGGTTCGCCAGCCGTCGCGGTCGGTTCGGTATCGTGGCGGTCCCGCCGGAGACCCCAGCCCCCGGATCCCATGCGCACGCCTT
Organism: Planctomycetota bacterium; assembly: GCA_028278425.1. GTDB lineage: Bacteria > Planctomycetota > UBA1135 > UBA1135 > JANQEJ01. Next base: position 1,085 of record JANQEJ010000363.1, on the reverse strand, counting down.
GCCTCCGCCTGGTCGTTCAGGCTCCTTTCCTCGTTCTCGCCGGAGGGCTCGCGACGGCCCAGACACCCGGGTCGCCGCACCTCCGCGTCGACCAGCTCGGCTACCTGCCGCGGGCGACCAAGGTGGGCGTCCTGCGCGAGCCCGTGGTCGGCTACGACGCGCCGCTCGCCTACGGCGCTCCGGCGACGATCGAGATCCGCCGGACGGGCGACGGGAGCGTGGCCTTCACGGCACCGGTCGTCGCGTGGAACGGCGGCGCGGTGCACGCGTCCTCCGGCGACCGGGTCTGGTGGTTCGACTTCGGCGGGCTGACCGAAGAAGGCGAGTTCGAGGCGCGCGACCCGGTCAGCGGGGCGAGCTCCGAGCCGTTCCGGATCGACGGAGACGTCTACGACGAAGCGTTGCGCGCGGCGGCGCGGATGTTCCTGTACCAGCGCTGCGGCGTCGCCAAGGCCGCGCCGTTCGCCGAGGCCGCGTGGACCGACGCGGTTTGCCACCTGGGCGCGGAGCAGGACCTGGACTGCCGCTCCGTCCTCGACCCGACGCCGGCGAGCGCGCTGGACCTCTCCGGCGGCTGGCACGACGCGGGGGACTACAACAAGTACGTCAACTACGCCGACGAGGTCCTGCACGACCTCCTGGGAGCCTACGAGCTCGATCCGCTCCGTTGGCCGGACGGCTGGGGTCTGCCCGAATCGGGCAACGGCGTCCCCGACCTGCTCGACGAGGTGCGCTGCGAGCTCGAGTGGTTCCTCAGGATGCAGCGGCCGGACGGCTCCGTGCTCCACAAGGTGTCGGTGCTCGGGTTCGAGGCGGCGAGCCCGCCGAGCGCGGACGCCGCCGTGCGCCGGTACGGCCCGCCGACCGCGTCGGCGACGGTGTCGGCCGCGGGAGCCTTCGCGCGCGCGGCGCTCGCGTACGATGCGTTGGGCGATCCGGGATCGCAGAGCTTCGCGCTGTCGCTGCGCACGGCCGCGGTCCAGGCCTGGTCGTGGCTCGAAGCGAACCCCGGGCTCTTCCCGTCGAGCTACGACAACGCCGGCTTCCAGAGCGCGCCGGCGGAGGACACGGCCTACGAGCAGGAG
>JANQEJ010000362.1 GCA_028278425.1 Planctomycetota bacterium | reverse complement strand
TCATGGAGAAGCACGCCGATCTGCTCCTCAAGACGCTCCCGGAATGGGACCCCGATGGGTTCGGCTGCGACATGTACTACTGGTACTACGGCACCTACGCGATGTTCCAGATGGGCGGCTCGCACTGGAAGGCGTGGAAGACCGCGATGGAGCCCGCCGTCATCAAGACGCAGCGCAAGGACGGCGACGAGAAGGGCTCGTGGGATCCGGTGGGGCCGTGGGGTTACGCCGGAGGGCGCGTGTACTCGACCGCGATCATGACCCTCTGCCTCGAGGTGTACTTCCGCTACAACCGCGTGTTCGGCGTTCGCTAGGGAAGAGTCCGTCCATGAAGCAAGCGTTCATTCTCAGCCTATCGCTCTCGACCGTCGTGTTCGCATGTCAGGGCCCGACCGTCGTGGTCGTGCGGCCGCCGGTGGAACCCTCCGAAGAAGAGCCCATCGTCGAGCTCGCCAAGGTGGCCAGGCCGACAAAGACAAGTGAACCGCTGCCCGTGGTGATCGCCGCCGAGCCCGCTCCGGTTCCACAGGACGTTCCCAGCGACGCGGAAGCGCGCGCCGCGCTCGACCGCGGGCTCGCGTGGCTCGCGGAGAGCCAGCACGAGGACGGCTACTGGTCGAGCGAGTCGGGCGTACACCGCGACGTCGGCGTGACGGGTCTCGCCCTCCTCGCCCTCTTCGAGGCGGGAAACACGATCAACACGGGTTGCTACCGCGACGAGGTCGCGCTCGGACTCAAGTGGCTCCGCGCCCAGCAGGATCCGGAGACCGGCCTGATCGGCGAGCGCCGGGCGCACGACTTCCTCTACGGACACGGCATCGCGACGCTCGCGGTGTGCGAGCACTACGGAGCGTCGCGGAGCCCGCTCCTCGAGCGAACGGCCGAAGCGGCGATCCAGCTCGTCCTGACCGCGCGCAACCCGTACTCCGCCTGGCGCTACGACGTTCCGCCGATCGGCGACAACGACACGTCGGTGACCGGCTGGATGCTCGCCGCCCTGGTGGCCGCGCGCGAGGCGGGGATCGAGATCGACGAGGCTGCGCTCGATGGCGGCATCGACTGGATCGACGAGGTTACCGACCCGCGCACCGGCCGCGTCGGCTACGACTCGATGGGCTCGCTTTCGTCGCGCACGCCGCAGAATCAGACCTACCCACGGGAGAAGGGCGAAGCGATGACCGCCGTCGGCCTCGCGAGCCGCATCGACGTGCAGGGCGCGCAGCAGGCCGACCGTGCCGTGCTGCACCAGCACGCCGGCTTGATGCGCAGGCGCCTCCCCGTGTGGGACCCCGCGGCGCTCGGCGTCGACATGTACTACTGGTTCCACGGCACGCGCGCGATGAAGCGGATGGGCGGCGGCTACTGGCAGGCTTGGAGGGATGCGCTCCTGGCGGCGTCGGTTCCGTCCCAACGCGAGGACGGCTCGTGGGATCCGATCGGCCCATGGGGCTACTCAGGCGGGCGGAGCTACGCCACGGCGCTCGTTACCGCCTGCCTCGCCGAATGTCTGTGAGGTTGGCGGGCGCCGCCGAAGCCAGCGGACGAAGAAGAGCAACGTGGCGAGCAGCACCGCAAGATGCGGCCAGAAGACGCGCGGATCGCTCCACGAGATCCCGCGGAACGTCCAGTCCCAGATCGGGTGAAACACCGGCGTAAGGAACCGCTCGTGCGTGAAGACGTCCAGGAAGATGTGAAACGCCACGGGTGCCAGGTAGAAGAGCCACCGCTTCCGTCCGGCTAGCAGAAACAAGAGCCCGATCCCCGCGACGACCACCGCGCTGTGCGTCCACACGTACCAGTGCTCGTACGCCTGGATCATCACCTCCGGCATCGGCGGCCCGTCCTCCTTCCACACGCCGTCGGTCCGGGCCGCCAGGAAGCAGGACTGGCCGAAGGTCAGCCACCCCTCGATCTCGCCGGGGACGTAGAAGACCACGTCCGGCGCCACGCCGGCGGCGGCGCCGAGCCAGCCCGCCCGCCGGCCGCGGCGGCGGCACAGGATCCAGCCCCAAGCGGCGTGGGAGAGAGTGTCCAGTCGAGTTCCTCCTCGCGAGTGAATAGAGGGCCGCGCTTAACGATAAGATCGCCTCGACCAACGCGCAGGCGGGAAAGCAGGCGGCGGCGGATCCCTTGGCGACCGAAAACCAACCCCAGGAAGAGGCGGACACGGAGCGGCTTAGCGGCCGGGAGGGCTCCTTCGTGCAGCGCCTCCGCAAGCGCTTCGGGAGCGACGTCGACCCCGAGATCACGCTCCAGGACGAGGACCAGGATCCCGAGGAGAGCGTCTCCAAGGGGCTCTACCTCAAGCTCTCGACCAAGGACCCGGCCTCGATGCGCTACACGGTGCGCGGCGAGCTCGCCCGGGGCGGGATGGGGGCGATCCTGCGGGTCTGGGACGACGACCTGCGCCGGAACCTCGCGATGAAGGTCCTGCTCTCGCGCGGCGTGAACGAGGAGGACGAGGAGGAGCCGAAGATCGACGACGAGCTGCTCGGCCGCTTCCTCGAGGAAGCGCAGATCACCGGCCAGCTCGACCACCCCGGCATCGTCCCCGTCCACGACCTCGGCATCGACGAGCGGGGGCGCGTGTACTTCACGATGCGGCTCGTCCGCGGGCGGGACCTGAAGCAGATCCTCGACCTGATGGCCGAGGGCAAGGAGGGCTGGAGCCGCACCAAGCTCCTCTACGTCATCCTCAAGGTGTGCGAGGCGATGGCCTTCGCGCACTCGAAGGGCGTCGTGCACCGCGACCTGAAGCCGGCGAACATCATGGTCGGGCGTTTCGGCGAGACCTACGTGATGGACTGGGGGCTCGCGCGCGTCCTCGGGCGGCGCGACTCGCGCGACATCCGGCTGAAGCCGGCGGACGCTTCGGCGCTCTCGCTCGTGCGCACCGCGCGCCAGGAGGACCACGAGACCGACCCGCAGTCGCCTCTCGTCACGATGGACGGCGACGTCATCGGTACGCCGTCCTACATGGCATTAGAGCAGGCGGAAGGCAAGCTCGACGAGGTCGGACCGCGCTCGGACGTCTACTCGGTCGGCGCGATCCTCTACCAGATGCTCACCGGCCAGGCGCCGTACGTGAAGCCCAACGCGAAGATCTCGCCGCACACGGTGCTCTCGCGCGTGCTCGACGGACCGCCGACGCCGATCGCGAAGCTCAACAAGGACGTTCCGGGCGAGCTGATCGCGATCTGCGAGAAGGCGATGGGCCGGGGCCAGGCCGAGCGCTACATGAGCATGCTCGACATGTCCGCCGACATCGAGGCGTACCTCGAAGGACGCGTCGTGCGCGCCTACGAGGGCGGTTCGGTGGCGGAGTTCCGCAAGTGGATGCAGCGCAACCGCGGGATGGCCGCGGCGATCCTGGTCGCGATCCTGCTGGCGGTCGGCGGCCTCGCCTCGGTGGCGGCGGTGCAGGCGTCGAAGACGGCGGAGCTCGAGCTCACGAACACGCAGCTCGAGGACGCCAAGAACAAGGCGATCGAGAACGAGAACAACGCGCGGCTCGCCGAGCAGACGGCCCTCGAGCGGGAGGCCGAGGCGAAGGCGGCGAAGGACCTCGCCGACGAGAACGCGAAGGCCGCGCAGGAGAACCTCCTGATCGCCCAGCAGCGCAGCTACCAGGCGAACATCGCGGCCGCGGACTACAGCGTGCAGCTCAACGACGTTGCCGAGGCGAAGAACCTGCTGGCGCTGTGCGACGAGGAGTTCCGCGAGTGGGAGTGGGACCACCTCCAGCTCAAGACGGAGAACCAGCACGCCAACGTCGAGGACTTCACGCCGGCGTTCGCGGACCTCGTTGCGACGCGCGACGGCCACCGCATCGTCGCGCTGTCGCGCGACGGGCTCCTGCGGGTCTACGACCTGCCCACAGGCTCCGTGGTGCCCGAGCAGTGGGCGGACGCGCGTCTGTGGCTCTTCACGATGCGCCCGCACGTTGACTTCTCGCTGTCGGAGGACGGGTCGCGGATCGCGATCATCGGCGTTCGGGAGGGCCGCATCGTTCTGAGCGATTCGAGCTCGTTGAACGGCGCGCCCGACGGTTTCGACGTCGGAAAGAAGGGAACGTACCTGCGGACGTTGCCGGAGGGCGACGCGGAGGGTTTCGAGGAGGCGGCGGCACTCTGCTGCGAATTCGCGCCCGAGGGCGACCTGATCGCGGCGGGGTTCGACGACGGCGCCGTCGCGGTGTGGGACCACACGACCGGTGAGCTCCAACACCGCTTCGAAGGCCACGCCGGCAAGGTCAACCAGCTCGCCTGGAGCCCGGCGGGCATCCTCGCCTCCGCCTCCGAGGACGGGACGACGCGGTTGTGGAACGTCGCGAGCGGCGAAGCGCTCGGGACGTTGGAAGGACACGAGGGCGCGGTCGTCTGCGTCGCCTTCGATTCCGACGGCGCGCTGGTCGCGAGCGGTGGCGCGGACCAGCGCGTGCGCCTCTGGGAGACGAGCACGCAGCGCCAGATCCGCTCGATCTCGGGACACAAGGCGGCGGTGACGTCGCTCGCCTTCCAGCCGGACGGCAAGCACCTGGTCAGCGCCGGCCCCGACCTGACCGTGCGGGTGTTCGACCTCGACACCGAACGGACCAAGGTCTTCCTCGGGCACGAGGACTCGATCCTGGCGCTCGCCTTCTCGAGCGACGGCAGCCTGATCCTCTCCAGCTCGGAGGACACGACGCTGCGCACGTGGGATCCCGAGATCGGCGGCGCGTACACGTCGCTCATCGGCGCGGAGTATCGCCTGGACGACGCTCCCGTGCGGATGGGCTTCGTCTACTCGGTGGACTTCCACCCTGACGGCTCGCAGTGCCTCACCGGACACAACGACGGGACCGTATCGATCTGGGACGCCTGGTCCGGCGAGCTGATCAACGTCCTGCGCGGCCACGAGCAGATCGTCTCGTCCGCGGTGTGGAACGAGGAGGGCACGCGCATCCTCACCGGCTCGCTGGACAAGACCGCGATCCTCTGGGACGCGCAGAGCGGCCGTCCGATGCAGACGTTCCGCGGCCACAGCAAGTGGATCCGCGCCGTTGCGTTCGGCCCGGGCGGTGACGGCGGCGATTGGGTCGTGACGGCCTCGGGCGACGAGACCGCGCGCGTCTGGGACGCGCGGACCGGCGAGGTGCTGCAGACGCTCGAGGGCCACAAGAAGTGGGTCAACGCGGTCGCGGTCGCGCCGGGCACGAACCACGTGTGGACGGCGTCGATCGACCGCTCGCTGCGCCTGTGGGACGCGAAGACCGGCGACGTGCTCAGGCTGATCGAGGATCTGCCCGGCGGCGTTCAACGCATCGCGGTCAGCCCGGACGGCCGCTCGATCGCGGCGGGCTGCGAGGAGGGCACGATCCAGGTCTGGGACACCGAGACCGGAACGCTCCGATACTCGCGCAAGCGCGGCGAGGACCCGGTGCGCGCGCTCGCCTACAGCCGCTCCGGCAAGCGGCTCGTCAGCGGGTATACCGACGGCACGCTCCGGCTGTGGAACGCCGCGACGGGCGACCTCTTGATCCTTCTGCGCGGGCACACCGGCGCGATCACCTGCGGCGTCTTCAACCACGACGACACGCGCATCCTCACCGGCTCGTCGCCGATCCTGACGCGCGAGGAGGACCGGATCGGCGCCAAGGACGTCGTGGCGCGCATTTGGGAGAGCGGCTCGCGCGACGTGCGCCGCGAGGAGCGCCGCCGCGCGGAGCAGGCCCGCCGCCAGGCGGATCCGCTGGTCGCGTCGCTCTTTTCGAACTACTTCTACGCGCACGAGGTCGTCAAGCGCCTCGAGCAGCAGGGACTGCCGAAGGAAGTGCTCGAGGCGGCGCGGCGCCTAGCGCTCGCGCGCGGCGACAACGCGGGGCGGCTCGCGGAGGAAACCTGGAACGTCGTCTGGCGCTCGGACCGCTCGAAGGATGAGTACAGCCAAGCGATGGACCGCGCCGAGGCGGCGGTCGCGATCGAGCCCGAGGATCGCTTCTGCGCGGTCGTGCTCGGCGGCGCGCAGTACCGCTTGAACTACCTCCCGGCCGCGCACCAGACCCTGAAGCAGGCCCTTGCCCTCGACGCGGGCAGCGTGCGGTCGCAGATCGGGCTCTTCTGCCTGCTCGGCATGACGCAGTTCCGCCTGGGGCGAATCGAGGAGGCGGAGCAGACCGTCGCGGCCTTGCGCAAGCTTGTGACGGAGTGGGCGAATTCGAACCCGACCGACAAGGACGAGATCGCGAGCCTGCAGAGCCTGCTTCTGGAGACGTCGCGGACGCTCGGGATTCCGCTGATCACGCCCGACTCGAGCGGGATGTGACCGCGCTGCTTACCGGCCCCTAACTTGCACCGATGTGAGATGGGGAGCTTCCTCGGGCCTCGTCACGGCCCGCTCCCCCGAGAACCGTCGAGGCGAGCGCATTCGTGCACGTGGACGCTGCGCGACTTCGCTCGAAACCGGATAGCAGGAGACCCAGATGACGCCTTTGTTCGCGCTGACAGGAATCTTCGTAGGAACGGTCGCCGCACCAGAGCCCCCGCCTGAGCTGCAAGACGTGGCGTGGGGACGGAGCGTCGACGTGTACGCGCACGATCCGGCGAGCGGTACGCGCACACTCGTGCGCACCGATCTCGTCATTGGCCCGGACTTCTCGGGCACGGGAAACGGCTGGTCGCTGGAGCCCAGCGCGCTCCTCGGAGTCGACGAGCTGACCGTTCACCATCCCGCTCGATCCGCTGCGTTCGAGCAGACCCTAGAGGTGCTCGCGGCCGGCGTCGTGCCGGTCGAGACGCGCCCGCTCGAGCACACCGGCCTCGCGCCCGTCGGCGCGGTGCCGACCAACGCGACGCTCGTCTTGAGCTTCGACGTCCCGCTCGAAGTCGAGCCGGGCGACGTGCGCATTCTCGCCGGCGAGCCGCCGGTGGCGCCCTTCGCCGCGCGGGTCGGGATCGACCCGGAGGATGCGCGCCGCATCTTGATCGATCCCGTGCTCTCGCTCGCCGAGATGCACCGCCACAAGGTCGGCGAAGGTGCCAGCGGCTTCCCGGACGCGAGCAGCGCGAGCCAGCTCAACGTGCAGGTCGACCTCTCCGCCGCCGGCGGCGGCGCCTTCGGCTTCCGCGCCGGCGGGCCCGGCGCGCCGCAGGGATTGGCGGACGGCCTGCTGCCTCAGGTGGTCGGCCGTCAGGGCGGCGTGCTGCTCCACGTCACCGGCCTGGGCGGCGGCGCCTTCGACGTCGACTTCAGGTTCCTCGCGGCCGCGTGCGCGAAGCTGCCCGCACCGGGCGACGTGATCGTCACGCGCACGCACCTCGCGGCGGTGACCGCGCCGGGGGTGCTGGCGGGCGACACGGTGACCGGGATGCAGGTCACGCTGGCGAGCGGCGACCCGGCGGCCTTCGGAGTCTCGCGTGGGTTGCTCTTCAGCGCCTTCGTTCCCGGCACGGACGTGCCGCAGTGTTTCGTCGACTTCACGCCGGGCGCAACGCCGCTCGCGCAAGACGTCGAGCCGGGCGCCTCCGTCCGCGTGCGGTTCAGCGAGGCGATGGACCTCGCCTCGGCGTCGCCCTTCGACAACCTGCAGATCAAGCGGGTGACCGGCGCGGCGCTCCCGAACGAGCTCGTCGTCGCCACCGTGGAGGCCGCGGCCGGCGGACACGACCTGAGCATCCAGCCGGTCGTGCCGCTCGACCACGCGCTCGGAACCGCCGAGACGTACTACGTCAACGTCGTCGGCAGACCCGACGGATTGACCGATACCGCGGGCAACCCGCTGGCGAACCCGCTGCCGCCCGACGTCGGCTTCAGCCTCGATCCGTCGGCACCGACGGTGCAGAGCGGCGGCGTCGCGCTGCGCTTCGACAAGCTGGACGAGGATCTCGACGGCAACCCCGAGCTGCGCGGGCAGTTCCTGCTCGACCTCGACGACGAGGAGATCGACGCGCGGCCGGTGACCCGCTTCGCGGCCACCGCCGACCGCACGCAGACCGTCCCGTCGGCGATGATCCCGTTCGCGCCGGGAGTGCAGACGCCGCTCTCGCCGCTCGGGGCGAAGACGCAGCACGTCTGGCGCTACGTCGACGTCGGGCATTCGGCGACCGACGAGTCGCTGCACAACATCGACGTCGAGGGCCTGAACTGGTCGCCGGTCGGCGGCGTGGTCGTCTCGGACTTCTACCCGCAGTTCGAGATCCGGCTCGCGCACTCGCACTTCCAGCCGGACGAGCACCTCGAGTCGACGCTCTTGCCCGCGTTCCCCGACTCCGGGCTCACGACCATTTCCTTTGCCGACAACGTGCTCGCCGACCCCGCGAGCCCGCAGAAGGTCGTGCACGACAAGAGCCTCGGCTACGCCGTCAACCCTTCAGACCTCTTCACGGCGCCGACGGGCACGCCGATGGTGCCCTTCCCGCTCAATCAATCGGGCGATCCGTCGAGCTTCGAGTACTACACGTGGCGCGACACCGCGATTCAGGCGAAGGCCGCGCCCAACGGCGCGGGGATCGACCTCGCGATCATGGAGGACCTGGGTCTGATCCCGCCCGGGACGGCGGGCCAGATCGCGGGGCCGAACGAGGTGCCGTCCTTCGGCCTGCCGCTCCTGATGGAGTACCGCTGCTTCGCCGATCCCGGCGCGGTCGGACTCAACGCGTTCGACATCTCGCTCGCGATCAACAGCTCGGCGCGCCCGAACTTCCGTGTGTTCTCCACCGGGGTCGACCCCGACCTCGAGCTGGCGCCGGACGAGGCCGACCCGTCCTTCTACGTCGGCCAGGCGGACCTGGTCGTGCGGGTCAGCCGCGCGCACACGGTGTGGTTCGACACCAACGGGACGTCGACCGACTTCGCCGATCCCGTGCTCGAGCCCGGCGTCGGCGGCCTTCCGCCCGGCACGGAGATCGTGCTCGCGTTCCGCGGCGCCGATTCGGTCCCGCTCGAGGCGTTCGACGCCGACGAGCTCGATCCCTACGGCGAGCTCGATCCCGCGCTGCCGGCGGTCGTCTTCTTCCAGGGCGACGACACGTGGAAGGAGTCGATCGACGACGTCGACGGCGCGCGCTACCTCCAGGCGCGCGTCACGCTGATCGGCGACACGGTCGCCAACGTGGCGCCGTCGCTGGGGTCGCTCGGCTTCGGCTTCCTGAAGTAGGGGAGGGAAGGGGCGGGGAAGGGCGCGGGCTCGTCCTTTCCCGCCCTTGTGACCTTTCCGCGTGCAGGAGCTCGAGCGTGCCGTCGAAGCGCTCGACGAGCGACGTGCAGCTCGCCACCCAGTCGCCGTCGTTGCAGTAGGTCACGCCGCCGCGCGTGCGGATCTCCGCCGTGTGCGTGTGCCCGCAGATCACGCCGTCCATCCGCCGCTTCCGCGCGAGGGAGACGGCGCGCCGTTCGATCGCCTCGAGGTAGCCGGAAGCACGCTTCCAGCGCTGCTTGACGGTCGCGAGCGCGCCCTCGAGCGCGTCGTGAAGCCGGGCCAGTCCGCTGGCCGCGCCGCCGAGCCGCATCGACCAGTGGCTCTTCCTGAGCCCCGCGTCGAAGCGGTCCCCGTGCAGGACCAGGAACCTCCGCCCGTCCGCGGAGCGGTGGACCGTCTCCCCGACGCACTCGATGCCGGCGAGGTCCAGTCCTTCGTAGCGGCGGAACGCCTCGTCGTGGTTTCCCGGCACGTAGACCACGCGGGTGCCCCGTCGCGCGCGTTCAAAGATCTCGCGCAGCACGGCCCGGTGGCTCGCCGGGAAGTACCAGCGCCGCTCGAGGCTCCAGCCGTCGATCAGGTCCCCGACCAGGTAGAGCGTCTCGGCTTCGTTCGCGCGCAGGAACCTCAGGAGCCGGTCGGCGCGGGCTTCCGGCGATCCCAGGTGGACGTCGGAGAGGAACATGGAGCGCCAGGCACCGGCCATGCGCCATGGATCGGCATTCTTCGCCCGCGACCCAAGTCACCCGCCGATCGCTCCCGCGAACCCGGCCCATGGAATATCCTGTCCGTCCGCCCGCAAGCGGCCGGACGTCCCCATCCGCCGACTTCTGGCAGGAGATCCAAGAATGAAGACTCTCGCTCTCGCTCGCCTTCTTCCGCTGCTCCTCGTGGGGCTCGCTCCCGGATGCACGATCGTGTCGGTGGGTTCCGAGAACGACCCCCCGCGGGTCCAGTCCAACGGCCTGGTCGACGGCCACGTCGCCTTCGGCCTCCGCGAGGAGGACGACATCATCGAGCTCGACCTCTTCGACGGGCGCAGCCCGGGCGCGGTCGGGGAGATCACGCTCTGGAAGCTCTTCCGCGCCGAGGTGGGGCTGGCCGGCGCCTCCGTCGGCGTGGGGCCGGTGGACGTCGGGCTCGGGGCCGTCTTCTACGACCCCTGCGTGCCGCGGATGCAGAAGACCGAAAGCCACCACGAGCACGTCGAGCACGTGCACGTTGAGCACGAATCGGACTAAGCGCTTTCGCCACAAATCACCGCGAGGACTTTCCGGCCGGCTCGCCGGGAAGTCCTCGCGGTCGCTTTTTTGGTGGGGGGGAGAACCGGTTAGTTCTTCTCGAACCGAACGACGAAGCACTCCCACGGCTCGACCGGGAACTCGATGTCCAGACTCTCCGGATCGAAGAACGCCCCGACCACGACCGGGTCGCTGCTCGCATTCTCGGTCAGCGCGAACGCCCCGGGGGATGCCAGCGGTTCCGCCGGCTGCGACACCGTGACGGTCCACGACTCGCTGAGGTCCATGCCGTACCAGGTCTCCTGGAGCTCCCAAGATAGGAGCACCTGGCTGGACGTCCAGTTGACGAAGGTCACCGCGAGGTCGCCGTTCTCCCCGAGGAAGGCGGCGCTGAAGACGTTCGGGACCTTGCCGTCCTCGAACGGCTCGAGGTCGGACTGGCTGAACTGGGACACCGGCGGGTCGACGAGCGACACACCGAAGAGCTTCGGCGGAGTCGCCATCCGCCCCTCCAGCACGAGCAGGCGGTTGTTCGCTTCCACCTGGGTCCGCAGCAGATCGCGGAACAGCAGAAAGCCTTCGTAGATCTTGCCGTTCAGCTCGTTCTCCATCTCGAGGATCGAGTCGGGATACCCCGGCGGGGCCTCCGGCGGCGCCGGACGGTGCGCCCACGAGAAGCGCAAGCCGTAGGCCCAGTTCCACGCGAGGGTCATCATCGCCCACTCGGTGTACTCGTCCACCACCGACTGCGGGAACGTGACCGGATCCCCGAGGAAGGCGGCGATCGGAACCGGAACTCCCGGCGCAACCTGGTAGGTCAGGTCGATGAAGCGGTTGTTCAGGACGTTCGGCTGGTAGGCCCCGTATACGGCGGAATGCAGCGGCACCATGCCGGTGTTGGCTTTCGGCACCTTGAACGCGTTGGGGTTCTCCCACGGGTAGTAGCCCGAGCCCGCGCTGAGATCGACGAGCGCTTCGTGCGTGTCCTCGGAGAAGAACGTCGGCTCGGCGACCTTGGCCCGCAGGCGCGTGAAGATGTCCCGCAGTCCGTTCATTATGCTCAGGCCGCCGCCGACCGGGTGTCCGCCGTGCGCCGGGTCCTCGGAGAAGCAGCGGCGGACCACCGGCGTCGCGTCCAGGTAGAAGCCCTCGAGGCCGTAGTGCGGGTCGTCGAGGACCGGATCGAAGAGGGTGTCGAAGAGCGCGTCGGTCGCCGCGATCACGCCGCGGTCCAGCGTGTAGTTGTTGTAGTCGGGCGGACCGCCGCCGAAGGGCGGGCACTGCGGGCCGTTGGCGGTGACGAGCTTGCAGTTCTGGCTCCCGACCTCGTTGACGAGCGCCCACTGATCGGGGTTGTAGGTCGCGAAGTCCGGGTGCCGGTCGCCCCACGTGAGGAGCCCCATGTAGGGCGAGATCTTGTAGTCGGTCGTCGTCGTCCAGACCCCGAACCCGACGCCGTCGTCAACCGGCAGGTGACTGGGGTGGTCGGTTCCCTGGACGTTGTTGTGCCAGTCGAACCAGATCGTCGCGAGCCTGTCGGTGTCGATGCCGAGCTCCGTGCAAAGCTCTTGCGTGTAGGCGTCGTAGGCTCCGTAGTCGGCCGTGTCGCACGCGAGGGGATCCGTGTTGCCGACGGTGAGGATCATGTCGTAGTCCAGCGCGGCGTCTTCCGGCCCGCTCAGCGAGGACATCAACCCGCGGTGGCCCGGCCCCGACAGCTCGCCGTTGCCCTCGAGCCGCTGGCGGTACCAGAGCGCGACGTCGTGCCAGGCGGCCGCGGGATGAGTCGTCGCCTGGACGTGCAGCACCGACGTCTTCGCAACGACCGCCGCGCCGACGAACGGCTCGTCGGGAAGGTCGCCGGTCGAGAGCTCGATCGCGGTCCCCGCTCCGCGACCGAAGACCTCGAACTGGCGGAAGCGGAAGCGCTCGTCGCCCGTCTCGCCCGTCGTGAGCGCCAGGAACACGTCCCGATCGGCATCGGTGAGCGCGGCCAGCGGGAGGATCAGCTTGTCCGGGTACATCATGCTGAGCGGCACCGGTGTCCCCTGGTCGTCGGTGAACGCGCCCACCGCCGGGTCGGTGATGCGCCATCCGCCGTTGACGCCCAGGTACAGGTGGCTTGAAGCACCGGGGTCGTCGATCGTGAACGCCGGGAGGTCGAGGCGTCCCACGCCTTCCGCTCCGAGGGTCGAGGCGTCGACCGTGCCGCGCCACTCGAAGGTCCCCGGTCGGCCGGGAGCCGGGTCGACGTCCACGATCACCGTGAGCGTGGGATAGGCGGCGAACGACGACCAGGTCATCGTGACGCCCGAGCCGGTGGCGCCGCCGAGCGCGGGAATGAAGCTCGCCGCGTCCGCCGCGGTGACCGGGGTCTTCGTGACGTCGAAGGGCGGATCGGATCCGGTCGGCGTGCGCGACCAGAGCTCGAGCCGCCAAAGCGACTCGCGATCCAGCGTGAACTCGGTTTGCCCGTCAAGCTGGATCGACGTGATGACCGCGCCGTTCGTGGCGTCGAGCTGAAAGTCGAGCGCGGCGTTGCCGGACGGGAGCGAGTAGGTCTGAGCGGTCGCCGTCGCGGCGAGCGCGACGGCGGACAGCACGGAGGAAACGGCGGTGCGATGGACACGGCACATGGGGCACACTCCGCAAGGGGCTGGAGAAGTTGGGTTCGTACCTGTGGGCGTGCCGCGCGAAGGCGAGAGTTTCACCGAACTCGCCGATCCGCGAGCTGGTTTGTGCTCGGACGCGCGCGGGCCGGTATCGGGATTCCGGCGGCGCGAGTATCCTCCTACCCCCCGACTTCGCGCCGCCGGTGGGGCTGCGCGCCCGGGAGGGATCACGGTAGGAGGATTGAAGGATGAAAGTCTGTTTTGCGACGCTCGCGGCCGGACTGTCGCTCGTGCTCGTCGGCTCGTCCCATGCCGCCAACGGAGAGCCGACGGGCTCGGCGCGGATCTCGTTCACCAAGATCGCCGACACGTCGACCAACGTCCCCGGCCACAACGCGCCGTTCACGGGCTTTGCGTACGCGGCGGCGGACGCCGGGCTGGTGGCCTTCACCGGCTTCAGCCAGCCGGTGGGCGAGGGGCTCTACCTGAAGACCGGCGCCGGGCTCGTGACGGTGGTGGACACGCTCACCGAGGCGCCGACCCTGCCGCCCGGGAACCTGTTCACCGGGTTCAGTCCGCCGTCGCTCGACGGGGGCTTGGTGGCTTTCTTCGCGATCGTCCCGGGCATCACGGCGGACTACGAGTCCATCTTCGTGGGGAACGGCGGGCCGCTGACGCTGGTCGTCGACGTCGGCGATCCGGTTCCCGGTCACCCGGGCTACATCTTCAACTTCCTGTTCTTCCCCTCGCTGAGCCGCGGCAACGTCGGCTTCGGCGGCGTGGGCGTGGGGCCGGGGGACGACCTCAAAGGGGTCTTCTCGACCGTCGGCGGGCTGCACGCGGTGGCCGACACGACGACCCCGATCCCGGGGGGAACGGGCCTCTTCGTCGACATCTGCTTCAACCCGAGCTTGAGCGGAAACCACCTCGCCTACTGCGGAGGCGACGGCACCAGCGGACCCGACGGCATCTATACCGACGGGCTCAACTACACGCCGCTGGTCGCGCCCTTCGTCGTCGCGGACAAGTCGACGCCGATCCCCGGCGGCACGGGAACGTTCACGGCCTTCTACGAAACGCCGATCGTGCGCGGCGGGGAGATCGCGTTCCGGGCCGGCGGCACGGGCGGGCAGATAGGCGTGTACTCCAACCTGGGCGGCCTGCACGTCGTGGCCGACACGGCGACTTCCATCCCGGGGGGGAGCGGAACGTTCACCGGATTCCGCGAGTCCTTCCCGTTCGTCGGTCCTTCCCTGAACGGCGCCCGCGCCGTGTCGTTCAACGGCGAGGGGACCGCCGGTCAGCGAGGCGTGTACGCGCAACGCGGCAGCCTGCTGGTGAAGGTCCTGGCCGCGGGCGACTCCCTGGACGGCAAGGTGGTGAGCTTCGTCGAGCAGAGCCGCGAGAGCTTCGACGGCAACCAGCTCGCGATGGTCGTTGGGTTCACCGACGGCTCGGCGGGAGTCTACGTGGCGAGTCTTCCCTGACCGTGTGACGGTCCGACTTACCCGGACGTTCGGATCTGCAACGACACGTGCCGGTCCGTGTCCACCGTCAGCTCCGCGTCGGCCAGCCCCGCCTCGTCCGCCATCGCGCGCAGCTCGTCCGGCGTAAGCGCCGCGTGCAGGCTGGCCCGGAAGAGCTCCTTCTGCTGCGGGGTCGCGTCGCCGGCGTGGAGCTCGACGAGCTCGAGCGCCCGCTCCGGCGTTTCGGGCCGGTACAGGTCGCGGATCAGGAGCGCTCCGCCGGGGCGCAGGACGCGGCGCGTCTCCGCGAGGAACGGCCGCGGGTCGGGGATGTGGTGCAGGATCGTGTTCGAGAACACGGCGTCGAAGCTCGCGTCGGCGAAGTCGAGGCCCTTCGCGTCGGCGCGGCGGAATTCGATCCGCTCGGCGAAGGGGGAGGCGACGCGGTGGCGCTCGGCGACCTTGAGCATCTCCTCGGCCAGGTCGATGCCGACGACGCTCGCGTTCGCGACGTGCTCGCAGACCAGGAGGGGGAGGTGGCCCGGGCCGGTGCCGACGTCGAGCATGCGTCCGGATGCGCCGAGCTCGATCAACCGCTCGAGGAACGCGCGGTTCGGCTCGGTGTGGTCCATGGCGTCGTATTCCGACGCCTCCAGGGCGGTGTCCATCACCTCGGGCTCGAGCGTGCGCTCCATGCTCAGATCGTGAAGTACTTGGCGCTCGGATGGTGGCAGACCAGCGCCGAGGTCGACTGCTCCGGCCAGAGCTGGTCCTCTTCGCTGAGCTTGATGCCGACCTCGTCCGCCCGCAAGAGCTCGAGCAGGATCGCCTGGTCGGCCAGGTTGGGACAGGCCGGATAGCCGAACGAGTAGCGGCTCCCGCGGTAGCCCTGCTTGAAGAAGGCCTGCTTGTCGCGCGCGTCGTCGCCGGCGATGCCGAGCTCGGCGCGCACCTGCTTGTGGATGTACTCCGCGAGCCCCTCGGCGGCTTCGACGGAGAGACCGTGGAGGTGCAGGTAGTCCTGGTAGCGGTCCGCCGCGAACCACTCGCGCGCGACCTCGGAGGCCTGCTGGCCGACCGTCACGACCTGGAGCGCGACGACGTCGGGCTCGCCGTCGCGGGCGTGGAAGAAGTCGGTGATGCAGAGGTGCTTCTTGCCGTGCTGCCGCGGGAAGGCGAAGCGCGCCACTTCGCGCGACTCGTCGTCGGGGTGCAGCAGCACGAGCGAGTCGCCCTCCGGCACGCACTTCCAGTAGCCGTACGCGGCCTTCGGGACGAGGATCTTCTCCTTCGCGCACTGGCGCGCGAGGTCGTGGAAGATCGGGCGCACCCGCGAGTCGATGAGCTCGCGGTACTCGGCCACCGGCTTGTTCTTGCGGCGGTAGCCCCACTGGAACTGGAAGAGCGCGGTCTCGTTGACGTACGGGACGAGGCTCTGGAGGTTGATCTCCTGAACGACGCGCGGGCCGAGGAAGGGCGCCTCGGGATAGGAGATCTCGCGCGGGATGTCGGCGCGGGCCACTGCCGGCTCGGCGACCTCGGGCGCGGGACGGCCGTTCAACCCGGGCGCGGCCTCGGCCACAGCGCGCGCGGTGGCCGCGACGGCGGCGCCCACCGGCTCGCGCGAAGCGGCGGCTTCGATCGCCTCGATGGCCTTCTCGTCCGAGGTCTTCGCGCGCTTCGAGGTCGGATCGGGGCGCGCCTCGCCGTCCATGATGCGGCCCATGACCTCGAGGCCCTCGAACGCGTCCTTGGCGTAGTAGAGCGGACCCTCGTAGATGCGCCGGCAGTCGTCCTCGACGTACGCGCGGGTGAGCGCGGCCCCGCCGAGGATCACCGGGATCGTGATGCCGCGGCGGTTCATCTCCTCCAGGTTCTCGCGCATCACGACGGTGCTCTTGACGAGGAGCCCGGAGAGGCCGATCGCGTCCGGGTGGTGCTCGGACGTCACGTCGAGGATGTGCTCGATCGGCTGCTTGATGCCGAGGTTGTAGCAGGTGTACCCGTTGTTGGTCAGGATGATGTCGACCAGGTTCTTGCCGATGTCGTGCACGTCGCCGCGCACGGTGGCGAGGATGGTCTTGCCGCGGGTCTCGCCTTCGACGCGCTCCATGTGCGGCTCGAGGTGCGCGACCGCCGCCTTCATCGTCTCGGCGGACTGCAGCACGAACGGGAGCTGCATCTCGCCGCGGCCGAAGAGGTCGCCGACGACCGCCATGCCGTCGAGCAGGTCGGTGTTGATGATGTCGAGCGGCTGCTTCGTCTTCATCGCCTCGTCGAGGTCCTCCTCGAGGCCGGGCTTTTCGCCCTCGACGATGCGCCACTTCAGGCGGAGGAAGACGTCGCTCGGAATCTCGCGTTCCTTCTTCGCTTTGACGTCGACGCCCTCGAAGAGCTCCATGAGCTTCGCGAGCGGGTCGTAGCCCTCGCGCCGCCGGTCGAAGATCAGGTCCTCGCAGACCTGGCGCACCTCGGCGTCGACGTGGTGCAGCGGCTCGATACGGCCGGAGTGCAGGATCGCCGCGGTCAGGCCGGCCTCCTGCGCGTGGTGCAGGAAGACCGAGTTCAGCGCGTGGCGCGCCGCCGGCTTGAGGCCGAACGAGATGTTGGAGAGCCCGAGCAGCGTGCCGACGCCGGGCAGCTCGTCGCGGACGCGGCGGATGCCCTCGAGCGTCTCGATCGCGTGCCGGCGGTCGTCCTCGTTGCCGGTGCAGATCGTGAAGGTCAGGACGTCGAAGAGCAGGTCCTCCGGCCGCAGGCCGTAGTCCTCGGTGCAGATGCGGTAGAGCCGGCGCGCGATGCGGATCTTGTCCTCCGCGGTCTTCGCCATGCCCTCTTCGTCGATCGTCAGCGCGATGACGGCGGCGCCGTGCTCGCGCGCGAGCGGGAGCACCTGCTCGCACTTCTTGAGGCCGTCCTCGAGGTTGATCGAGTTGATGATGCTGCGGCCGCCGGCGAGCTTGAGCGTCGCCGCGAGCACCGGCGCCTCGGTCGAGTCGATCATCAGCGGCACGGAGACGTCGGTGCGGTAGCGCGTGATGAGCTCCGACATGTCCGCCACCTCGTCGCGGCCGACGTAGGCCGCGCAGACGTCGAGTACGTGGCTGCCCTCGCGCACCTGGTCGCGGCCCATCTGGACCATGCCCTCGATCTCGCCGGCGAGGAGGTGCTCGCGGAACTTCTTGCTGCCGTTCGAGTTCGAACGTTCGCCGACGAGGAGAACCGAGTTCTCCTGCACGAGGTCGACCGCGTTGTAGATGCTGGTGACCTGCGGCTGGAAGCTCGGCTTGCGCTTGATCGGCTCGCGTTCGCCGATCTGCTTGAGCACCGCCTCCATGTGCTCCGGCGTGGTGCCGCAGCAGCCGCCCACGAAGTTGAGGCCGTCCTCGGCGACGAAGCGCTCCATCCAGTCCGCGAGCTCCTCGGGCGTCAGCGGATAGAACGGCTGGCCGTCGACGAGCTGCGGCAGACCGGCGTTCGGGTAGCAGCCGATCGCGCGGCGGCAGGACTGACCGAGCAGGCGCACGTGCTCGCTCATCTCGCGCGGTCCGGTGGCGCAGTTCAGGCTCACGCCCTCGATCGGAAACGCGTCGAGGATGGCGATCGCCGCCGCCATCTCGGTGCCGACGAGCATCGTGCCGGTGACCTCCATCGTCACGCTGACGAAGATCGGGATGTCGAGGCCGGACTCGCGCCGCGCGGTCAGCGCCGCGTTGATCACCGCCTTCATCTGGAGCGGGTCCTGGCAGGTCTCGATCGCGAAGGCGTCGACCTTCCCCTGGGCGAGGCCGATGGCCTGGCGCGTGTAGGACTCCTTCAGCGTGTCGTAGTCGATCTGGCCGAGCGTGGCGAGCTTGGTCCCCGGCCCCATCGAGCCGATGACGAAACGAGGCTTGTCGGGCGTCGAGTACTCGCTGCACGCGTCCCGCGCGATCTCGGCCGCGAGCCGGTTGATCTCTTCGGTCCGGTCGTCGAGGTCGAACTCGGCCAGGACGTGCGCCATGCCGCCGAAGGTGTTCGTCTCGACCGCGTCGCAGCCGACTTTCAGGTACGCCGCGTGGATCGCGCGCAGGGCGTCGGGCCGCGTCAGGGTGATGACCTCGGTGCAGTTCTCTTTGCCGAGGTAGTCCCTTTCGAGGTCCAGGTTCGCGGCGTGAACCTGCGTTCCCATCGCGCCGTCGATGACGAGCACGCGTCGCTTGAGCTCCTTGAGGAAAGCGGAATCCATGTTGCGAATCAGGGTTTGAGCGCCGTGGCGACGATCGTCATGAAGTGGGGGGGCTCGGGATCGCGGGCGGCGCGGAAGACCTTGTGCTTGCGGAAGCCGGCCTCGCCGCACAGCTCTTCCAACGCGCGCTCGGTAAAGCCGAGGTGGAGGTGTTGGTGCTTGTCGCGCACCCACTCCTCGCTGTGCGCCAGGAGGTCGATCACGATCAGGCGCCCGCCCGGGACGAGGATGCGGAACGCCTCGGTCAGCGCGGTCAGCGGCGAACGCGCGTGGTGGAGCGCCTGGCTCATCACGCACACGTCGTGCGACGCGTCCGGCACGGGCAGGTCCTCGATGTCTCCCTCGACGGTCTCGATGTTGTCGATGCCCTTGGCCTTCGCCCGGGAGAGGAGCTGGCTGAGCATCTCGGAGGAGACGTCCACCGCGGTGACCGTTTCGGCCACCTCGGCGAGCATCATCGTGAGCATCCCGTCGCCGATGCCGAGGTCGCAGTAGCGGCCGTGCGGCGCGAGCTGGAGCAGCGCGCGCGCGAGCCCCTCCCAGGTGCGGCCGGGCAGGTGCTGCTCGCCGAAGCTCGCGGCGACGCGGTCGAAGTAGGAGCGCGTTTCGTCGCGCCGGCGCTGCCGCAGCGCCTCGAGCCCCTCGAGGTCCGCCTGGAACTCCGGCGCCGCGCGGTTCTCGAGGAACACGTTGTCCCAGAACCCGGCGGCCGGGCCGGGTAGCAGCGAGTAGTAGCTCCGCCGCCCCGCGCGCCGGTCGGTGACGAGCCCGACCTCCTTGAGCAGGCTCAGGTGCGTGGACACCCGGCTCTGCCCCATGTTGAGCACCTCCATCAGGTCGGTCCCCGAGAGCTCCTCCTGGGCGAGCAGGTGGAGGATCCTGAGCCGCGACTCGTCGGCCAGGGCCTTGAGGAGGCGGGAGGTGCCGGTCAATCCGATCATGAGATCCGGATCATAAGATGCCTTCTTCTCGGCATCGAGGGGGCGGATTCTGGAGGGTTTCCTGGCCTTCAAGTGTCACCGGGCCGCCCGGAGCCCGGTCCAGAGGAGGAGGTCGCCCCGAACGCTCCCCGAGGTGGGTGGGGGTTAGGGATGGATGGTGGCTCAGTCCCCGGCCGAGAGCCCGCTCGCCTCGATCCGGTCGAGCAACGGCCCCACGTCCACCCGGGGCAGGAAGGCCATCGCCTCGCCCATCCCGCGCGCGGCGCGCCCCCCGCCGCCACCGCCACCGTCGTCCCCGCCGCCGCCGCGCGGCAGCGTCCCGGGCGGCGGCTCGAAGGGCGGCCCGCTCACCTTCAGGTCGGCGAGCTCCAGCGTGAGGTGCAGGCGCAGCTCGTCCTCGTCGAGCGTTGCGCTCGCCACGCCGGGGAGCCTCGGAAGCGCCTTCTCCGCCTTGGCCACGGCGCTGCTCTTCGCCTCGCCGGCGAGGCTCCAAACCGTCGAGAAACGCACCAGGTCCCGTTCGTAGTCCTTGCGCTCCTTGCGGCCGAGCAGCGCGTCGAAGCGCTTCGCGCACTCCTCGGCGTCCAGGCCCTTCGTGTAGAAGAACACCACCGCGTCGGGCCGCACCTCGAACCACTGGAGTTGCGACGCCGTGCTCAGGACCTGGTCGCGGATGCTGCGGCCCGGTCCGCGCCGGCCGCCGCCGCCCGACACGCTCGTGTCGCCGGGGGAGCGGACGAAGGCGGTGAACGTCAGCTCCTCCGCCTTGCCGGTGCCCTTCTTCGCGGCCTTGAGCACGTCCTTCGCGCTCGCGCCGGCCGGCGCCTCGATGGCGACGAAGTGGCCGCGCGGCCGCGCGTTGGTCGAGGCGGGCCCGTGGACGAGCGCGGCGCCGTCGCCGAGGTCGCGGATGGCCTCGTTCAGTTTCGCGACGTCGACTTCCCCCGTGAGCGAGTAGAAGCGCACGAGGGTCGCCGGGCGATCCGGCGCGTGCGGGTCGTCGGGCGGCGGGGCGCCCTCCTCCTGGAGCACGGGCGCGAGGGCGAGAAAGAGGGCGAGAAGAGGCTTGGCCTTCATCGGTTCGAGGAACACCCGCGTCGTTCCGGGGTTCCGGCTAGCATGGTCGCATTCACGGGCGGGCGACGTAAGCCCCGGCCAACTCTCGGCTCGCGCGCTCCGAAATCATGACCCACGTCCACACCATCCCCCGCTGGGACCGCCGCGGACCCGGCATGCCCCCCGTTCTCGAGGAGAAGGTCTGGCTGGAGCGCCGCCAACTCCTCAAGGCCTTCGGCTTCGGCGGGCTGGTCGCCGCCTCGTCGCCTGCCTTCGCCTGCGGGGTGCCTTTCGCGGGCCAGGCCGGAGACGGGATCGAGGAGGACCCGACCACCACGTACGAGCCCTCGAAGACCTGGGTTCCGAGCTGGGAGCCGGCGGGCGGGAAGGCGCTCTATCCGGCGAAGCGCAACGAGGAGTTCCAGATCGTGCGCTCGCTGACGCCGGAGGACGTCGTCGCCAAGTACAACAACTTCTACGAGTTCTATCCCGGTCGCGCGGGGCCGGTCTACAAGTACACCGACGGCTTCGTCCCGCGCCCGTGGACGATCCGGATCCAGGGCGAGGTCGAGGAGGAGCGCGCGCTCGAGCTCGACGACCTCGCGAAGATCGCGCCGCTCGAGGAGCGGCTCTACCACTTCCGCTGCGTCGAGGCGTGGTCGATGGTCGTGCCGTGGATCGGCATCCCGATGGCGAAGCTCGTCGAGTGGGCCAAGCCGAAGCCGAGCGCGAAGTACGTGCGCTTCGTCACGCTCGACGCGCCCGACCGCTTCCCGGCGGTGAAGAAGCAGAAGCACTACCCGTGGCCTTACTTCGAGGGGCTGCGCATCGACGAGGCGATGAACCCGCTCTCGCTCCTCGTCACCGGCATCTACGGCCACGGCCTGCCGACGCAGCACGGCGCGCCGGTCCGCGTCATCGTGCCCTGGAAGTACGGCTTCAAGTCGGCGAAGTCGATCGAAGTGATCGAGTTCACGACGGAGGAGCCGCCGACCTTCTGGAACAAGGTCAACCCGCGCGAGTACAAGTTCCTCTCCAACGTCGAGCCCGACGTCCCGCACCCGCGCTGGTCCCAGGCGACCGAGCGCGACCTCGCGACCGGCGACCGCGTCAAGACGCGTTCCTACAACGGCTACGGCGAGTACGTGGCCAAGTTGTACGACGACAAGTAGACGCCGGACGCCCCGTTGCGGCCGCGTGACTTTCGCCGGGTCCCGGCCGTCCCTAGCATGCGTCGATGTCGGCCGGACGGGGCTTTCTCAGCGGCAAGGCGCTCCTTGCCGTCGCGCTCTGGGGCGGCTCGCTCCCCGCGATTCGGATCGCGCTGGAGTCGTTCCATCCCGTCGGCCTGGTGGCGACGCGCATGGTCGCCGGTGCGGCGCTGCTCCTGCTCCTCGCGCGCGCGCGTGCCGGGCGCGCCCTTCCGGCGACGCGCGATCTTCCGATCGGCGTCTTCCTGGGAGCCGTGCTCGGCTTCCACATGCTGATCCAGACCTACGGTCTGTCGCACACGTCGGCGATCAACACGGGTTGGATCATCGGCTTCACGCCGGTGGCGATCGCGCTCGGCGCGCAGCTCTTCCTTCGTAAGGGACTGACCGCGGCCGGCTGGGCCGGCGTCGCGATCGCGACCGCCGGCGTGCTGTCGGTGACGGTCAGCGAACCTCCGGACTTCGCGCGCGCGCGGCTCGGGCACGCGATCGCCTTCGCGACGACGCTGACCTGGGCTACGTACACCCTCGCGGCCACCGGCGCCGTGGGGCGCAGCGGGTCGCTCCCGGTCACCGCCTTCTCCGCCGCGGTCGCCGCAGCTCTCCTACTCGTCGCGTCGCTCTGGAGCGGAATCCTCGTCGCTCCGCTGACCGCGCAGGTCGCCGGCGCGTGGCTCTTCCTCTCGCTGCTCTGCAGCGGGCTCGCCTACCTGCTCTGGTACCAGGCGCTCGAGGAGCGCGGCCCGACCGCGACCGGCGTGATGCTCTACTTCGAGCCGTTCTTCACGCTGGCGGTGTCGGTCGTGCTCCTCCGCGAGGTGCTCACCTTGGCGGCGTTGGCCGGCGGCTTGGCGGTCTTCGCCGGCGTTTGGATCGTGGGTGTCGCCCGGCGCTGAGCCGTATACTCGCCCGTTCCGCGATGGCCGAAACCCACGCGACCGCAGGGGAAACCGCCGAGCCCCGTCGACGTCCTTGGTGGAAGAAGGCGCTCCTGCGGGCGGCGGTTCTGTTGGGCTCGTTCGCCGTCGCGGTCCTGCTGGTCGAGCTCGCGGTCCGCGCGATGGGACTGCACGTGCCGCCGCGGGGCGAGGGCGCGGCCGAGGGTGTCTCGCGCGCCGTGCCGGCGGAGAAGGTGAAGGGCGTCCGCTTCATGCTGACGCCGAGGGTGACGCGCACGAGGACCTATCCCGGGGCGCCGGGCGAGCCGGCGCGCACGGTCACCTATGCGATCAACGAGCACGGCTTCCGCGGCGCTTCCGTGCCCGGGCAGAAGCCCGAAAAGACGTACCGCATCGCGGTCCTCGGCGACTCGTTCACCTACGGCGTGGGCGTCGACCAGGGCGAGACCTGGCCACTCGCGATGGAGCGCGCGTTCGCCGAGCTGGACGCTACGCGCGACGTGCAGGTCCTGAACTGGGGCGTCCCCGCCTACAACACGCGCCAGGCGATCGCGCTGCTCCACCACTGGGTCGACGCGTTCGATCCCGACCTGATCCTCCTCTGCGCTTACATCAACGACGCCTCGGGCGAGGACCGCGGGCGGAAGAAGGAAGACGCGGAGCCACCCTGGGAGGTGCGCTGGGTGCATCGGCTGGGCCTCACGTCCGGACGCTGGGGGGACGAGGCGCCGAAGACCGACGCGCAGCGGCGGATGATGGCGCTGCGCGAGCGGTCGCGGCTCGTCGACTTGCTCGCTTACCGGACGAACGGCTGGCTTCAGGGCCGCGTCACGATGCGCAACTACGTCGAGGACTGGTCCGAGGGATCGCCGGGGCTCCTCATGGTGCGATCGGCGCTTGCCGTCGGCGCGGAGCTGGCCGACCGGAACGGCATTCCGTTCCACGCGACGATGTACCCCGACCTGAACGGGCCGCTGGAGGACTACGCCTTCGCCGAGCAGCACGAGGTCTTCCGCGCGGCTTGCGAGAAGGTGGGGATCGTCTTCCACGACATCGCGCCGGCGCTCGCGGGACGCGACACGTCGACGCTGCGGGCGCACGCGCACGACAAGCACCCCAACGGCGCGGCGAACGCGCTCGTCGGGCGCTATCTGGCGGAGGTGCTGCTGCCGTTCACGCGCGAGCGATGACGAGCCGCTACTCGTTGAGCGCGCGCAGGCGCTCCTTCGCCTCCGCGAGCGAAGGGACGCCCATCGACGCCCGCTCGGCGTCGGTCACCGACTCGTCCCACCGGTAGAGCACCCATCCCGTCGTCGGGACGTGCAGGTACTGCGTGCAGTACTTCTGCGGCAGGCCGCGCTTCATCAGCGAGCGGTCGATCGCCTCCGCCGCCAGCGGGAAGCCGCGGTCGTCGCCCGCCTGGGCGGCCGCGAGCGCGATGTCCGCGGCGAGGTCGATGTCCGCGACCTTGTCGGAGTCGAGGAGGATCGACGCCGCGTGCAGGCGGTCGAGGTTCGTGACGACTTGGCCGTCGGCCACGAACTCCCGCACCGCGCCGGCGCGCTTCTCCCGCGTCCGCGCGAGCCGCAGGACCGACACCCGGCTGGTGCGGTCGACCGTGTCCCGCAGGCTCTCCTGGTACATCGACTCGAGCCTCTCCGAGGGCGAGGCGCACGCGGCGAGGAGCAGCAGAAGCGGAGCGAACGTTCGTGTGCGCATGGTGTCGGAATGCTAGCCAAACTCGAGGTCCAAAGCCCCGCCCTTGGCCACGACCGTCAAGCCTCTCACCCCGGCCCGGTTGCCTTCGGGCCCGCGGAGCCAGGCCTCGACGCGCCCCCGCAGGACGGGCTTCTGCGTCGGATTGCCCCAGCCGCGGCCGGTGATCACCCGGAGGCGCCGACCCCCCCGGACCCGGGTGGCGTGGATTTCCTGCGCCAAACGGTGTAGTGCCTGTTCAGGAGGGAGGCCGTGGAGGTCGATCTCCCGCTCCGGTGGGTCGTTTTTCCTACCTTTAGCACCCATCGCTCCGAAAGGAGCCGTAGGCTCTCGCTCCTATATAAAGCCCAGCAGGCTACTCCGAGAACCCAATCCCTCAACGATCCATGAAGAAGCTCTTTCTCTCGCTCGCTCTCCTCGGCTTTGCCGTCGCTTGCAAGTCCACGACGACCGAGGTCACCGACACCTCGATGGAGGCGATGGAGTGCAGCTCCGACTGTGCCATGGAGTGCGCCGTGGTTTGCGAGGAGTCCGGCAAGACGTTCTGCTCCGCGAAGATGGAATGCGAAGGCAAGGACGCGTCGGAGTGCTCCAGCGAAGCCGCCAGCGAGTGCTCCTCGGCCGCCGAGTCCGAGTGCTCCAGCGAGGAGG
This sequence comes from Planctomycetota bacterium, assembly GCA_028278425.1. Lineage (GTDB taxonomy): Bacteria > Planctomycetota > UBA1135 > UBA1135 > JANQEJ01. The sequence goes on along the minus strand of JANQEJ010000362.1, from coordinate 30,149 downwards.
CGAAGGTCTGCCCCGTCACCGGCGCCGTCAACTGACGCCTCAGGTAACCCGATCGCAAAGGCCGGTCCCCGCGGGGCCGGCCTTTTTTCGTGCGGGTTGACGGGCGGAGCCCCGGCGCCGAGAATCTTCGGTCGCCTTTTCGGCCATGAAGCCCTCCCCCTCGAGCCAGCGCCAGCGGCGCGCCGGCGCGCTCCTCGCCCTGCTGGTGCTCGTCGCCTACCTGTGCGACGTCTTCCACCAGGCGAACGAGGTGCACACGATCTGCCCGGTCGACGGGGAGATCGCGCACGTCGAAGCGGGGCACGGTCACGCGCACGGCGCGCACGACCACGGCTCCGCCGAGAAGGGCGTTTCGGTCGACGTCGGGGAGCCGTCGGACGAAGGCCACGGGCACTGTTCGCTCCTCCTGCTCTCGAAGAAGCGCGCGAAGGTCGACGCGTACGCGCCCGACGTGCGCCCCGCGCCGAAAGCGCGACCGGCGCTCGCCGTCCACGCGACCGCACCGATCGCGTCGCGCTTCGCGCGCTACCTGCTCGCGCCGAAGAACTCGCCGCCCGTCGGGGCCGCGGCCTGACCGCCGCACCCTCCCCCGACGTGCGCGATCCCCGGATCGCGCGTTCCCGTTCGAGCTCTTCTCACCAGCAGGAAAACCAATCATGCGCGCTACCGTTCTGGTGGCCGTGCTCCTGGCGTCGCCCGTGGCGGCGCAGGGCCCGGCCTTCGATTCCCCCGGCCAGTCGTCCTACGGGACGATGGGCCAGACGACCCGCTTCTCGACCGAGTTCAACCCCGCGATCGGTTTCGTGATCGATGCGTTCGGCGATTATCTCGGCGTCGACAACGACTCCGACGGCTTCAACGCGGAGCTGCGGCTGCTCGAGTTCAACGCCGCGGCGTACATCGACCCCGACGCCTGGGCCTACGTCGTGATCAGCTCCGAGGAGCTGGAGGGCGTCGAGGTCGAGGAGGCGGCGGTCGAATACATCGGGTTCGACAACAACTCGACGCTGAAAGGCGGCCGCTTCTTCGTTGACTTCGGCAAGCAGATGCAGCAGCACCTCGAGGAGCTCCGCACCCTCGAGCGACCCCTCGTCCTCCGCGAATACCTAGGCGAGGAGCTCGCCGGCACCGGCGGCCAGTGGGACCACTGGTTCGCGGTGGGGGACTCGCCCGTCCGGTTCTCCGTGGGCGTCTTCGCCGACCTGCTCGGCGAGGGCCACCACGAGGACGAAGGCGAGGAGGAGCCGGAGACGGCCGTCCCCGAGCGCAAGGACTTCGACGAGCTCTCGTTCTCCGCTCGCGTGACCGGCATGCGCGACGTCGGCGAGAGCGGCATCCTTCAGCTCGGCGCCTCGACGCGGATCGTGCCGGAGTTCACGGCGGAGTTCGGACCGCTCAGCCAGGACGGGCTGTCCAACGTCGTCTACGGCGGCGACATCACCTTCGGCCACACCGACGAGACCGGGAACAAGCGTTTCACGTGCGGCGGCGAGGCGCTCCTCTTCGACGGCGACCTCAGCGCCGAGGTCGACGATCCGGCGGCGCCGACCGTGCTGACCGTCCTCGACGACGACGTCTTCGGTTTCTACGGCTTCGCCGACTACGCCTGGAACCAGCAGGACTCCGCCGGCGTGCAGTACAGCCGGATCGAGTCGCCGGAGAACCCGGCCGACGACGTCAGCGAGCTCGACTTCTACTACACGCACCACTTCACCGAGTTCCGGCGAATCCGTTTCGGCGTGACGGCGATCGATGCTCCGATGGACGGCGACGCGCTGCGCGCGTACGTTCAGCTCACCGGCTTCTTCGGGTCGCACGCCCACGGGCTCAACTGGTAGACATGAAGCGGATGCCCACATCCCTGGCGGCGGCGTTGCTCCTCGGCGGCGTCGCCGCCGCTCAGCTCGACGTCGTCGCGACGATTCCCGACCTGAAGGACATCGCCGAGGAGATCGGCGGCGATCGCGTCGACGTGATCTCCATCGCGCGCGGCACGGAGAACATCCACGGCGTGTCGCTCCGGCCGTCGCACCTGGTGAAGGTCAACAAGGCGGACGTGCTGATCCAGATCGGCCTGTCCCTCGAGCACGCCTACGTGCCCGGGCTGCTGGAGAAGGGGCGCAACAGGCGCATCCAGCCCGGCGCGCCCGGCTTCGTCAACTGCTCCGAGGGTTGGGAGGCGATCGACGTGCCCGAGGAGATCAGCCGGAGCCGCGGCGCCGACATCCACCCGCTCGGCAACCCGCACATGAACATCGACCCCCGCGGCGGCCGCCACATGGCGGACCGCATCCTCGCGGGGTTCCTGCGGGTCGATCCCGAGCACGCCGAGCACTACGAGAAGCGGCACGCGGCGTACGTCGCGAAGCTCGACGAGGCGGAGACGCGCTGGGCGAAGCTCGGCGAGCGGCTTCGCGGCAAGAAGATCGCGATCTACCACAACGACTTCACGTACTTCGCGCGCCACTACGGGATGAACGTCGTGACCTCGGTCGAGCCGAAGCCGGGCGTCCCGCCGTCGCCGAAGGATCTGGCGCGCACGGTCGAGGTCCTGCGGCGGGAGCAAGTCGGCGTGATCCTCACGGCGAAGTGGTCCAACAACAAGGACGTCCGCTTCGTCGCCGAGAAGTCAGGTGCGCGGGTGATCGAGATCCCGATCATGGTCCACGGCGTCAAGGGTGTGGACACCTGGATCGGCATGATGGACTTCCTCCACCGCGAGCTCGTGGGAGCGCTCGACCCGTGATCCGGCTCCGGGGCGCTGCGTTCGGCTACGGAAACGACCCCGTCGTATCCGGCGTCGATCTCGACGTGTCCCCCGGCGACTTCGTCGGCATCCTCGGCCCCAACGGGTCGGGGAAAACCACGCTCTTCCGCGGCATGCTCGGCCTGCTCGCGCCGATGCGCGGCACCGTCGAGCGCGACGTCGCGGCGGTGGGCTACGTTCCGCAGCGCGAGGCGCTCGACCCCGTGTATCCGCTGAGCGTCGAGGAGGTCTGTCACCTCGGCGCCTACGGCCGGCTCTCGGGACTACGCCGCGTAAGCGCGGCCGACCGCGAGCTCGCGGTGCGCGCCCTGGCGCGCGTGCGGATCGAGCACCGCCGGCGTGAGCTCTTCTCGTCGCTCTCCGGCGGACAGCGCCAGCGCGTGCTGATCGCGCGGGCCCTGATGATGCGGTCGCCCGTGCTCCTGCTCGACGAGCCGACGACCGGCGTCGACCAGCCGACGCAGCGGCTGATCCACGACCTGCTCGCCGAGTTGAACCGCGACGAGAACCTGGCGGTGCTCTTCGTGTCGCACGAGCTCGCGCTGCTCCGCGACGTCGTCAAAGACGTCGTCTGGGTGGCGAACGGGAGCGTCGAGCGCGGCGAGGCCGAGCGGATGCTGGCGTCCGAGAAGCTCGAGCAGCTCTTCGGCGGCTTCGCCTCTTCGGAGGGGAAGGGCTAGCGATGGACTTGTCGCTCTACTGGGAGCTCTTCCACTTCGCGATCCTCGCCGCGCTGCTGGCGGGCGTCGTCTGTCCGCTGATGGGGGCCTTCCTGCTCGTTCGCCGCACGGGCTTCTACGGCGTGACGCTCCCGCAGTTCGCCGCCTGCGGCGTCGCCTGCGGCTACGCGGTCCTGCCCTGGTGGCTCGCGAACGTCGGCCTCGGCGGGCTCGACCTCGAGGCCGCGCTGGAGAGCCCCCACGCGCTGCGCAACTACGTTCTCGCCTGGGGCGCGCTCTTCACCTTCGGCGGGTTGTTGGGCTTGGTGCTGCTGGGCGCTCGCAAGGAGACCGAGACGGGCCGCGTCGCCGCCGCCTTCGCGATCGCGGCGGCGGTGACGGTGCTTCTCGCCCAGAAGGCGCCGACCGGGCGCGAGTTTATCGAGCAGCTCCTGCGCGGCGAGATCCTCACCGTCGACTCGCACGAGTTCGAAACGATCGCGGCCGTCTACGCCGTTGTGCTCGTCCTGCTCTGGTTGTTCCACCGCGATCTCCTGCTGGTGAGCTTCGACCGCGAATTCGCGCTCGTTCTCGGCAAGCGCGTCAAGGCCTTCGAGGCGCTGCTGATGATCCTGACGGGTCTGACCGTGTCGGCCGGCGTCCTGATCGTCGGGCCGATCGTGCTCTTCGGTCTGCTCGTTATCCCTCCGCTCGCCGCGCGCGGCCTCGCACGCTCGATGGTCTCGTTCTTCGTCCTGTCCGCGGCCTTCGGCGTCGTCGCCGCCGCCGGTGGGCTCGTCGCGTCGTTCGCGCTAGACTGGCCCCTCGGCCCGTCGCTTTGCGCGGTGGCCGCGCTCGAGCTCGTTCCCGGTTGGGCGTTCGGGCGGTTGCGGCACGGATGGAGTACCTGATCTGCTCGCTCGGCGGCCTCGTCGTGCTCGCCGGGCTCGTCATCGGCGCGTTTCAATCGAGGAAACGCTCGAAGTCCTTCGCGCGCGAGTACACGCGCGGGTTGGAGCGGCACGCGAACGCCGTTCGCGAGGCCGCCCCCGCGAGCGCCCACTGCTGGGTGCCGCCGGGCGCGGAGGCGAAGGTCGGCAAGCGCCGCATCCCCGGCGGCATGGTCTACGTCGGCGAGCAGCTTTCCGAGCTGCGCGGTTGGGGCGGCGTCGAGCCCGCGCTGATCGATCCGTCGCTCCCGCGCGACGACGCGCGGCCGGACCGGACGGGCGAGGGCATGTCGTACTGGCCGAACTACGCGCGGATTCCGCCCGCCGCCCGTTCGGGCTACCTGGACTGGCTCGCCGAGGGTCGCTCGGATCCCGGCGCGTACGTCGGCTTCGTCTTCCTCTTCTTCTACGGGCTCGAGCGCCGCGCCCTGCACGACGCGGAGCACGACGCCGACGCGCGGAGCGAGCTTCCGGCCATCGGCGCCGAGGTCGAGCGCTTGCTCGGCCTCTACGGCGCCAACCGCTCCTTCCACGGCTACGCGAGCGGCTTCCTCGACGTGCTCCGCGCCCACGCGCTCGGCGTGGACGCGAGCGCGCCGCCGGCCGACGCCGCGCGGCGCACGGAGCTCCCCTTCGCGCTGCGGGCCGCGGTCGGTCGGATGGCGGTGAAGGGCGAGCCCCTGCCGGCGGACTGGGCGCTCGCCTGGGCTCGCGCGGACCCCGAGATCGCGCTGCGCACGCCGGCCGGCCGCTGCCCGGAGGAATTCGACCTGCTCTTTCGGCGCGCGTACACCGCGCGCCACAAGGACGGGATCAAGCTGAAGCCGTGCAAGCGCACCGTGCGGTTGGAGTACCAACCGGCGAGCGCCTCCTTCGGCGGTCCCGTGCGCGTCGACACCGACGTCCCCGACGTGACGTCGCTCGTCGGGCCGCGGCGGAAGCTCGCCGCGCTCGCCGCGGAGTGCGCCGACGCTTTGGACTCCTACAGCCGCTGGGTCGGGAAGCACCCCGAGCGCCGCGGCGAGCTCGCCGCGGCGGCGCTCCTTCCGGAGCTGCTCCTCGACGACCTCGCGCCCGCGTCGTTCGGCGAGCTGCGCGACAAGCTCGCCGCGCGGCTCGACGACGAGGGCCACGCGGCGTTCGCCGCGGCGGAGGTCCTCGCGCCCTGGCTTCCCGCGGAAGGCCTTCAGACCAAGAAGGCCGCGGTCGAGGCGGCGCGGCTCTTCGCGCGCGCCGGTTTCGGCGTCGAGCCCGACGTGCGCTTCGGAGGGCGGCGGCTCGCGCGCGACGACCGCGTCGTCGTGTTCCGCCTCGGCGAGGGCGAGCACGAGACGCCGACGCCGGCGTACGCGGCGGCGACCGTGCTCCTGCACCTCGCGGCGATGGTGTCGACCGCCGACGGCGAGGTCTCGCCCGAGGAGGAAGAGCGGCTGAGCGAGCACCTGGCGGCAAGCCTCTACCTCGACGACGCGGAGCAGCGCCGGCTCGCCGCGCACCTCGCGTGGCTGCTCGAGGCGCCGCCGGGCACCGCGGGGGTGAAGAAGAGGATCGAGGGCCTGTCGAAGGCGCAGCGCCAGGACGCGGGACGCTTCCTCGTGCAAGTCGCCTGGGCCGGCGGCCGCGTCGAGCCGGACGAGGTGAAGAGCCTGACGAAGATCTTTCGGCTGCTCGGGCTCGACCCGGGCGCCGTGCACGGCTGGCTGCACGAGGTCGCCGCCGGCGAGCCGGCGGCCGAGCCGGTGCGCGTGCGTCCCGCCGAGCCCGCCGCGGGCTTCGCGGTGCCCGAGCCCCCCGCGGCGGAGCCGGCCGCGCTCGACATGGAGGCGGTGCGCAACAAGCTCGACGAGACGGCGGCCGTCGCGTCGATGCTCGCCGGGATCTTCGCGGACGAGGAGGAAGAGCCCGCGGAGCCGGCCGAAGGCGCCGAGCCGGCCGTCGCCGGGCTCGATTCCCCACATTCGGCGTTGCTCCGAAAGCTCGGGGACAAACCGGAATGGACGCTCGCGGAGTTCTCGGAGCTGTCAGAATCCCTCGGCCTGATGCCGGCCGGAGCGCTCGACGTCCTGAACGAGGCCGCCTTCGAGGCCTGCGATGAGCCGCTGACCGACGGCACCGACCCCATCGTGATCGATACCGACGTGTACCGGGAGATCCTCGCGTGACCGAGACCCGACCGATCCGCGCCAAGGACCGCGACGCGATCGTGCAGTCGCTGCGCGCCGGCGTCGTCCCGCGCCGCGGCCAGCAGCACATCCAGGTGGGCCGCCAGAAGGAGCTCGAGGTGATGCTCGGCGACGTCGAGCGCCTCGCCGACGGCGGCTCGTCCGTGCGCTTCATCGTCGGCGCCTTCGGGTCGGGGAAGACGTTCTTCCTCAACCTGGTGCGCTCCGTCGCGCTCGAGCGGCGCCTCGTCGCCGTACACGCGGACCTGACGCCCGACCGGCGCCTCTTCTCGACCGGCGGTCACGCGCGCGCGCTCTACGCGGAGCTGATGCGCAACATGTCGCACCGCAGCAAGCCGGAGGGCGGCGCGCTGCCGGGCGTCGTCGAGCGCTTCGCCTCGTCGGCGGTGCACGACGCGCGCGAGCGCGGCGTCGAGCCGTCGGCGGTGATCCACGAGCGGCTGCAGTCGCTCTCCGAGTTGGTGGGGGGCTACGACTTCGCGCAGGTGGTCGAGTGCTACTGGCGCGGGCACGACACCGGCGACGAGGCGCTCCAGAGCAACGCGATCCGCTGGCTGCGGGCGGAGTTCGCGACGCGGACCGACGCGCGCAAGGCCCTCGGCGTGCGGACGATCGTCGACGACGCGACGGTGTACGACCATCTCAAGCTGATGGCGCGCTTCGTGCGGCTCGCGGGGTACGGCGGGCTCCTCGTCTGCCTGGACGAGCTTGTCAACCTCTACAAGATGGCGAGCGGCCGCGCGCGCAATTCGAACTACGAGCAGATCCTGCGCGTCCTGAACGACTGCCTGCAGGGCACGGCCGAGGGTGCGGGGTTCCTCTTCGGCGGCACGCCGGAGTTCCTGACCGACACGCGGCGCGGGCTCTTCAGCTACGAGGCGCTGCAGTCGCGCCTCGGAGAGAACGCCTTCGCGGACGGGGGGCGCGTCGATCTCTCCGGTCCGGTGATCCGGCTCTCGAACCTGACGCCCGAGGACATGTACGTGCTCCTGATGAACCTGCGGCACGTCTACGCCGAGGGCGACACCGAGAAGTATCTCGTCCCCGACGAGGCCCTCAAGGCCTTCATGGAGCACTGCGACCGGCGGATCGGCGACGCGTACTTCCGCACGCCGCGCAACACGGTGAAGGAGTTCCTCCACCTCCTCGCGGTGCTCGAGCAGAATCCCGGCACCGAGTGGTCCAACCTGCTGCAGAACATGGACGTCGCGGACGAGCACAACCCGGACCTCGAACCGCTGCCCGAGGACGCGGAGGAAGCCGAGGACGCGCGGGAGCCCGACGATGACGACCTCGCCTCCTTCCGGCTCTGAGCGCCGGTCGTCGGCGTTCGAGCTCCTCCACGAATCCGTCCAGCGCTGGATCTGGGAGAAGAAGTGGATCGAGCTCCGCGACGTCCAGGAGCGCGCGGTCGAGCCGATCTTCGCGCAGCGCGACGCGATCCTCGCGGCGGCCACGGCGGCGGGGAAGACCGAGGCGGCGTTCCTGCCGATCTGCTCGCGGCTCGTCGGCGACGAGACCGCCGGCGTGCGCGCGCTCTACGTCTCGCCACTCAAGGCGCTCATCAACGACCAGTTCGGGCGACTAGAGGAGCTCTGCAAGCACCTCGCGATCCCGGTGCACCGCTGGCACGGCGACGTGTCCGCCGGTCCGAAGCGAGCGCTGCTCGACGCGCCGTCGGGGATCCTCCTGATCACGCCGGAGTCGCTCGAGGCGCTCTTCGTCCGCCAGGGCACTCGCCTGCGGCACCTGTTCGGCGAGGTGGGCTGGGTCGTGCTGGACGAGCTGCACGCGTACGTCGGCACCGAGCGCGGCCGGCAGCTTCAATCGCTTTTGCACCGCTTGGAGCTCGCGGTCGGGCGAACGGTCCCGCGCGTGGGGTTGAGCGCGACGCTCGGCGACATGGGGATCGCCGCCGAGTACCTCCGGCCCGGTTCCGGCGACGCGGTGGAGCAGATCGTCGCCGCCGACGGCGGGCAGGAGATCCGGATGCAGGTGCGGGCCTACCGCGAGATGGACCCGGACGAAGAGGACACCGGCGATCCGGCGATCGCGGCGCACCTCTTCGAGAAGCTCCGCGGCGCGGACCACCTGGTCTTCGCGAACAGCCGCGTGAAAGTCGAGCGCTTCGCGGACTTACTCCGGCGCCTGAGCGAGGGGAAGCGCGTCCCCAACGAGTTCCTGCCGCACCACGGCAGCCTCTCGCGCGAGCTGCGCGAGGACGTCGAGGCGCGCTTGAAGGACCCGGCCAAGCCGACGACAGCCATCTGCACGTCGACGCTAGAGCTCGGCATCGACGTGGGCCGCGTCGCCGGCATCGCGCAGATCGGCGCGCCGTTCTCCGTCGCAAGCCTGCGGCAGCGGCTCGGGCGTTCCGGCCGCCGCGGAGACCCGGCGGTGTTCCGCGGTTACGTGCTCGAGCCCGAGCTCACCGACGCGAGCCCGCTGCTCGACGGCCTGCGGCCGGAGCTCGTCCAGCTCGTCGCGATGCTCGAGCTCCTGATCGAGCGCTGGTGCGAGCCGCCGCGCGACGGCGCGCTGCACCTCTCGACGCTGATCCAGCAGATCCTCGCGCTGATCGCCGAGCGCGGCGGCGTCAACGCCGACCAGGCGTTCGGCGCGCTGTGCGAGACCGGCCCGTTCCGCTCCGTCGACAAGAAGCGCTTCGTGCGCCTGCTTCGCAACCTCGGCGCGCACGACCTGATCGTGCAGTCGGAGGACGGCTCGCTCCTCCTGGGCGAGGCGGGCGAGCGCATCGTCGACCACTTCGGCTTCTACGCGGTGTTCAGCACGCCCGAGGAGTTTCGCCTCATGCACCAGGGCCGCCCGCTCGGCAGCGTCGCGCTCGAGCAGACGCTGGTGGAAGACCTGCACCTCATCTTCGCCGGCCGCTGCTGGCGCGTCGTGTCGGTCGACGTCGAGGAGAAGCTCGTCCAGGTCGAGCCGAGCCCCGGCGGCCGCATGCCGCACTTCGAGGGGGGACGCGGCGGGTGGATCGACGAAGGCGTGCGTATGCGGATGCGGCAGGTGCTCGAGTCCGCCAGCGAGCCCGCCTACCTCGACGCCGAGGCGCGGCGCATGCTCGTGGAGGCGCGCGCCAACTACGCCCGCCTCGGCCTCGACGTCGAGCGGGTCGTCGCCAGCGGCGGCGACGTCCTCGTCTTCCCCTGGCGCGGCGACCGGGTGCTGAACACGATCGCGGTGCAGCTCGTCGCGTGCGGGTTGCGGGTGATGGTGACGGATCCGGCGCTGACCGTCCTGGGCGCCGAAGTCGGGGACGTGCGTGCTCATCTGGGGGAGCTTGCGGCCGCGGAACCGGCCGACCCCAAACGCCTCGCCGCCGGCGTCAAGAACAAGACGGCGGAGAAGTACGACTGGGCGCTGGACGAGGAGCTCCTATCCGTCGACTACGCTTCGCGCTCGCTCGACACCGCTGGCGCGCGGGACGCGTTACGCGAGCTAGCGGGTTAGGCCGCGTCGAACGGCAACCCGTCGTACAGCGAAATCCGGTAGCTGCAGCTCTTCTGGCCCGGCGCCTGCTCGGCGGCGCGGTGGATCAGCGAGCGGTTGTCCCACATGAGAAGATCGCCCTTCGCCCAGTCGTGGACGTACACGCGCTCCGGACGCTCGATGCGGTCGAAGAGCTCGGTCAGGAGAGCTTGCGCCTCCTCGTGCCGCATCCCCTCGACGTCGAGCGTGAAGCCGCGGCTGACGAAGAGCGCCTTCTCGCCGCTGACCGGGTGCGTCAGCACCATCGGCTGCCAGACGCCCGGGGAGAGCGCGTGGAACTCCTCGACCAGCTCGATGATGGCGCGGTCGACGTCGCCCGGCTGGACCTTGTAGTAGTTGCGCGCGTCGTGAAGGCTGCGCCTTCCTTCGACGGCCTGCCGGAGGTGCTCGGGGAGCTCGCGGTACGCGAGCTCCATGTCGATGAAGCACGTGCCGCGCTTCCCCTCGGGAAGGACGACGGGCCGGATCATCGTCATCGACAGCGGCTCCTCCATGAACGAGTAGTCCGAGTGCCAGAAGCGCCCCGTTCCGGCGACGCCGACCTTCTGCCCGTTCACCGGCACGTTGGACGAGACGAAGATCTCCGGATGATCGGGGTGGTGATAGTGCTCCTGGAAGTACGGCTCCGGCCGGCCGAGCCGCCGCGCGAAGGCGATGTACTCCTCGTCGGCGAGCTCCTGTCCGCGGAAGACGACGAGCTTCTGCTCGTAGACGAGCTGCTTGATCGCCTCGATCCCGCTGTCGTCGAGCGACGCGAGATCGAACGGCTCGACCTCCGCGGCGAAGGTCTCGAACAACGGGGACAGAACTCGGGCGGGAAGATGCGCTGCGGTGGTCGTGCTCACGGCTTGCCTCTGCAATGGCGTCAGGCGGTGGGACGGACCGGGGAGCGCCCACTCTAATCCCTCTCACGCGCCGCGGCGGACCGGACTTGCCCAGGTCGAACGAGACGAGCGCGCGCTACGCACTTCGCCCCGCGCGTCTGCGCACTTCGGCAGAGCCTACGGCTCCTCGAACCCGAGCAGCTCGAGCTCGAACACCAACGTCGCCGCCGGCGGGATGAGGTCCGGGATGCCGTCCTCCCCGTAGCCGAGCGCCGGCGGCACGATCAACCGCCGCCGGCCGAAGAGCCGCATGCCGACGACGCCCTGGTCGAGCCCCGCCGGGACCTGGCCGGCGCCGAGCTCGAACGCGATCGGCTCGCCGCGCTCGTAGCTCGAATCGAACACGGTGCCGTGCTCGAGCCGGCCCTCGTAGTGGAGGCTTACCCGGTCGCCGGCAACGGCTTCGCGGCCGGCGTCGGGGACGACGAGGTCCTGGACGACGAGCCCGTTCTCGAACACGACGGGCTCGTACTCCGGCGGCGCGATGCGGAACAGCCCGCACGACGAGAGCCCGAGACAGACCGCGAGGAAGAGGACGAGGCGCGACACGGACCGCTCAGTCGACCTTGACGACGTGGATCTCGAACTCGAGCGCGGCGTCGGGCGGGACGCGGCCCATGCCCTCGGAGCCGTATCCCAGGCTCGGCGGGACCTGCATCTTCACGTCGGCGCCGGCGCGCGCGCCGAGGAGACCGAGCTCGAAGGCGGGCAGCACCGACTTCTCGCCGAGCGTGAAGGTGTGCGGGATGCCGCTCCCGTAGGTCGAGTCGAAGACCTCGCCGCTCTCCTGAACGACGCCCTTGTAGTGGATGGTCAGCGCGTCGCCGACCGCGGCCGGCCGGCCTTTGCCGGCGGTCGTCGTTTCGACGATCAGGCCGTCCTTCAGCTCGCGGACGCCGGTCTCGCCGACCTCCTCGAAGGCGGCGGCGACGTCGCCGTCGTCCGGGACGGTCGTCGGGGCGGCTTGGGCCTCCCCGGCGTCCTCGTTTCCGCAGGCGCCGGCGAACAGGAGGAACGTGCAGCACAAGCGGCGTCTCATCGGCTTCCCTCCGCGGCCGGGGAACGGTAGCCCAGCTTCGAGCGGATTGGAAGGTGGAACCGGGTTGCTCCCGGTCGGCGGACGCGTAGGATCCGGCCGCCCATGAGCGCCGACTCTCCGACGCCGACGCAGGCCCTTCCGGGGCTGAGACTTGCAGCCCTCTTCCTGGTCTCCTGCGGGCTGCTCCTGTTCGAGATCGCGCTCACGAAGATCTTCTCGATCATCCTCTGGTACCACTTCGGGTTCCTGGTGATCTCGATCGCGCTGCTCGGTTTCGCGACGTCCGGGGTGTGGCTCGCGTTGAAGCCCGAGCTGGTCGAGCGGGCGCCCGCGATCCTCGCGCGGCTCTCCGGCTGGAGCGCGCTGTCCACCGCGCTCGTCCTCTGGCTCGTCATCCACACCGAGGTGGACGCGCAGACGGTCATCGCCGACCGCGACCAGGGCGGGCTGCTCTTCCAGATCCTGGCGCTGCTCGTGCCGTTCTTCTTCCTCGGTGCGACGATCAGCGCGACGCTGACCTTCCACCGCGATCGCGCGGGGGTGGTGTACAGCTCGAACCTCCTCGGTTCCGGCGCCGGGTGCGCGGCGGCGATCCTCGTCTTCGACCTCCTGAACAACAGCGCGCCGGACGCGGTGCTCGTCGGGGCGCTCCTGATGGCGGTGGCGGGGCTCCTTTACGCCGTGGGTTGCGACTGGCGGACCTACGTTTGGCCGGCGATCGCGACCGTCCTGTTGCTCGCGGCGTTCGCCTGGGACGGCCGGGAGGAGCAGCTCCACCTCGCGGCGCCGAAGTCGAAGCCGCTGTTCCAAGTCGAGGAGTTCGACAAGAACAACAAACCGCGCGAGGTCACGCTCGCCGACGGCACGACGGCGGTCTACACGGAGTACCGCCTCGAGGGCGACCTGGTCTTCTACCGCACGCCGTACGACGAGTGGAAGTCGGTCGCGTTCGCCGATCTGCCGAAGGGGGCGGACGGACTGGTCGAGGAGCGCGACGCGTCGCTCATCGAGTTCACCGAGTGGACCTCGCTCAGCCGCGTCGACGCGTTCACGTGGCCCGCCGTCAACAAGGATTGGGGTCTCTGGGGCCTGTCGTCGCGCTGGGACGGGCCGTTCCCGAAGCAGAAGGGCATCACGATCGACTCCTGGGCCATGACCAACGTCATGGAGTGGGGCGGCGGCGAGCGCGGCGAGCCCGGCGAGCCGCCGGAGATCCTCGAGTACCTCCCCGCGAGCCTCGTGCACCGGATCAAGCCGGGCGCGGAGATCCTCTGCATCGGCGCCGGCGGCGGGATGGACCTCTTGACGGCCAAGCGGTTCGGCGCGAAGCGCATCGTCGGTGTCGAGATCAACCCGGGCGTCGTTCGTGCGGCGCGCTCGGTGATCGACTTCCAGGGCGGCCTGTACGACCCGGAGCGACATCCCGAGGTGACGGTGCACGTCGCCGAGGGGCGGCATTACCTCGAGCGCGATCCCGACGTCTACGACGTCGTGCAGCTCTCGGGCGTCGACACGGCGAGCACGACGCAGGCGGGGGCGTTCAGCCTCTCGGAGAACTTCCTCTACACCGCGGAGGCCTTCGGCACCTACCTCGACCACACGCGCGACGACGGGTTCGTGACGCTGACGCGCTGGGTCCTGCCGGACAGCGAAGGCTTCCCGCGCAACACCCTGCGGCTCTTCGTGCTCGCGTGGACGGTGCTCGCCGAGCGCGGCGTCGCCGACCCCGGCCAGCACGTCTACCTCGTCGAGAGCAACGGCTTCTCCGTCATCCTGTACGGCAAGACGGCCTTCACCGACGAGCAGCTCGCGATCCTCGACGCGACTTGCGTCGAGAAGGACTTCCGTCCGCTCTACCACCCGCGGCGGCCGTCGACGTTCCTGCACCCGGTCACCGGCCAGCCCGCGCCGAACCACTACGAGCTCTTCGCGCAGGCCGAGGACAAAGACGCGTTCCTGGCTGCTTATCCCTACGACGTCGCGCCGCCGACCGACAACCGCCCGTTCTTCTTCGAGACGTCGCGCTTCAGCCATCTCCGTGAGAAGGAGAGCTTCTTCAACGTGCTGGGCGGGATCACCGCGCACGGGATCCTCGTGATCCTGCTCGGGCTGCTGGCGGTCGTGGCCTGGGTGTTCGTGATCGTGCCGCTGATGCGGCTCGGCGGGGGATCCGCGGGAAAGTTGACGCCGGTGCTCTCGTACTTCGGTGCGCTCGGCCTCGGGTTCATCCTGGTCGAGGTCGTGCTCGCGCAGAAGTTCATCCTCTATCTCGGAAGCCCGCTGTATTCGCTCGCTGTCGTGCTCTTCAGCGTGCTGATCTTCAGCGGCATCGGGAGCGCGCTCTCCTCCAAGGTCGGCGAGCCGCGCCGCGCGCTCGCCGTTGTCGTCGTGCTCGCGCTCGTCTATCCGCTGCTCTGCGACTTCCTCTTCGACGCGACGCTTCAGCTTCCCACGCCAGCGCGCATCGCGATCGCCGTGGTGCTGCTCGCGCCGCTCGCCCTCGCGATGGGGATGCCCTTCGCGCTCGGCGTCGGCCGCCTCGCGAAGGGCTCGTCCGCGCTCGTCGCCTGGGCCTGGGGCATCAACGGCTACACGTCGGTGATCGGGAGCGTCCTGACCGTCGTACTCTCCATCGCCCTCGGCTTCAACGCGGTCGTCTGGATCGGCGCCCTGGTGTACGCGGGCGCCTGGCTGGCCGCGCCGAAACTTGCCTCGGCGGCCTCGAATTCCGGGGGCCCGAGCGCGTAGGGTCGGGGCTATGCCCCTGGGGGAAGAGGAACTACGGACCCTCGCGCACGCCCGCCGCCTGCTGGAGAAGCGTGGGCTGCTCGTCACGCTCACCGGGATCCTCGGCAAGCCGATCGAGAAGAGCCTCGACCTCCTGCCGGAGAGCATGGCGCGCAAGGTCAACGGCATCACCCGCGAGTCGCTGGAGAAGGCGCTGCGCGTCGCGCTGACGACGCTGCGGCGCGAGCAGGACCTCAGCTCGGACGGCAAGCACAAGCTCGCCACCGCCGCGTCGGGCGCGGTCGGCGGCCTCTTCGGCCTGCCCGGCCTCGCGATCGAGCTTCCGATCACGACGGTGATCATGCTGCGCTCGATCGCCGACATCGCGCGCAGCGAGGGGCACGACCTCGACGAGATCGATACGAAGCTCGCCTGCGTCGAGGTGTTCGCCCTCGGCGGTCCGTCGAAGGACGACGACGCGGCGGAGACCGG
Organism: Planctomycetota bacterium; assembly: GCA_028278425.1. Classification (GTDB taxonomy): domain Bacteria; phylum Planctomycetota; class UBA1135; order UBA1135; genus JANQEJ01. Next base: position 14,938 of record JANQEJ010000362.1, on the reverse strand, counting down.
CTACTTCGCGGTTCGCGCCGCGCTCTCGAAGACGCTCTCCGACACCGCGAGCCACGTCGCCGCCAAGGGCATGTCGCGGGAGGGCGCGCCGGTCATCGTCCGGCTCGTGGACAAGGTGGCGACGCGCTTCGGCGTCGTGGTCCAGGACAAGTTCCTGCTCGAAGCCGTGCCGGTCGTCGGCGCGGCGAGCGGAGCGCTCGTGAACACCGTCTTCATGTCGCACTTCCAAAACCTAGCGCGCGGTCACTTCATCGTGAAGCGGCTAGAGAAGCGCTACGGCACCGAGCTCGTGCGCACGGAGTTCGAAGGCATCCGCCAACCGAAGGAGCTCCCGCCCGCCGGGGGAACGCATGGCAGCTAACGAAGAAGAAGAGGGGAGCGGCTTCACCCGCTGGATCTTCAAGGTCCTGGCGATCCTGATCCTGGTCTGCGTCGGGATCGGCGTCGCGGGCTACTTCCTCGAGTCCAAGGTCAAGGACAAGCGCGCGGACGAGCACCGCGACGCGGTGGCGGAGACCTTCTCGCCCGTGCTCGAGGCCCTGCGCGAGGCCGAGAAGGGCGGCCGCATCGAGCCGGAGGGCATCGACGTCGACCGCACCGTGCGCGTGTTGCACGAGATGGACCTGGCGCTCGAGAACGCCTCGTCGGTGGAGGAGTACGTCAGCCTCCTGAGCAAGCAGGACTACCGCGGCGTCGACCCGGCGGTGCTCACGGCGCGCGAGGAGGTGCTGGACATCCTGTTCCGGCTGTACGAGACGCAGTCCGAGCTCGACGAGCAGGAGGCGGCGTGGGGCTTCGCCCGGCGCTGGATGGGGCTCCTGAGCTTCACGAAGGCCGCGCAGATCGACGGCCGCTTCGCCGTTGGCGGCGGGATCGCGGAGACACCGTCGGTCGAGCTCGACACGAGCTCGATCGTCGCGGAGCTCGAGGACGCCGAGGGCGAGCGCAACCGGCTCGTCCAGGAGCTGCGCTCGTTGCAGACCGAGCTGGTCGACGCGAACACGCGCCACTCGAAGGTTTACTGGGACGTGCTCGACGAGTGGGACCGCCTGTGCCTGCACCGCGACCGCGCGTACCTCGCCGCGTACAAGCAGGACTGGGCCGCCGCCGCCGAGGCCGCCGACGCCGCGATCGCGATGGCGCCGCACGAGAAGGAGGCTCATCTTCTCAAGGCCCTCGCGATGATCGAGAGCGGCGAGGCCGCGAACCTCGAGCGCGACGAGGTGGGGGAGCTGTTGGCGGACTACGTGCGCCGCCACCCGGGCGCGTCGGCGCCGGCGCTCCTGCTGCAAGGCGTGAATGAAGCGCGCCGCGGCAACGGGGAGGAGGCGCGTTTGCTCTTCGAGCAGTCCTCCGCGAACTACCCGCGCCAGGCCGACCTCCTCGGCGAGCTGCTCGACCCCTACCGCGTGCGCACCGCCTACCTGCGCAAGTCGCGCTCGGGCAACTCGATCCGCGAGCTCTACAAGGCCACGATGCTCGGCGCCGCCTGGTTCAGCCCGGAGCTCCAAACCGCCAAGCTCGACTTCGAAGCCGGCGACTTCGAAACCGGCAAGAAGCGCGTGATGGACCACTTCGCCCGCCGCCGCAGCCAGGCGCAGTGGGACCTCATCGTCTACGACGTGTACTTCTGCGAGGAGCTCCTCGGCGACTACTTCCCGCAGATCTTCCCGGAGGACGTCTACCTCGACCTCGAGATCGACCCGACGTTCTTCGGCAACCGCTACGAGCTCGCCATCCGCAACCGCAGCGACCGCACGCTCCACAACGCGACCTTGATCCTGTGCCTCCAGTTCACGGACATGCACACGGACGACTACGAAACCTTCGCGTCGGAGACCCAACCGGACGTGGAGGCGCACGAGACGACGGACTTCGGCGAGATGGAGATCACAATGGATCTCTACGGTCTCGACAAGGACCGGGAGGACGTCTACGCGCAGCGGGCGATCGTCGTGTCGAACGAGGCGGTGGTGTGGGTCGACACGATCGACTTCAAGTACGCCCGCATGCCGCGCGTGCCGAAGGGGGCGACGAACGTGCTGGTCGAGAAGGCGCTGGGGGCGCTCGACCGGGAGATTACGCTCGAGATCGACTCCGAGCGGTTCTTCGACGATGACGTGACGATCGTGCTCCCCCGGGAGATCTCGATCCTGAAGCCGGTGTTCCGGTTGCGGTACGGGACGGAGTCGTACCGCCCAGAGGAGAACCTCATCGAGGGCGGCTCGATCCGCCTACGCTTCGACGGCGTCGCGGAGTTCGAGGGGGTGCCCGAAGACGACCTCGTCCTCGAGGTGCACGGCGCTCTGATCTCGTTCGAGCTTCGCTGGAAGCCGGAGGAGGGCGGTGGATACCGATTCGACGGCGTTAAGCGCGGTGGGTGAGCGCGACCGAGTGGGAAAGTCGCCTCTGGCTGCGATACACTGGTCCGTCGAGTGCTCTTTCCTGACTACCCGTAGAGGTTCGGATGTTCGTTCGCTCCAAGTGGTTCGGTTTCATGACCGGCATGGAGGGTCCGGCTTATGCGGACCGGCTGGCCGTGCTTGCTTGTTAGAAGAGGTCCGTCGAAGACGAGTTATGTCGGTGAAGCGATGATCCTAGACGTCGATCTAAACTCTCTGACGAGCTTCGTGAACTTGATCGATGATCGCATTGCCGCTCTGCATGATTCACCCGAGAGCTTCGAGTTGGTCGTCGACAACCTCGAGTACATGACAGGTCTGGGTTTTGTCGCGTGCCAAGGCTATCTCACCGCCACAATGGGCTGCGTGTCGGATAAGGCGGCGTTGCTGGCCTGTGGGCCTAAGCATCGAACAGGCGAATCTATGGCGACTTTGGTGAACGCCTGTGCCAATTTCTGGAAGCACTGCGATGAGTGGCCTGAGAACAAGCTGAGTCCCGCCCAGCAGCGCACCGCCGACCGCGTCGGATGCCTCGGCATTAATCGCGAGTCTTCATATCCGATGGCGACGGCTCTCGGGGAACTCGTGGACCCTCAGCGGCCCCGTTTTGCCGGTCTTCTTGATTGCCTGACCAGGTGGAGGGTTGAGTTGCATGCCCAGCAATCCGCATAACCCACCGATCCATTGGACGGCGCTTCGCGCCGCCGTTTATCGCAACCGCGTTATGTGCTTACGGGATCTCGAATGATCTCTCTGTCATCTCACGCCATCGCGAAGTACGTCTGCCCTCACCTCACTAGCTTGACCAAGTGTGGTGCATCAGACATATCCGATCGGTTTCCCGAGAGCGCGCATTGGGTGAAGAACTTTGTCGTGAACACGATGCTGCGCTACAACCTGAAGGATCCCGCCCGCGCGATAGCGTTTGCGTTCTTGCGCAGATCTGAAGCGGCGTTTGAGGAATACGGGATGGGCGTTGAAGGACTACGTGAGTACGTATCTGACCGGCGGGATCGATTCTCGCTGTACTTCCGAACGCTCCACCGATTGGAGGCTGCAGTAGCGCAGGCTTATCAGGCGGGGGATTACCTTCGCAAGTTCACGAGTACCAACCTCTTCACTCATGGCGACGGCAGCGAGTGGGAACACCTGAATGGTGTGTACAACGCCAGCCGGCATGAGCTCCCCGAGACAGGCCACACGACCTGGATCACAAATGAGGGGATCGCAGCCAACAATGCGTACATTTCCTTTGTCGAGTTCGAGTCGGTGCTCGAATGGATCGGAGGCGTTGCTGATCAACTCTCTAGCCCCGACCCTGCGCAGCAGAGTGAAAATGGCACATAAGAGGCCGCAGCAGACGGCGCTTCGCGCCGCCGCTGATCGCCATCGCGCTAGCCGCACCACGGCTATGGACACCGGGTTGCCGGAAGGAAGGTGCGTATGAAGCGAGGCATCGTCGTCCCCGTGAGATTCGAGATCGACCGCCCCCGAATGATCAAGATTCACGGCGGAATCGATGATCCCGAACTCAGGAAGCTCCTCCTCTACTGGGACGAGATTGTCTCACTCGTCGCGAATGGACTCGGAGCGAGAGTCTCGAAGGGAACTGACTTCGAAATGCTGCAGAAGGAGGGCATCCTCAAGACTTATGACGTCTTCATCCAAGAGACGGTGCTCTCCGATGCTGGGATTCCCACAGCCGCCGACCTGCCGCAGGCCAGGCTAGGCAGCTTTACGATGGAGCACGCCCTGGTTCACAAGACTACAGGGTATCCGCAGATCGATGCTGCCATCCAACTTCAGATGTACGAGGCAGAGCGGCGGGAGAAGGTCGCTAATGTTGAATTGCTGGGGTTCGCTCCCGAGCAACTCGAGGCAGCCCATCAGATCGGAATGTGCATCGCCTGCGGCGAACTCAATGAGAGGTTTGCTGGATCTTGGAGATGGTCAATCCTGCATGACTTCAGCGTTGGGCGGTTGATTGCTGGGAGCAAGATTGACCGACATGCAGTGGAGGTCGCATTGATAGATGCTCTTCCGGTTCCGGCGCCAGATACTCCGATTGAGAAGGTGCTGAAGTTCAGGGACGGGCACCAGCCTGAGCTTCTAAGGTTGCGTGCCGCGCTGTCCGTTCTTGGCTCCCGCGTTGTTGGATCTGATGATCCCAAGGGCGAACTCGTTGCCGTCACTGATGAAATCGACGCTGCGCTCGCTGGGATTGCACGTGCTCTGGAAAAAAGCCCCATACAGCGAACGGCCGAGACTCTCAAGGCATTCGTGAGCCTGAATCCCGGGCACGTCGTTCCTGCCCTTTTGGGTGCCGGGTTGTTGAGCATCGGGCAGCCCCTTGCCGCACTAGCCGCTGTAGGCGTCAGCGCCGGCCTCAAGGTGCTGACAAGGGATGTGAAGCTGCCAGATTCTCTGGCGGAGAACTACGGCGACTTCGCCTATGTCTACGGCTATCGCAAGAAGCTCAAGTAGCTCAGGCTAACCACAGCCGATCAAACGGACGGGGCTTCGCCGCGCCGGTCATCGGCAAGGCGTTGTGTCAGCACGGAGGGATTCTCCGCGGTGCGCCGGCCCCACGTCAGCGTCGCGCGACGGGTTCTTGATGTCGCGCAACAGGTCGATTTCGTGAACCGTGGCACGTAAGGAGTACCGAAAGACGCGGCAGCACGTTGACGTGTCCGTTGGCGAATCAGTGCGCATCATGCGCGAGCTCCAAGAGCTGAGCCAGAACGAGCTGTCCGCGCGGACCGGGATCTCGCAATCGACTCTCTCGGCGATCGAGAACGACCGTGTGAATCTCGGCGTGGAACGCGCCAAGGTGCTTGCGCGAGCTTTGAGGTGTCATCCGGCCCTGCTCGTCTTTCCCGGTTGGGACGACAACGACGAATCGGTCGCATGATTCGGCCATCGAACCGACGGCGCTCCGCGCCGTCGGTCATCGCCGCCGCGATACGCGTGCGGTGATCGCTTGCTCTGTCGTGGCGCGCCGGGGTGTCGTCATCTAGGATCACGCGGTGGACGTCCGGTTCTACATCGACCCTGAGACGGATGACCTGCACATCTACGGTCATGGCGTACAGGAGAGTGAGGTCATCGAAGTCCTGGCTCGCCCGCTGGAGGACCGCCCAGGTCGTGAGGGCTCCCGCGTGGCCGTCGGGCGGACTCGCGCTGGGCGGTTTCTGAGGATCATCTATGTGCCGGATCCGAGCCCGGGGTCCATGTTCGTGATTACGGCGTATGATCTGGGACCCAAGGCAAAGCGCGCGCTGCGACGCAGGCGAAGAAGATGAGCCAGACCAAGTTTCCCCCGGGATGGGACGAGGAGCGAGTACGCAAGGTTCTCGAACACTACGAATCTCAGTCGGATGAAGAGGCCGTGGCGGAAGACGAGGCGGCCTACGAGGCGACCGAGTTCACGATGATCGAGGTTCCGGTGGACCTCGTGCCGACCATCCGCGAGTTGATCGCTAAGCGCGCGGCCGGTTAGCACCCGATCCCATCGGGCGGCCGGAGATCGCTCGGGTCCTTGGACCTGGTTGCTTCGGTAGCGGTCCACCTGTTACCCAGCCGTGCATCCCGAGCGGCCGGGGACAAGGTTCTCTTGAGGAGCCATGCGCAAGCTCCTCAAGAACATCGATGGGCTGCTTCGCGGCTCGTTCACGCAGCCGGCGGACCTCGCTTCGGGGCGGATCGCGGTTCCGGTCGCCACGCTGCTGATCGCCGCCGTCCTGCTCGGCGCGGGCTACGGCGTCTTCATGGGCCTCTACGCCGTGCTTCGTCCCGAGAACGCGAGCTGGCTTCAGCTCCTCGCCACGACGGCCAAGGTCCCGTTGCTCTTCCTCCTGACGCTGGCGGTCACGTTCCCGTCACTCTACGTCTTCTCCGCGCTCGCCAATTCGCGCCTGCACGCCGCGGAGACGCTCCAGCTCCTCCTCGTGGCCGTGACGGTCAACCTGGCGATCCTGGCGAGCTTCGGCCCGGTGACGGGCTTCTTCATGCTCAGCACGGAAAGCTACCCCTTCATAAAGCTCCTCAACGTGGCGTTCTTCGCCATCGCGGGCTTCTGCGGGATCGCCTTCCTTCGGCGGACGCTCAACGGGGTCTTCGCCATCGACGCGGACGCTGCCGATGACAAGGCCGCGCGTCGCGCGCAGCGGCGGCCGCGCAACGTGCTGCGGGTCTGGACTCTGATCTACGCGGCGGTCGGGGCGCAGATGGGGTGGATCCTGCGGCCGTTCATCGGGTCGCCGGATCGGGCGTTCGAGCTCTTCCGCGAGCGCGAGTCGAACGTCTTCGTGGCGATCCTCGTCTCGTTCGTGGGGCTCTTCCGCTGAGCACGTTCGAGCACCTCGGGGGGGAGGTCGACGGGCTGTTGCGTGCCGAGGGCGCGTACGCCGTGCGCGGCGAAACCGTGCCGTGGATGCGCCTTGCGGCGATCGTCGCGCTCGCGGGCTTCGCCTTCGGCGCGGTGATGGGGAGCTCGACGCTGCGGCCGATGCAGTCGGTCTACTCCGGGCTGAAGGTGCCGCTGCTCCTCGCCGGGTCGACCGCGGTCTGCATCGCGAACTTCTACGCGGTGAACAGCGCGCTCGGGCTGCGCGACGACTTCGCGGCCGCGTGCCGCGGGGTGCTCGCGGCGCAGGCGACAGTGGCGGTCTCCCTCGCGAGCCTCGCTCCGCTCACGGTGCTCGTCTACGTGTCGAGCGACAACTACCGCCTCGCCGTCGTCTCCAACGGCGTGCTCTTCGCCATCGCGACCGGCGCGGGGCAGGTCACGCTGCGGCGGCACTATCGCCCGCTGATCGTGGCGGACCCGCGGCACCGCCTCGCGATGCTCGCGTGGGTCACGCTCTACGTCTTCGTCGCGATCCAGGCGGCGTGGGTGCTGCGGCCCTTCATCGGCGCGCCGGGATTGCCGCCGCGGTTCCTGCGCGAGGATCTCTGGAGCAACGCCTACGTCGTCGTCGCGCGCACCGTGTGGGAGCTTCTCACCCGTCGGTGAGCTCGCCGTCGGCCACGTAGAGCAGGCGCATGAACGGGTCGCACTTCACGAGGCGGCCCGCGAAGGAGACGACCTCGCCGCGCCGTCCCTCGAGCGCGTCGCCGACCTCGCGCGGCAACCGCACGGCGGCGTGGACGAGCTTGGAGCCGAAATCGTCGGCCACTTCGTGAAGCTCGACGCGGGCCTTCGAGGCTTCGCCGCTGCCGAACACGAGGTCGGTATTGGTGTGCTCCACGCGGACGAGCTTGCCGCTCCAGCGGACGCGGCGGCCGTCGAAGCGTTCGTCGAAGACGGCGGTGACCTCGTTGCTCATGCGGTTGGAGCGGAAGAGCTCGTCGCAGATGGCGGCGGGATCGTCGAGCGGCGGTTGCTCGTCAGCCACGGGCTCGACCTCGGGTTCTTCCACGGGAGCAGGTTCCGGTTCCTCCACCGGCTCGGGCTCGACCGGCGGTAGCGCGACCTCTTCGCGCTGCGTCGGAATCTCCGGAGGCAACGGCGGGGGCTCCGGTTTCGGGATCGGCGTAGCGGCCGCGAGCAGCGCTTCCATCGAGGGGACGGGCTTCTCGACCTCCTCCTTGATCTCGGATACAGGTTCGAGCTTCATTTCCGGAACCGTTGTGTCCATCAGCACGTCCGCCACCTCGCAAAGGTCCCGGACCGTTGCGACGAGCGTGTCCGCGCTCGACTCCGTGCCGCGGCGTTCGACGGTGATGGACGAGTCGGTGATCGAGACGTCGTGGTAGCGGGAGATCGCGCGCTCGATACGCGCCGTGCGCGCCGGTGTCAGGAAGGCGATCACGCGGTCCGGGTCGCCGGCCTTGATCAGAGCCTTGGCGTCGAACGACTCGTCGCCGACCTCGACGTCCTGGGCGCCGAAGGCCTTGGCGATGCCGGTGAACGCGCCCTCGCGCTGGATGTGGAGCCCGAGGCCGAGCGTCGGGTAACCGATGCGGTAGCGCGTGTAGCGCCTCGAGTTCTTCCCGCCGCCGCGTGTGACCGTGTCCACGCGGATGGAGTAGTCGCCGCGCTTGCCCTGCAGGTTGCGCGGGCGCATCAGGTTCGCGTTCGTGAACCGCAGGCCGAGGCGCTCGCCGACCTGCGCCCAGATCTGGTCGGTCTTCTTCGATTGCTTGACGACGGCCGAGACGACGACCGCCACGACGATGGCGACGACGGCGAAGAGTCCTTCCATGGGCCTCGCATCAAGTACCACGGAGGGTGGGACACATTCAACCCGCGGCGAGGCTCGCCGCTCGGACGAGCTCAGAAGTCGTCCGCGGTGAGGACGAGAGGCTCGTTCGCGGAGAGGTGCACGTCCTTTCGGCGACCTTGGTAGCGGACCGGGATCGCGATCGCGTCCTTTGCCCAGAGCGAAGCTCGCTCGAGCTCGCCCTCCTTCCACCAAAGGTCGATGGTGACGCCGCCGCGCGCGCGCAAGCCGGTGAACGAGCCTTCGGGCCACGCTTTGGGAAGCGCCGGCAGCAGCGTGATCGCGCCGTCGTGCGACTGCAGCAGCATCTCGGCGATTCCCGCCGTCCCGCCGAAGTTGCCGTCGATCTGGAACGGCGGGTGGTCGTCGAAGAGGTTGGGGAGCGTCGACTTCCGCAGCAGCGCGACGAGGTTCTCGTGCGCCTTGTCGCCGTCGAGGAGGCGCGCGTAGAAGTTGACGATCCACGCGCGCGACCAGCCGGTGTGGCCGCCGCCGTGCTCGAGGCGGTGCTCCAACACCTTGCGCGCCGCGGCGAAGTAGTTGAGCCGGTCCGACGTGAACTGGCGACCCGGGTGAAGCCCGTAGAGGTGCGACATGTGCCGGTGGCCGGGCTCGGGCTCGTCGTAGGGTCGCGACCACTCGAGCAAGCGACCGTCGGGGCCGATCGTCGCCGGGGCAAGGTTCTCACGCGCCTTCGCGACGCGTTCGACGAAGTCGTCCTCGATGCCGAGCTCGCCCGCCGCCTCGATCACGTTCGTGAAGAGGTCCCACACGATCTGCTGGTCCATCGCCGCGCCCATGCAGGTGTCGGCGACCTGGCCGTCCTCGGTGCGGTAGCTGTTCTCGGGCGACGACGAAGGCCCGCTGACGAGCTTGCCGGTCGCGGGGTCGGTCGCGAGGTAGGCGAGGAAGAACTCCGCCGCCTCCTTCATCACCGGCCACGCGCGCTCGCGCAGGAACGCGCGGTCGCGCCCGTAGAGGTAATGCTCGTAGAGGTGCCGCGTACACCACGCCCCGCCGGTCGGCCAAAGGCCCCACACCGTGCGCCCGATGGGGGAGGTGAAGAACCACGCGTCGGTCGTGTGGTGCGCGACCCAGCCGGGGCAGTCGTAGAGCTCGCGCGCCGTCGTCCGCCCGCGCGCGCGGATGCCGTCGACGAGATCGAAGAACGGCTCGTGGCACTCGGCGAGGTTCGTCACCTCCGCCGGCCAGTAGTTCATCTGGCAGTTGATGTTGATGTGGTAGTCGCTGTTCCACGGCGCCTCGAGGTGCGGGTTCCAGATGCCCTGGAGGTTCGCGGGCATCGTCCCCGGGCGCGAGCTCGAGATGAGGAGGTAGCGGCCGTACTGGAAGTAGAGCGCGAGCAGGTCGGGGTCGAGGGCTCCCGCCTTCACGGCGAGAAGGCGCTCGTCGGTCGCTTTCGCGCGCGCATCGCGCCCGCCGAGGTGGAGCGCGACGCGGTCGAAGAGCCTTCGGTGCATCGCGACGTGTCGATTCAGCAGTTCCCGCGCGCTCTTCCGCGTTGCTCGGTCGAGCGTCGCATCCGCGTCCGAAAGCGGCACACCGCCGCGGTAGTCCGTCGCCGCCGCGAGCACGATGGTCGCGGCGTTCGCATCGCGCACGCGGATCCCGTCCGGCGCGGACTCCACGGTCCCGCCGGTCGGCAGGACGCGGGCGAACGCGGCGAACCGGACGCCCTCCGGATCTTCCGGGGGTGCCGGTTCGGCGCGCCGGTAGGTCCAGCTTCCGGCGAGGGGCATCGCTCCCAGCTTGGGACCGTCCGCCGGCGCGAGCGTGCACAGATCCGGCGCCCCGGTGATGCCGCCGGCGCCGCCGGTGTCGAAGACGAGCACGGCGAGCGTCGCTTCGCCGGCGCGGACCGCGCCGGCCGGAACGCGATAGGTCCGCGGACGGTTCCAGGCCGCGATGGAGTCGCCGACGCGAACGCCGTTGAACCACACCACGTCCGCGTCGTCGATCGGACCGAGGCGTAGGAGGAGCTCGCGACCCGCCCAATCGGCGGGAATCTGCACGGTGCGGCGCAGCCAGACGAGCCCGTCGACGCCCGCGAGCTCGCCCGACCATGCGCCGGGCACGTCGATCGGCCGCCAGCCCGTCATGTGCGCGCCGGGCTCCTGCCAGCCTTCGCGCCAGCCGCGATCCTCCGCGGCGACGAGCTCCCAGTAGCGATCGCGCTCCTCGAGGCCCTGCCGGTGAAGCGCGCCGACGTCGCTGCCCGGAAGGTGGTACGCCTGTCCCTCGAGCGTCGCCATGTCGCCGTCGAAGTAGCGCACGGCCGCGCCGCGCTCGCGGCTGAGACCGAGATCGAAGGACAGCGCGCCGGGCTGTCCGACTTTGAGCTCGATCACGATCACGTCGTCGGCGGGCGAGGCGAAGGCGCGCCGCGTGTGTTCGATTCCGTTCGCGCGGAACGTCGTGGTCGCAACCGCCTGCCCGACGTCGAGCTCGCGGCGGTAATCGCTGACCTCGCCCAGCCCGTGGAACGTCAGCCGCAGATCGCCGAGCGGCTGGTAGCTCCGGATAATCCGCTCCGTCATGAACTCGCGCTGCATGAGCGCCTGCCCCTCGACGACCTCGCCCGCGAAGAAGAGCTCGCGCGCCTTCTCGAGGTGCGCGTGCGCCCCCTTGCGGTCGCGCTCGAACGGCGCGCCGGCCCAGATCGTGTCCTCGTTGAGCTGGAACCGCTCCTCCTCGACGCCGCCGAAGACCATCGCGCCGAGGCGGCCGTTGCCGAGGGGCAGGGCCTCCTCCCAGCGGGCGGCGGGTTCGTCGTACCAGAGCTTGAGCCCGTCCTGCGGCAGGCAGAGGAGGAAGAGCGTGGCGATCATCCCGGTCCCCAGAAGGCCTCGATGTACTGCGTGTGGCGCTTCTCGCAGCCGATTCGTCCCAGCCCACGGTACGTGTACACGACGAACACCGCGAGCACCGCGATGCAGGCGAGCTGCAGCGGCAGGTGGAGCCGCACCAGAGCGTGCGCGCCGATTGCGAGCACGATGAAGAAGAAGATCACCATCACCGTCAGCACGTTGACCGCCTGCGAGTGGCCGTGGCGGAACTTGAAGGTGAACGGGAGGCGCACGTTCATCCGGCGCACGGTCACGAACGAGAGGATCGCGGTCAACTCGAAGGCGAGGAGCAGGTCCGCCAGCCCCTCCACGCCGCTGACGAGCCCCGCCACGAGACAGATCGCCGCGAAGGCGGGGAAGGCCGTGCCGAAAAGGAGGCCCTTGATCGCGCCGCGGAAGACGCGCTCGGGCTCGTCGACGGGAAGCGCCTCGAAGATCCAGGCTCCGGCGGGGTTCTCGGTCATCTGGCCCATCTCGACGATCGTCGGGAGCAGGAGCGGCACGACGTAGAGCGCGAACGGAGCGAGGTGGAAAGACCATCCCTCCGAGCTCGGCGTGAACATCATCGCCATCACGAAGGCCATGACCGAGAAGCCGATCACCTGGGAGAAGGCCATGCGCAGGTAGAGCCGCTCGGTGCGCGACAGGCTGATCGCGTAGTCGAATCCGGCCCGCTCGTCGCGCGACGACGTGACGAAGGACGCCAGCCAGGGCAGGTGGGAGCGCGGCGGCTTCCAGCTTCGCGAAGCCGTCCGGTCGCGCTGGGCGGGGGAGAGGAGCCCGCGCACGAGGTCGCCGGCCGCGAGCTGCGTGGCGAGCGCGAAGGCGACGAGCGGCAGGAGCACGCCGGCGAGCCCGAGGGCCAGGTTCCGCTGCGTGAACGCGCCGGTGAGGAGCTCGTAGAGGGCGCCGTAGTAGAGCGGCGGCAGGCCGGCCATCAACTTCGGGTGGGCCTCGAAGAGCTCGACCGCCTCGCGCCACTGCACCACGCGCGCGAAGACCTGGTATCCGCCGAACGCGAGGGCGGAAACGGCGACCTGCAGCCACGTGACGACCGACTGGAACCGGCTCGGACCGAAGACGCGCAGGACCGCGGCGTAGAAGAGCGCCACCGCCGCGACCACGAGCATGGTCGAGAACACCGCGCAGACGGGGTAGAGCGCGAGCACCCACGGCGACACGCCGATCGCCCCCAGGAGCATCGGCCAGAAGGCGACGCACCCGGCGAGGAGCGACACGTAGGCGAAGGCGTGGACGATCCGCGCCGCATACAGGGTGCGGTCGGCGACCGGCAGCGGCCCGACCACGTGAACGTCGGTCGTGTCGACCAGGATGTTCCCGAGCTGGAGCAGGAGGACCATCCCGACCAGGAACATCGACCAGGCCTGCGCGATCGACATCCAAAGGAAGCCGTCGTCGAGGAACAGCGCGAAGATCCCGGGCAGGAAGCCCGAGAGCCAGATCATCGCGAGCATGATCGGCAGGCCGAAGCGGTTGAACGCCTCGCCGCCGCGCAGGTCGAGCCGGATCCGCGCCTCGAGGAGGGTGCGGAACTCGGCGTACTGCGTCACCCCGGCGGCGGCGAGCACCGGGCGCGCGGCGTCGCAGCAGCGGAGAACGAACCGGACCAGGAGCGACTTCGAGTCGCGCTCCTTCCAGCGGCGGTCAACCCTCGCCATCGTCCGAGAGGGCCGCGAGGATGCGCCGCGCCTTGTCTTCCTCGCCGCCGCCGTCGGTCAGCGAGGCGAGGATGCCTTCGAGCGACCCGATCCCGCGCTGGTCGACGAGCTCCGCGAAGGTGCCCTCGGCGACGAGCTTCCCCTCGTCGACGATGGCGATGCGGTCGCAGACGCGCTCGACCACGTCGAGCACGTGCGAGCAGTAGAAGATCGTCCGCCCGCGGTCGGCGAGCTCGCGGATGAGCTCCTTGATCAGCATCGACGCGTTGACGTCGAGCCCGGTCAGCGGCTCGTCGAGGAAGAGCACCTCGGGGTCGTGGACCAGCGCCGCGCAGAAGAGGAGCTTCTGGCGCATGCCCTTCGAGAGCGACGAGACGCGGCTGACGAGCCGCGAGGTCAGGTCGAGCGCGTCGAGGATCTCCGTGCAGCGGTCGATGATCACGGAGTCGTCCAGGTCGTGGAGCCGCCCGACCAGGAGCAGGTACTCCGCCACCGTCATCGTGTCGAAGAGCGCCGCGTTCTCCGGCACGTAGCCGATGCGGCGCTTCACCTCGACCTGCTCGGTGCGCGGATCGAAGCCGGCGACGCGCGCCTCGCCCTCGAAGCCCTCCAGGAGGCCGATCAGGATCCGCACCGTCGTCGTCTTGCCCGCGCCGTTCGCGCCGATGTAGCCCTGCACCGTGCCCGGCTCGACGGTGAGGTCGACGCCGGCGAGCGCGAGCTTCGTCCCGTAGCTCTTGCGCAGACCGCGGACCTCGATCGCCGGCGAGCTCAACGGCGCTTCGGGCGGGGCCGGAGCTCGCCCCCGCAGTTCGGACAGACGCGCTCCATCTCTTGCGCGCACCGGGCGCAGAAGGTGCACTCGAAACTGCAGATGAAGGCGTCGGCGTCGGGCGGCGTCGGCGTCTCGCAGCGCAGGCAGGCGGGCTTCATCTCGAGCATCGGTGCGGCCTCCTCGTGGTAATCGCCCTCGGTCGTGCAGGCGAGCGACAGAACCGCGATCAGGACGATACGTGCGGCGCGCGCCGACATTGCGTCACCCGCCGAGCACCGACGCGATGCACGCGACGTTGACGATGTCCTCGGCCTTGCAGCCGCGCGAGAGGTCCATGTAGGGCTTCGCCAACCCCTGAACCAGCGGCCCGAGCGCCGTGGCGCCCGCCAACCGCTCGGTGAGCTTGTAGCCGATGTTGCCCGAGTCGAGGTCGGGGAAGATCAGCACGTTCGCGCGGCCCGCGAGCGGCGAGCGCGGCGCCTTCTTCTCCGCGACGGCCGGGACGATCGCCGCGTCGACCTGAAGCTCGCCGTCGCAGGTCAGCGCGGGCGCGCGCTTCCTGAGCATCTCGACCGCCGCGCGCATCTTCTCGACGCGCGGGTGCTCCGCCGAGCCCAGGGTCGAGAACGAGAGCAGCGCGACGCGCGGCGCCTCGCCCACCAGCCGCCGGTGCGCCTCCGCGGACGCGATCGCGATGTCGACGAGCTCCTCGGAGGTGGGGTCGGGAACGACGCCGCAGTCCGCGTACGTGAACGCGCGGTCCTCGAGCAGCATCAGGAACGAAGACGAGATCGTCTTGATCCCGCTCGCGGTGCCGACGGTCGTCAGTCCGGCGCGCAGAACGTCCGCGGTGGACGCCTGGCTGCCGGCCACCGCGCCGTCGCAGTCGCCGGAGCGCAGCAGGAAGCCCGCAAAGACGAGCGGATCGAGCAGGCGCTTCTTCGCCTCCTCGATCGTCATGCCGCGGTGCTTGCGCAGCTCGAAGTACTCC
>JANQEJ010000355.1 GCA_028278425.1 Planctomycetota bacterium | reverse complement strand
GACGACGCCTTACTCGTAAGTAAAGCTAGGAGGTGCAACGAAGCCATGGGTGCTGAGAGTCGTGCATTGTGTGGTCGAACTTCTGATTCAGGACACTAGGGGCCCGCGGCCGCGCGTCACGTAGCATGTCGGGGGCCATGCCCTCGATCGTCGGCATCCTCAACCTGACGCGCGATTCGTTCTCCGACGGCGGCGCGTATCTCGACCCGGCGGCGGCGTGCGAGCACGCACAGCGCATGACGGCCGACGGCGCGGCGTGGATCGACGTCGGCGCGGAGTCGACGCACCCCGACTCCGAGGACGTTCCGGCCGCGGAGGAGATCCGGCGGCTGACCCCGGTGCTCGAGCGGCTCCTGGCCGAGGGCCTGCGCGTGTCGGTGGACACGTGGAAGCCCGCGGTGATGCGGCACGCGCTCGCGGTGGGCGCGCAGGCGATCAACGACGTGACCGCGCTGCGGGAGCCCGAAGCGGTGGAGGCGGTGCGCGCTTCGCCGGCGATGCTCGTCCTGATGCACTCGCGCGCCGGCGGCGCGCGCGCGGAGCGGGCGGCCGGCGCGGGCGACGACGTGATGGAGCGTATCCTCGCCTTCTTCGCGCGGCGGCTCGCGGACCTGGAGTCGCAGGGCATCGATCCCGCGCGCGTGGTCGTCGACCCGGGGATGGGTTTCTTCCTCGGCCCGGACGCCGGGCCGAGCCTGCGAGTGCTCCGCGAGCTGCCGCGGCTGCGCGAGCTGGGCCGCCCGATCTACGTGTCGACCTCGCGCAAGTCCTTCCTCGGGAGCCTCCTCGGCCGGCCGGTCGACGAGCGCGGCGCGGGGACGCTCGCGACGGAGCTCCACGCCTGGCGCTCCGGGGCGGACTACGTGCGCACGCACGACGTGCGCGCCCTGGCGGACGGCGTCAAGGTCATGGAAGCGGTGGGGGGCGGGCGGGCCTAGAGCCGGACTACGGCATCCGCGCGGCCCGCGTACGGACCAAGGAGGGTTACCGGCGTCGCGCGGACGTGCCACGGTCGTGGCGTGTCGTCTTTGAAGCTCCGGCGGTCGCGGACCGCCGGTTGGGAGGTTGTCATGAGCGCCGAGAACGCGCCCAACGAGAAGTCGGGGGCCTTTCTGTTGGCCGCCCTGTTCTGGACCGTCGCCGGCGTGGCGTTCGTCGTCCTGTTCGTGCTGGATGCGTCCCGGTGGACATGGCTTGGATCCCTCGCCGCCGCCTTGGCGATCGTCGTGATCCTGGGCTCGATCCGCTGGCTCCTGCTCGACGTCGAAAGGTCGCGCCGCTCCTGGGAGATGATCGTCCTCGGCACGATCCTGCCGCCCGTGGGACGTTTCCTCGAGGAGATGGAGCGCCGCGTCAAGACCATCCGCGACAACGAGGCCGTCGTGGCCAACATGGGCTACACGCTCGGCGCGTACGCCCTCGGAGACCTGCCGCCCGCCGTGTCGGAGACGCTGCGCTGGAAGCCGGGTGGCTACTCCGCCCCCGAAGAGCTCGACGTCGTGACGTGCGCCGGGGAGATCGCGCGAGCGATGTCGACGGAGAAGGGGCGTCCGTTCCGCCTGGACGCGGGGGAGCAGGTGCTCGGCGAGCTCCTGGTGATCCTCTATTGCGACCGGTACCGCGACGCCGGCAACGACGCGACGCAGGAGAACCTGTGGAGCGAGCGCAAGGGGGTGCTCGCTCGGCACCTCGCGACCGTCCTGCTGCGCCGGGAGGAGCTGGAGCACTCGGGCGTCGGCGCCGCAGAGCTGGCCGACTTCCTCGCGTCCCGCGACCGATTCGCGCTGGCCGACGTGCACCGCTACGTGCAGACGCGGCCGGTCACCGTGTCCGACCGCATGGAGCAGGTCGTCGAGCTCTACCGCCCCGTTCCCGATCATCGCGCCGAGCAGGGTTGGCCCGTGATCGACAAGGCGGAGCTGAACCGCCGGGTCGCGCGGCAGAAGCAGGCCAACAAGCGCATCGGCACGGCCGCCGGATACTGCGCGAGCGCGACGACCGGCCAGAACCCGCCGTCGGCGGAGCTCTTCGAGCTCCTGTATCTCGTGCGCTTCAAGCCGACCGCCGCGATCACGTACTGGCACGCGCGCACGGAGGGGCTCGTTCCCGAGCTGGCCCGCGTGCTCGCCTACAGCGACCGCCTGCCGTCGTCCGCGGCGGACTTCAGCCGCAATCCCGGCCTGCTGGGGCGGCTGCTGGCGAGCATGCGCGACTACACCCTGGCGGCGGTTCACGAGGAAGTCGTCGGGTTGCAGCGGCTCCTCAAGCGCGCCCGCCGGTTCGCGGACTTCCTGAGCGGCGAGGGCGTCGAGCACGACGTCGCGGTCGAACCGGAGAGGCTTCTCGACTGGCTCGAGCCCCTGACGCACGACGGTTTGGCGAGCGGCGCGCAGGACTGGAGCTGGCTCCGCGATCCCGAGGTGTCGAACGACGTCCTCGCCCGCGTCGGCGAGCTGGCCCTCTCGCGCTCCCACGCTTCGCTCGACCCGCGGGACGTCGTCGACCTCGCCCTCGTGCTGGTCGGGGAGTTCCTCGTGCGGACGAACGCGGGTCCGGCCGGCGCGGAAGCCGCGGTCGCGCGGCGGGCGGCGTCGGCCAGCTCCTCGGCACGGGTGCTCTTCGGCCTGCTGAGGCTCCGCGGTCGCAGCGAGGGTACGCCGGTCAAGCTCAGCCGACTCCTCGACGAGCTTCCCGCGCTCGCGGAGGAGGCCAAACGCGATCCGACGCAGGTCTATCGCGTCACGCTTCAGCTCCGAAGCGGGGCGTGGCCCACCGACTCCGCCCCGCCGGTCCCGCAGGGGCCGACGGACCGGGAGGCGCTCGTCGAGGACGTCGTCCAAGCGCTCGCGGCCGAGCTGTCGCCCGACCTGGGCCACCTCGAGCGCGAGCTCTCCACGCTGAGGCGCCACGTCGAAGACGTCGAGCACTTCGAGTGGCAACGCGTCAGGCCGGAGCTCGCCCAGCTTCAGCAACAGGTCGAGCGACTCGCGACCCGGGAGGGGATCGCGCGCCTGCGCGACATGCTGATCGGCGTGACCGGCGCGGAGCCGAGCGACCTCGACCGGTACTACCTGATCACCTACGACTCGCACACCGGGCCGCTCAGCATGTTGCTGGACGCCCTCGCGAAGATGAGCGCGCCGCTGCAAGAGCACCTGGAAGCGTGCGGAGCCGAGCGCGACGACGCCGAAGCGGTCAAACGCGTGATCAAACGCGCCCAAACCGGGGCGTACTATCGGTTTGGCCACTACACGCGCTACGCGCGCATCGGGAGGTTGCCGTACGACCGGGACTTCGACGAGTTCGCCCGGACGTTCTTCGACGACCTCGAGTGCCTCCTCCGCGTCACGGACGGTCAGGCCGACTTCCGCGAGCCGGAGGACACGATCCGCTGGGACGGGGTGGAGGTCACCATCCTGAGCCTCGGCCGGCCGGTTCGATACGACTTCCGTCCCGACTCTCTCAAGCGCATGCTCCGCGAAACGCGCTCCGTCGAGGAGGACGCGCTGGAGCGCCGCGTGGGAAGCGAGGCGGTGAAACCGCTCAAGCAGCACTCGTCGGTCGACGAGACGCGGGATCTGTCGCGCCAGCCGTAGCGCTCCCGCGATCAGGCTCCGCGCAGCCGCACGATCCGATCGGGCAGCCGATTCAGCCGGTGCTCCGTGAGCGTGTCGCGCCCGCCCCAGATCGGCAGGTGGGCGCCGATGCGCGCGAAGCCGTCGTAGAGCAGGAAGCGCGCGAGGTCGTCGTCTTCGGCACGCGAGGACCGGATGAGCTGCGTCGGGAAGGCGAAGTTGCCGAGCACCGGCACGACGCCGACGGCGAGGGCGACCCAGGGCTTCTCGCGGCCGCGGAAGTGGTTCTGGATGGTGCGGCCGGCGGTGTAGAGCGTGCGTGCCACCGCGCCGGCGGTGAGCAGGATGACCGCGACCGCCGTCTCGTCGATGACGCCGAGGGCGTAGAGCGCGGGCGTGACCCAGTACTCGAAGCCCTTGACGAAGGGCTTGATCGCCACGTGGACGCCGAAGTCGGTCAGCCAGGCGGCCGATTCTTCGCTGTCGAGGTGCTCGCGCAGGAAGTCCGCGTCCGGCTTCGACATCTGCCCGCGGCGGCGCCAGGCGTCGAGCCGGCCGGCGACGTACCTGCGCGCCAGCGCCGCCCGGTAGCGGTGCGACGTCAGGAAGCGCCCCAGGCCGACCGCGAGCGCGCCGAACGGGATCGCGCGCAGCCTTTCAATCGCGGAGCGCGCCAGCCTGCGGGCGGCCTTCCAGACGCGGTGGGCCGCGTGCCCGGCTTCCTTCGCGTACCAGCGCAGCACGTGCCGGCGGTAGAAGCGCGCGTCCACCTCGTCGATCTGCGCGCGCGCGATGCGGTAGCGCAGGCTGCGCTCCAGCCGGGACAGCGACTTCCAGCGCTTCTGGCGCCGCTCGAGCTTCACGACGTCGTCGGCGAGGTGCGTGAACCGCTCGTCGGAGCGCACGTATTCGGCGAGACGCTTCGTGTCGACGTCGTCGAACAGCGGCCGGCGAAAGCGGAACGAGCGGGGAATGTAGTACCCGAAGAGCGCCTTCGGCGAGAGCGCCGCCAGCGCGGGCACGCCCGACTCGAGATCGATCCACGCCCAGCGGCCGGACGGGCCGACGCCCGGCTCGAAGAGGAAGTTGTTGAGCGCCACCGGGTTGCCGTACCCCGCCTGCCACACCAGGCCGTCGAAGCCGGCCTCCAGGAGCTTCTTCTGGAGCTCCGGCAGGACCTCGTCCGCCAGCTCGTGCAGCCGGTCGTCGCCGCGCGCGCGCAGCGGGTGGTGCAAACCCGGCGGACGGCCCTGGACGAACTCCGCCTGGAGCTCGAACGCGCGGAGCACGTCGTTCCACCCGCAGGCGCTCGACCGCGCGACCCGCAGCTTGTCGCCGAACCAGGCTTCCACGAGCTCCGCGAGGATCCGGCGGCGCAGGTGCGCGCAGTACACGGCGTCCCAGCACCAGAGGTACGGGTTGGGCGCGCCGAGGAACACGATCTGCACGACCTTGGTGATGCCTTGCGAGTCGAAGACCTTGCAGGCGAGCTTGCCGCCGTCGCGGTCGCGCCCGACGTAGACGACGCCGGAGCGCCCGCGGCCGATCTCGCGGAGGCCGGTGTACGACGGGAGCCGTCGGTGCTTGCTCGCGGCCTCGATCGCCGGGTCGATCTCGTCCGTCCGCGGATCCACGGGCGGAATGCTAGCGCATCCGCACCGTCACCACCGGCTGATCCGGTTTCAGGTCCAGGACCTCGAACCGCGCGGTCCCGCGGAGGCCGCTCTCGGACTCCGCGGTGACGGTGTAGCTGCCGACGGGAAGCTGCGGCTCGCGGAAGTAGGGCCGGGTGAGGAACGAGACGTTGGTCTCGCTGAAGACGTAGGGCTCCTCGCCGTACGCGTCCACGACGGTTGCGCTCAGGCCGCCGAGCGCCTCGTTCTCCGGCCAGGTGATCTCGATCCTGCGCCGGACCGCGGGCGTGAGCTCGAGCACGAGCTCCGCCTGCTCGCCTGCTTTCACCGTCACCTCGGTGTAGACCATCAGCATGCCGTCGCCGTGGGCGCCGACGGTGTAGGTCCCGGCGTTCAGGTTGTCGACGAGCACCTCCGCGGCGCTCCCGACCTCGACCGACCGCGAGTTCATCACGCCGTCCTGGCGCAGGAACATCCGCGGCTCGGCGGACTCGGTGAGCTTGTCGCGTGCGACGCGGATCAGGACGGAGCCGCCGGGCTCGGTCTCGAGCACGCCGAGGTCGACGTTCGCGCCGGGGGCGAGCTCGAACCACTCGCCCGCGAACACCGGGTTGTCGCCGACCAACACGACCGGCTTGTAACGCCCGGGCTTGACGTCGGGGAAGACGAAGCTTGGCCCGTCCCGCTCGACGTACACGCGGAAGAAGTTCTTGTCGGACTCGAGGACCGGCGCGAGCAGGTCGGGGTTCTCCGCGCGCTCGCCGGCGTCGTCGATCACGCCGCGCACCGTGCCGAGCGCGAGCTCGACCGGCTTGTCGAAGCTGGCGACCAGCTCGACGCGCCCGCGGTCCGGCCAGACGTCCCGCGCCTCGACCGGTCGCGCGTCCTCGGGCGGGTCCCAGAGCTGGACGCCGAGGACGTGCGGCGCGTCGTCCATGTTGACGAAGCGGAAGCCGCCGTTCTCGTCCGTCTTGATCGACTGCGCTACGCCGGTCTCGTCGTTGCGGGCGGAGACGAAGTGCCACGGCATCGGGTGGCCGTCGCGGTAGGTCACCGTGCCCTCGATCACGCGACCCTCGCTCAGCACGGGGTCCCAGAAGAGCCGGTCACCGGGTTCGGCGCGCAGCACCCGCTCCGCGCGCATCAGCCCGCCGGTGTGGTAGCCCCTCGGATCGCGGTGCGGGTTCGCGTACAGGTGAACGTCGCCGGCGGGGATTGCGTCGAGCCGATAGCGCCCGTCGCCGTCGGTCGTCGTCGCCGGGTAGCCGAAGACCTCGTCGTGGTCGTACTGCCCGAACTGGAGGAAGTGTCGCGGCACGTCCGCGTCGAAGGCGCGCACGACCGCGCCCTCGACGGGCTCTCCCTCGACGTCGCGGACGGTGCCCTCGACGGTGACGCTGGCGACGAGCGCGACGTCGACACGCGCGGTCGCGCCGGCGCGGATCTCCACCTCGTCCTTCCAGATCGGCAGCCCGGGCGCGCGCACGCGCAGCGGCAGCTCCCCCGGCGGAAGGCCGTGCATGGCGTATGCGCCGCGCCCGTCCGTGGTGGCGGTCCGCGGGGTCCATCGCTCGGTGCGGAGAGCCCCTGACGTCATGCCCCAGGAGCTCTCGGCGTACGCGCCGGCGCTGACCGTCGCGCCGGCGATCGGCTCGCCGTCCGGGCCCGTGACGATGCCGCGGAGGGAACCGCCCTCCGCCGTCAGCTCGAGCTCGACGCGCAGCGGCTGGCTCTCGGCGTCGAGCGCCTCGAGATCGACGAGGGCGGAGGGCCCGAAGCCCGCGGCGAACGCGCCGAGCGACTGCTCGCGCGGAACGTCCCGGAGGTGAAAGCGACCCCCGGCGTCGGTCGTGGCGATCGTCTGGCCGCCCATCCAGTCGGCGTGTCCCGTCGTGAGCCAGACGCTGGCGCCCGGCACCGCTGCACCGCTCCGGTCGCGGACGATGCCCTCGACCGCGACGCCGGCCGCGAGCTCGAATCGCACCGTGGTTTCTTCTCCCGGCGCAACCTCGACCTCGAGCGTGTTGTCGTAGGCGCGGCGGTCCGCGTTCACCTCGCCGGTTCCCGGGGGCACGTCTTCGAAGCGAGCGACGCCGCTCGCATCGGTGACCACGCGAGCGATGCCGTGGTAGGGCAGACCGCTGCCGCCGGCCCGGCGCAGGTGGATGCCCACGCCGGACGCCGCGCCGCCGTCCGGCCAGAAAGCGCGGACGACGAGGGTCGCCGTGGGCGGAGCGACCTCCGCGAGCGGCGCCTCCACCGCTCCCTTCGGCTGAGCCGGCGCGCGCGCGGACGCCACGTCGACGGCGGACGAGAGCTCCGCGTCCGGCGGCGCCACGACGGGCGCGGGCTCCGGCTCGACGACCGCGGCCGCCGCGGGCTCCGTCGGTTCTCCGCCTCGCGGCATCCAGTAAGCGACGCCCGCCAGGGTGAGGACGAGCCCGGTAGCCAGCGCGATCTTCTTTCCCATGATGCCCGCACCTCCCGCGGCGGTCGCCGCGTTGCTCCACTCGAGCGCCTTCCGCGCGCCGGGCCAGAACGTCACCGCGAGCACGCGCGTCCAGTCGCCGTCGCCGTACTCGCGGCCGAGCCGCTCCCGCAACTGCGCCAGGCCGCGGCTCAGACGCGTCTTGACGGTCTTCACCGGTGCCCCCAGCTCGCCGGCGATCTCGGTCGGCGAGCGGCCTTCGAAGTAGCGCAGGTAGATCACGCGCTGGTACGGCTCGGCCAGCTCCTGCACCGCCGCGACCAGCACGCGGTGAAGCTCCAGCTTCCGCGCGAAGTCGGGCGCGCGAAGCTCGCTGCCGTCCAGCGGAGCCTCGCGCCGCCGGCCTTCGCGACGCAGGGCGTCGAGGGCGCGGCTCCGCACGACGCGCCGGAGCCACGCAGCGGTCATGCGCAGCGGCGGGCGCTCGAGGGCGGCGAGGTACGCGCTCTGGACGACGTCGTCGCCCCGGCTCTCGTCCCGGAGCAGCGCGCGCGCCATGCGTCGCAGGGCCTCGTTGTGCCGCAGCCAGTCGTCGGGTCCGAACGCTCGATCCAAGGGGGAATCCGCCTTCCGCCGTCCTAACGCCCGCGCGCGGGGAGGGACCTCACGTTTCGTGGAAATCGTGAGACGCTATCCTCAAGCGCCCGCCCGCTTCCCTTGCCAGGAGCTTTTGCCATGAAGGTCTTCCCGCTCGCCGCCGTGCTCGCCGCCGGTTCCACGCTCGCCGCCCAGTGCGAGGTCTTCCAGGACGCGGGCGTCTTCCTGCCCGACGAGACGCTCTTCGGCGTCTCCGTCGACGTCGAGAACGACCGCGCCGTCGTCGGGGACTACTTCAAGGAGGACTTCCCCGGCGGCACGGGCCAGGTCCACGTCTACGCGCGCGTCTCGGGCGAGTGGAGCCTCGACGCGACGATCGCCGAGCCCCCCGGCGACGAGCACTTCGGCACCGAGTTCGCGCACTCGGTCTCGCTCGACGGCGACCGCATCCTCGTCGGGCAGCCGGGGTGGGGGCCGACCTTCTTCCAGGGCACGGTCTACGTGTTCCGTCTCGACCCGGGCGGCTGGGTGCAGGAGGCGAAGCTCAACGCGAGCAACGCCATGGACTTCGACGGGTTCGGCCGGTCGGTCTCCCTCGACGGCGAGCGCGCGGCGGTGACGAACGACCGGAACGAGGTGTTCTTCCTGCGGCGCGACGGGACCACGTGGAGCGAGGAGCAGAAGATCGTCCTCGACGACCTCTTCGTCTCCCCGGTCGTCTCGCTCGACGGCGACCGCGCGCTGGTGGGCGCGCCCGGGGAGGACGCGCTGGCGACGAACAGCGGCGCCGCCTACGTGTACTTCCGCGACGCGACCGGCTGGATGCTGGAGGAGAAGCTCGTCCCCGCCGAGCTCGAGGCCTTCGACGACTTCGGCAGCGCGGTGGCGCTCGACGGCGACCGGGCCGTGATCGGCACCGTCGAGGACGACGACGCCGCTACGGGCGCCGGCGCGGCCTACGTCTATCGCAGCGACCCGGGCGGGTGGGTGCTCGAGCAGAAGCTCACCCCGTCGGGCGCGGGCAACTTCACGCGCTTCGGCACGGCGGTCGCGCTGCTCGGCAACCGCGCGATCGTGACCTCGCCGGGGGACGACACCGCCGCGCCGGACGGGGGCGCCGCGTTCCTCTACGAGCGCAGCGGCACCACCTGGTCGGTCGCGGCGACGCTCACCGCCGCCGACGCCGTTTCCTTCGACCGCCTGGGCTCGTCGGTCGCCTTCGACGCGGAGAGCGCCTGGGTCGGCGCCCTCGGCCCGCCGGCCGGCAAGGCCTTCGCCTTCGCCATCGGCGGACCCGACTGCGACGGCGACGGGTCGCCGGACATCTGCAGCCCCGCGCTCGAGGTCGTCCGGCTCGGCGCGCCGCCCAACCCGAACGCGTTCCTGCCCGGGATCACGAGCGGTCCGGTCCTCGGCGCGGTGTGGGATCCGGTCGTCGACCACACGAGCTTCCTTCCGGGAGCCGTTCTCGACTTCGTCGGCGTCTCGCTCGCGCCCGCGAACGTGCCGACGAGCTTCGGGACGCTCCTCTGCTCGCTCGGCCCGCCGCTCGCGAGCTTCACCGGCCCGGCCGGCGTTCCCTTCGCCATCCCCGTGCCGAACGTGTGCGCCTTCGCGGGCACGGCGCTCTGCGCGCAGGCCGGCGCCGCGGACGCGGGCGGAACCGTGCAGCTCGCGAACGCGCTGGACGTGACGCTCGGGTTCTGAGCGGGCTACTTGCCCCCCGGCGCGACGGTGAGCGTCTGGTTCGCGGGAACGTCGTGCAGCACGAGCACGTTGCCGTCGGCCCACTGGATCACGAGCTTGTCGACCACGTCGGCGTTGCCGAGGCCGAAGTGTACGGCGAGCTCGCTCTGGCCGAGGTAGTTGCTCCCGCCGTCGAGGTAGGTCACCTGCCGGCTGCGCCCGATGGAAGCGGTGACGCGCGTCCCGAAGCCGTGGGGGGCGAGCCCCGCCTTGCTCCCCGTGTCGAAGCGCAGCCGCAGCCAGTTGCCCGTCTGCTCGAGCCGCTCGTTGCGGAAGAGGTAGAGGCCGCCGCGGTTCGAGACGATCAGGACGTCCTGGTCGCCGTCCTCGTCGTAGTCGAAGGTCAGGAGCGCGCGGCCGTCCTCGTGGTGCTGGAGCCCGGAGGGATCCGCGATCTCCTCGAAGTGGCCGCCGCCGAGGTTGTGGAAGAGGTACGACTGCTCGTGGACCCATTCGGGGAGGTACCAGCCGTTCGTCTCGACGACGTCGACCCAGCCGTCGAGGTCGAAGTCGGCCGCCGAGGTGCCCCAGCCCCAACCGCCGTCCTTGACGCCCATCGGCACGCTCGCCTCCTCGTACACGTGGTCGCCGAGGTTGCGGTACATCATGTTGCCCGTGTACTGGGGATCCACGCCCTGGATCGAGGTGACGTACCAGTCGAGCTTCCCGTCGCGGTCGAAGTCGGCGACGGTCTGGCCCATGCCGTTGCTGTCGAGACCCACGCCGGCGGCGGCGGTGGCCTCGAGGAAGGTGCCGTCCTTCCGGTTGACGAAGTACTTGCTCTCCCCGAAGTCGGAGACCCACAGGATCTCGGGATAGCGGTCGCCGTTCATGTCAGTGAACCGAACGGACAGACCGCGCACGTCGTGGAGGTCGAAGTTGAGCGCGGCCGTGGCGTCCGAGAAGGTGCCGTCCTGCTCGTTGTGGAAGAGGCGGTTGCCGTCGGACTGCCCGATCCACCCCGGCACGCCCAGGTCGAGGAACCCGTCGAGGTCGTAGTCCCCGAAGGCCGCGCCCCAGCCGTCGGCCTCCGTGGGGCTCGTGGTCGCGACGCCGGCCCCGGCGGCCACGTCGACGAACGAAGTCCCGGTGTTCTTGTAGAGCTTGTGGTGGCCCGGCCCGATGTTGCACTCGGGTCCGAGGCTCACGACGAACGCGTCGAGGTTCCCGTCGCGGTCGTAGTCGCCCACCGCGACGCCGACGCCGACGTGCTCGACCGCCACGCCCCACGCCTGCGCGTCGTCGACGAAGGTCCCGTCGCGTTGGTTGATGAAGAGGCGGTCGGGGACGTGGCCGCCGGTCGCGAAGAAGACGTCCTCCCACCCGTCGCCGTCGAAGTCGCCGCAGGACGCGCCGCCGTGCATGACCTGCGCGAAGACCGGGCACTCGACTTGGTAGAACGCGCCGTGCGACTCCTGGATCCCGGCGGCGTCGGTGCGGTCGACGAACTGGCACTGCGCCGAGGCGTGCGTCGCGAACAGAACCGTTCCGTGAACCGCGGCCGAAAGAACGAGGACACGTATCCCGCCTCTCATGATTCCCTCCACGAGTGGGTTCCCGACAAGAGTCCTCATCTTAGGGCGGAACCGCGAAAGAGGGGCGTTTCTCGCCGCCTTCGTCCGCCGCGGCGGACGCACGGGATTACAGTGGCCCGCATGAGCCACGCCCGTCGTCTCGCCCTCGGTACCCTGGTCGCGTCCATCGCCGGGCAGCTCTCGCTCGCGAGCGCGCAGGCCGGCGACGTCACCGTCCTCCCCGGCTGCGGCGCCAATCCCACCGGCAGCTTCGTTCCTCTGAGCGGCGCGCCGCGGGTCGGGCAAACCCTCGTTCTCGGCGTCGACAATCCCCTGGGAACGCAGCCTCCGGGGGCGCTCCCGATGATCGGGGCGGCGCTCACGACCGGTCCCTTCTTCCCCTGCGGTGTGTTCGTCCCCGGGACGGGGATGGCCGGCGGCGCGGCCGCGGGCGAGCTGATGCTCGGCGCGCCGCTGCCGAGCGTGCTGATCGGCGCGCCCTGGGCCGGCGCGGGGAGCCCGGCGCCCGTCTCGCTGCCGATTCCCGGCAACCCCGCGCTCGCCGGATTGACGTTCTACGCGCAGGGCGCGCTCGTCGAGCCGGGCGTCGGTTTTCGGTTCGCCCGGGCCGCGAGCGTCACCATCGGACCGCCGGGTCCGCTTCCCGCGGACATCATCCTCGAGGACGGCTTCGTCTACACCGTCGACGCGGCGCAGCCCGTCGTCTCCGCCGTCGCCATCCGGGCCGGCGAGATCGTGTACGTCGGGAACGACGCCGGCGCCGCCGCGTACGCGGGACCGCTGACGCAGGTGATCGACCTCGACGGCAAGATGGCGATGCCCGGCGTGCACGACAGCCACGTTCACATCCTCGAGGGATTCCACGGGGCCTTCACCTGCCAGCTTCCTCCGGGACAGTCGATTCCGAGCTACGGGGCGATCCTCCAGAACTGCGCGCCGAGCGCGGGGACCGGCTGGGTGATCGGCTACGGGCATTCCATCTTCGACATGCACCCGTTCATCGAGGGCGGCGGCTCGCCGGTCGGGGTCCTCGACGCCGCGATCCCGAATCACCCGACCGTGATCATGGAGGAGACGTCGCACTCCGTCTGGGTGAACAGCCTCGCGTTGCAGGCGGTGGGGTTCGACGCCGGCAGCCCGGATCCGCCCGGCGGCGTCATCCTCCGCGACCCCGGGACCGGCGCGCCGAACGGCGTGTTGCTCGACGCGGCGGGCGAGATGGTCATGGACCTGGCCCTCTTGCCGAGTCCGCTGTTGGATCAGATGAACTACGACGCGCTCCTCGACGGGCTCGCGGCCGCGAACCGGAACGGGATCACGTCGCTGTGCGACGCGCGCGTCTACTGGAAGCGCGGGTACGTCGAGGCCTGGGAGCAGGCGCGGGACCTGGGGACGCTGAGCGTGCGGGCGATCGGCGGGCTGTGGGCCTATCCCTACGAGCTCGACGACGCGCAGCAGATCGCCGATCTGACCGCGCTCTACTCGAACGACCCGAGCTCGCTCCTGCGCTTCTCGCAGGTCAAGCTCTACGCCGACGGGGAGATCTCGCACACGACCGCGGCGCTGCTGCTGCCGTATCAGCTCGACCCGTTCTTCTTCAGCGGGACGCTCGCGGGCCCCCTGGGAATCAACGTCTTCGATCAGGCGCGCCTGACGAGCTACATCACGCAGCTCCAGGCCGTCGGCTTCGACATGCACGTCCACACGATCGGGGACCGCGGCGTGCGCGAGGCCCTGGACGCCATCGAGGCCGCGGACCTCGCCTCCGGCGGCACGGTCGACGCCCGGCACCGGCTGACGCACGTCCACCTCGTGCACCCCGCCGACGTTCCGCGCTTCGCGGCGCTCGACGTGACCGCGGACTTCCAGCCGTTCGGCGGCGGCCTCTTCAGCTTCTTCTACGGGATCTACCTCCCGCTCGCCGTGCTCCAGCAGGAGGCGGAGCAGCTCCGCACGCTGTACGACGCCGGCGCGCGCGTCGTGCTCAGCAGCGACTTCGACGTCGGCTCGCTCTCGCCCTTCGAGGGGATGGAGAACGCGCTCGCGATGGGGCCCGAGAGCCTGCCGACCCGGGACGCCGCGATCCGCGCGTACACGATCGAGGCCGCCTACCTGATGCGGCAGGAGGACAAGGTCGGTTCGCTCGAAACGGGCAAGCGCGGCGACGTCATCGTCCTCGACCGCAACATCACGACCATCCCGGTCGGCCAGATCGGGGCGACGAAGGTGCTCCTGACGCTCCTCGACGGACAGGAGGTCTGGCGGGACCCGAGCTTCTGACGGCTACCGGATCGTTTCCGCGACGCCGTTGCTGAGCGCGAGCGCGCCCGCGTCGAGGGCCTGCAGCCATACCGCGATGCCGGCCGTTCCCGGCGGGACGGGCGCGGCCGTCGAGGCGAACCCGAGGCTGTCGGCGGTCAGCGTCGCCACGGGAACGAACGGCGGCGACAGCAGGACGTCGCCGAAGGCGGTGGGCAGCGGGCCGCCGCCGGTGAAGGAGGCGTAGACGAGCACGCTGGCGCCGGGCGTCGCGTGCTTGGTTGCGAGGACGGCGGTCGCTCCCGCGGTGAAGTCGGCCACCGTCAGGAGCGGCGCGCTGGCGAGGGCCGCGATGCTGGCGGCGTCCAGCGCCTCGTTGTACACGCGGACCTCGTCGATGCGGCCGTCGAAGGGCGTGACGCCGAGCGTGTCGGCGCCGACGTAGAGCATGCCGCGACCCCCTCCGGTCGGGTTGCGCAGGTAGGGCACGCTCGCGCCGAGCTGCGCGCCGTCGACGTAGAAGGTGACGGTGCTCGCCGCCGCGTCGCGCACGAGCGCGTAGTGGTGCCAGGCTCCAACCGCCACGGGAGCGGGCTGCGTCGAGGTGAGCGTGACGTTGACCCCGTCGTCGTGCTCCCAGAAGGAAACCAGCGTTCCGTCGTCGCGCAGGTTGAGCCAGTAGGAGTAGTTGGTCTCTTCGTCCTCGGTGTAGAAGTCGTTCGTGGCGTAGGTGAGGAGCGTGTTCGACCATACGCCGGGCGCGAGCGAGTCGAAGCGGGCCTCCAGCGACAGCGTGAGGTCGCCGTTGATGGAGAGGTTGTAGTCGCCGATCGCGCCCGCCTCGACGTACGCGCCCGTTCCGTTCAGCTCGAGCGCGGTCCCGGTCGGGTTGCCGGCCGCGAGCTGCGCCCCGCCGAAGAGCTGGCCGTCGATCCCCTTCCCCAGCGGCGCCGGCGCCCAGTCGGCGGGCGTCCCGTCGTCGAAGCTGTATTCGGCGACGAGGCCCGCGAGCGGAGGTGTCGAGCTCTTCATCACGAAGCTGTCCACGGGATCGTCGTAGGAACCGTCGCCGTCGTCGTCGGCATAGAACGTCGCGACCGCCTCGCCGCCGTCCACCTCGACAAGGAGGAAGCCGTGGACTTGCTGGTACGGCCGGATCGGCGAGAAGCAGAGACATCCACCGCCCGTCCCGCAGATCACCTCCCAGGTGTCGCCGCCTTTGCCGAGCTGGCTCGGCTGGTAGCGGTGCCAGTGGCCGCTGAAGTACGCGTCGACGTCGTTCTGCACGAGCGATTGCCAGAACGCGCCCGACGTCGTTCCGAGAACCTCGGCCTGGCTGAAGGACACCGGATGGTGCGAGAAGACGAAGACGTGCTCCTTGTCGCCGCTGGCCGCGAGGACGCCGTCGAGCCAGGCCTGCTGCGTGGGCGGCACGGCGCCGAGCGTCTCGTGGTCGGTCAGGATGCTGACGAAGCGGCTGTTGCCGTGGTCGAACCAGTAGGTGAGCCCCTCCTCGCCCGGCGGGCTCGTCGCGGTCGGCAGCCACGGGAAGGTCGTCTTCCACGCCGCGAAGCTCCCCGCGCCTCCGAAGAAGTCGTGGTTGCCGGGCACGACGTAGCGCTGGCCGGTGAACGGCGCGGTGGCGGTCTTCCACTGCTCCCACTGCGCGACCGTGCCGGCCACCGAGCCCGCCCCGGCCACCAGGTCGCCGCAGAAGAGCGCGAAGTCCGGGTTCAGCGCGTTCATGTCCTGGATCAACTGCGGCACGACGCTCGGGTTGAAGGAACCGGCGCCGGTGGCGCTCTGCGTGTCGCCGACGACGACGAAACGGAACGACCCGCCGCCCTCGCCACCGGCGGCCGCGCGGGGCCACAGGCCGAACAGGAGGAGCGCGAGGAACGCGGCGGGCAAGAGGAGGAGGCGGGTGCGCTTCATGGACCTCATCCTAGCCGGAGGTCGCCGAGCTTGGCCCGGCGGAAGATAACCGTGGGGCGGGGTGTCCCGACAACGCGGACGAGAGCACTCAGTCTGGGCTATGCGGTTTCATCGAGCGGTCGCGCGGCAGGCGCGGCCGCACGCTCAATAACCAACTCCTTCAAGAGGAGAAGATTGTGAAAACGAAACGCTCACACGCTTCGATTCTCGCGGCTGCGTTTGCACTCGCGCTACCCTCCATCGTCGCGGCACAGACGACCGTACAGGCAGGTGCGCTGTCCCCGGCGATCGATCCCTTCAACATCCTGGATCCGAATCACAGCCTGGGGATCGCGCTCCAGTCCACGGACAATTGGGGGCAACCCACCTCCGTCGTGCCGGGGTTGAGCTTCGCGATCCAGCAGTTCGGAAGCGACACGGACTTCAACCTCGCCGACCTGGCGGCGATCGACGTCGCGGTGCTCGGCTTCACGGATGACAACAGCTACGACCTGACCCCAGCGCAGGCGGCCACCTTGCACCAATACGTTCTGGGTGGTGGCGACCTCGTGGTGTTCGCCGAATTCCATCCGGCATCCGCTCGAGCGAACGTGCTCGCCTCGCTCTTTGGCGTGACGTATTTCACGGGGCCGTTCGGCACAACGTACACGACCGAGGCGGTCCCGGGGATCACCGACGGTCCGTTCCAGCCGACCGACAGCGTGGGCTTCGCTTCCAACGGCGTGGGCGGCATCATCGACATAGGGCCCGACGCGGTGGCGGTCGTGACCCCGGACCCCGGGGGATTCATGTCGGCCTACATCGCGCCCGGCGTCCTTGGAGCCGGCGCGGGGTCGGCGTTCTTCTGGGCGGACTCCGGGCACGACTCGATGACCCCTGGCTTTGGAACGCTGAGCGTGCAAAGCCTCATCCTCAACGCCTTCACCGAGATCGGCGCGAGCGGAAGCGGCGGCGGCCCGCCGGGCGGCCAGGGCAAAGCGCCCTGCGACGTGATCGTCGTCGACCTGACGGGCGACGGCCGCTCCGACGTCGCGACGGCCAACAGCGGCAGCGACGACGTCACGGTGAGCGTCAACGACGGATCGGGGGCCTTCCCGACGGAGATCGTCGTGCCGCTCACCGCGGGAGACGAGCCCACGGCCCTGGCCGCGGGCGACCTCGTCGCGGGCGGCGGGACGGACCTCGCCGTGACGACGAAGGGCTCGAACCTCGTGCGGATCCTGTCGAACGATCCGCCAGGAACGTTCACCGAGACGGCGGCGATCCCGCTGGTGAGC
>JANQEJ010000085.1 GCA_028278425.1 Planctomycetota bacterium | reverse complement strand
AGCCTTCGGCCTGACCGCCCGAATCCGGCGATTCCACGAGACCGAAGTCGTCTCGATCGGCCTCCCAGAAATCGGCCTTTGTCGGCCGGGCCTCTAGCGGCTGAGCCAGGCGAAGAGATCGCGTAAGTCCTGCGCGCCGAGACCGTCGAGGAGCCCCTCGGGCATCCTGGACCCCGCCGGCGCGAGCGAACGGATCGCCTCGCGCGCGATCGTCGTGTCCTCGAGCGTGACTGAGTTGGGAATCTCGGAGGTGAGGCGACCCGTCAGGATGAATCCGTTCGTCGTTTCGAGCGCGAAATGTTCGTAGGACGGACGGATGCGCGCGTTTGGGTCGATGATGGAGCTGAGGAGAAGATCGAGGTTCCCGCGGTCGAAGTCGGTCAGGTCCGGACCGCTCGCCTCGCCGACGCCGTTCAGGACGTGGCAGCGCGCGCACGCGCTCTGGAAGAGCATGCGCCCCCGGTCGACGTCGCCGCCGCCTTCGTCCAGCGCGCCGCGAACGCGTTCCATCTCGGCCGCCTTGTCCCGCGTCGCGGCGTCGCCCCAGAGCGACGCGAGGTACTGGTCCAGCTCGGCGTCGCGGAAGCGGCGCATGCGGTCGACGAGCTCGAGCGGCACGTGCTCGTACCAGACCAGGCCGGACTCGACCTGCTTCACGAGCTCGAGCGCCCAGTCCCTGCGCCGCGTGAGGAGCTCGACGATCTCCGCCTTCTCCTCGCTGCCCTCGTAGAAGGAGAGCACGCGCCCCGCGACCACCGGCGTCTCGTAGTGCCGCATCGCCTCGAGCGCCGCGCGCCGCACGGCCGGGTAGCGCGAGCCGCGGGCGATGACGATGAGCGGCTCGAACGCACGCTCGGAGGCGACGGGGCCGAGCGCCTCGAGCAGCTCGACGCGAAGAGCCTCGACGCGGTCGTGCTCGTAGCGCGCGAAGCCGAGGGCGGAGGCGACCGCCTGCTCGTCGCCGAGGCGGAGCTGGAGCCGTACCTTGCGCGCGCGCGGCGTGTAGTCGTGCTCGTCGCCCTCGGGCGCGTCGTCGATCGCGTCGCGGAGCGCGTCGGGAACCTCGACCGAGCGCCGTCCCGCGAAGCCGCGGTCGAGCGCGAGCAGCGCGTCCGCGGCCTCGCGCGCCGAGGGCGCGGCGCGCAGGAGCCGCGCCGCCGCGAGCAGGTTCTCCTCGCCTCCTTCCGCCGCCCAGCGCCGCAGGAGGCGCGGCGTGATCTCGCGCGCCGCGAGCGGAAGCCGCCAGTGCCACGAGTCCGCGGCGAAGTCGTCGTCGCGGTAACGGTTCGCCGCGGCCTCGACCGCCCACCAGCAGAGGAGGACCAGGCGCCGATCGTCCGCGTTCGCTTCGTCGGCGAGCAGCGCGAGGAGCGCCGGCCGCACGTCCTCCGGCGGCACGTCGCGCAACGCCGCCGCGACCGCGGCGCGTCTTCGCGGGTCGGGGTCGCGCGCGGCGCGCGCGAGCTCGGCGGGATCGCCGGGAAGCGCGCGCGTCGGCGCCGGCTCCCGAGCCTTCGGGGCGCCGGGTTCGTCCGGCGCGATGCGCCAGATGCGCCCGCCCGCCGGCGCGTCGCCGCGGTCGCAGACGAAGAGCGCCCCGTCGGGTCCGGCCGTGACCGCGGTGGGCCGGAAGCGCGGGTCGGAGCTCGCGACGAGCGGCTCGCGGTGCCGCGTGCGGAACGTCGAGCCGTCGGGGAGCACGTCGCTCGCGCAGATGCGATCGCCCGCGCCGCAGGGCGCGATCCACGCTCCGTCGAAGTCCGGAAAGAGGCCGCCGCGGTAGAGGACGCCCGCGCGCGCTTCGCGGCCGGCCTCTCCTTCGTGCGGCGCGGGGCCGAAAGCCCCGAAGGCGTAGGGCTTCGCCGGCCCGCGGCCGTCGGGCTTCTCGCCGTGGTAGCCGCCCCGGGAGTAGTGGACGAGGACGTGCCCGGCGCCCGCGCCGGCGAACACCTCGCCGTCGCGGTCGAAGGCGAGGCCCGCGGCGTCACCTCCGCCCCGCGCGAAGACCTCGAAGCGGTCCGCCTCGGGATGCCAGCGCCAGACGGCTCGCCGGAACGTCCGGCCGCGGACCTCGGCGTCGCTCGTGGAGTCGCGCGCGCCGTAAACCCACCCGTCCGGGCCGAGCGCGAGCGCGCCGACGTCGTCGCCGAAGCCGTCGAGCACGGCCCGCGGCTCGGCGGTTTCGTCCGGCGCGTGAAAGAGCCGCGGGGGCCGGGCCAGGTACACGCCGGCGGGGGCCGGAACGAAGCTCGCGTTCGCCGGCAGCCCGTCGGCGAAGTCCCGAAACCCGTCGAACACCCCGTCGCCGTCGGTGTCTTCGCCGACGGTGAGGCGCAGGCCGCCCGCGCCGTGCAGGACCCAGAGGCGCCCGCGCTCGTCGAGCCTGCACTCGCGCGGCTGGACGACGTCGGGCTCGGCGGCAACGCAGGTGATCGCGAGGCCGGCGCGCAGCTCGAGGGGCGGGGCGGTTTGCGGATCCGCCGCGTCCTGGGGGAGGCTGAGGGCGAGCACGGCGATCATCGCGGGGATTCTAGCGGGGCTCCGTGCAAGGCTTGGGCAAGCGAGTGCCACCGCGGGGCCGTCGGCCGGTCCAAAACAACCCGGGTGGTAGGGGGTGGTGGTGGGATTCCGCCCTCCGATATCCACCGCGCCCCGGCGTGACAAACGCGTTTCCCCGGCGGGTGGCGGGATCCGACCCGCCGGTGCACAATCCATACGATGCGCGTCCTCGTTCTGGCCGTCCTCCTCGCCGCGCCGACCTTCGCCCAGTCCCCGGGCGGGTCGGTGCGTATCGATCCGGCCCTCGTCCGCGCGGCGGCCGCGGCCCGTTCCGCCGAGGGCAACTCGGTAGCCCGTGCCGAGGCCCGCCGGAAGCGCGGCATCCTGCGCTACGACTTCTCCAAGGTGTCCTGGCTCCGGTTGGCGCGCGCGGGCGAATTGCACAGGCCCGGCGCCGAAGTCCGGCCGCACGCGCTGCCTGAACGTCTGGACTGCTGGAAACGCGGCGTTCACGCCCGCGACGTGACCGACCGGCAGCGGGAGCACCGCGCGGCGGAACGAGCCGGCCAGCGGGTCCGGCGGCAACAGGTGCGGGACGCGAACCTCGTCCTTCGTTGGGCTGGAAACCTCCGGTCCTCCGGGGGGCGCTCCCACGGCGCTCGGTCTCAAAGCGCGCCGTCTGGCGAGCGAGTCGTCCGCCGCCGCCGCTGACTGCATGCGCGCTCGGTTTCGCGCTCCCGGCCGTCCCTAGCGTTGCTCGACCGGCCGCGCGACCAGCCGGAACCCGTAGTTGAACGCCGTCGCGTTTTCGCCGTTGCCGTGAGCGAAGCCGGTCTGGAACCACTCGGGGAAGCCCTGGTCCCACGATCCGCCCACGAGGACGCGGTAGTCGGCCCAGTTCCACCTGGCGAGGGTCCACTCCGCGGCGCTACCCGCGAGGTCGAAGACCCCGTACGGCGTCTCGTCGCGCGGATAGCTCATCACGGGCTCGACGCACGCCACGTCGCGCGCGAAGCAGGTCTTGAACCAATGGGGCCGGAACTCGGGGCCCACGTAGTACCGGCGGAACCGCAGGTCGGTCACCGAGCGGATCCCGGTCGCGGCGAAGATCTCGTCGTAAGAGCCGGGCAGGTCGTAGTTCCATGGAACGCCGCTCCGTTCGGCGCGCGCGGTGAGCCAGCGAGCGTACGTGCAGGCGTCCCCGAGGGACACGCCGAGCACGGGCATGTCGGGCGTCCCGTCGGCCGGCAGCGTGAAGCGACCGTCGTCGCCGCGCGGCCAGGACCCGCCCGCGAACGCGTTGGCCGGAGTTCGGGGATAGAGGACCGGGGTCCCGGCGGAGTCGATCGTCGCGAGCGACTCCGGGTCGTTCAGGAACTCCAGGTATTCATCGCAGGTGACCTCGCGCTCCTGGAGCCAGAAAGACGTCACCTCCGTTGTCTGCATCGGGACGTGAACGAAGCCCGGCAAGCTCGTCCCGCGCTCCGGGAGGAGGTTTCGCAGCAACGACGCCTTGCCGGCCCGGACCTCGAAAGCGCGCCGGGTCTCCTCGTGCCCCTTCAGCCGCAGGACGGCGACGTAGTTGCCCTCCTCCAGCTCGAGGGCGGGCGTCGGCGTGAGCCCGACCCTGCACGCGGTGGTGAGGAGCAGGGGCGCCGCGGTGACGCGTGTGTCCAGTCCCTCCGGGATGGGCGTCTCGAGCACCGTACCGTCGCGGAGCACGCGCGCCGTACCGCCGCCGCGCTCCGCCAGCCCGCGCGCGTCCGTGATCTCGATACCCACATCGCCCAGGTTCGCGGCGCGCGCGACGACCTGCTCGGACCCGCGCGCGAACGCAAACGTCCGCTCGACGCCGTCCTCTCCCCGAGCGAACAGGTTCACGTCGAACAGGTCGCGGGGGACGCGTCCATCGATGTTTTCGAGGACGTCGCCGGGGCGCACGTCGCCTCCGCCTCGTGTGACGATGATCAGCCCCTGCACGGCGTGGCCGGCGACCTCGAAAAGAAGGTCGCCGCGCCGCAGGTCGCCGGCGTCCGCGACGACGCGGAGGCACCACGTTCCGGGATTGATCGGCGGCGGTCCGGAGACCGGCGCTGGCACGAGGCGGGGCTCACCGCCGGGGACGACCTCGGACTGCAGCACGTAGCGCTGGAGAAACACTTCCGCCCTCGCGGGCCGCGAACGAAGCGAGACGCGGCCGAGGGCGTCGAACGCTGAGCTGTGCACGCCGCGGGCGTCGTGTTCCTCGACCTTGCGCTGGTAGAACTCCATGCCTGCGGTGTCGTCCACGGCCCTCGCCAGGTGCCACTTGTGCAGGTAGAGCTCGGCGCGCACGTCGTCGACGCCGCTGAGATCGGGGTCGAGACTCGTCGCGAGGTCGACATAGGTGAGCGCGTCCGCGAAGCGGTCCTCACGCTTCCCGCGTAGCTTGTCGATCCGGACACGCTCCGCGTCGTAGGCTTTCCACTCTTCCGGGTCGTGCGGCTTCGACTCCAGCGTCCGGCGCCAGCTGAGGAAGCGCGCCTCGCGCTCGCCCTCCACGTCGCGCTGACTCGCGTACTCGTCCAGGAGCTTCGCCGCGCTCGCTAGGGCGGCGCGAGCGTCCGCGCGCCGCTCGGACAGCGTCCACCAGCGCTGGAAGATCACCACGAACACGAGGGCCACGAGTGCAGTCAGGCCGACCGCGGCGGCGACAGGGTTGCGGCGGATCCACTTCGCGCACAGCTCGAGCGCGCCTGGGGGGCGCGCGGCGATGGGGCGGAAGGAGAGCAGCGCGTCCAGGTCGTCCGCGAACGCCTGCACGGTCCGATAACGGCGCCGCGGCTCGCGCGCGGTCGCGCACAGGACCACCGTCTCGAGGTCGCGCGACACCGCCGGGTTCAGACCGCGCGGACGCGGAGGGTCGCGTGTCAGGATCTCGTGGAAGACCTGCTCGGTCGTCTCGCCCTCGAAGGGGGCGCGGCCGGTCAGGGCCTCGTAGAGCGTCACGCCGAGCGAGTAGACGTCGGTGGCGGGACCGATCGGCTCCTTGCCGGCTCGGATCTGTTCCGGTGACGAGTAGCGGGGCGAGCCCTGGTAGCTGCCGGTCAGCGTGATCGTGTCGCCCTCGAGGTTCCGCGCGAGCCCGAAGTCGAGCAGCATCGCGCGCCCGTCGCGAGCGATGCGGATGTTCGACGGCTTGACGTCCCGGTGGACCACGCCGGCGGCGTGCGCGCTCGCGAGCGCGCGCGCCACGTCGCGAATCCACGTGACGACCTGCGCGGTCTCGAGCTCGCGGTCCTCGGCGAGGACTTCGTCCAACCCGCGTCCGGGAACGAACTCCATCGCCGTGTAGAGCAGCCCGTCGTCGTCGCCCGTGTCGTAGACGGCGACGATGTTCGGGTGGCGGAGCTGCGCGATCGCGCGCGCCTCGCGCCGGAAGCGCTCCGCCGCTTTCCCGCTGGCCGCGAGGCCTGCGCGCACGACCTTCAGCGCGACCATCCGGTCCACCGACGCTTGGCGCGCCAGGTACACGGTGCCCATGCCGCCGGCGCCGATCTTGCGCAGCGGGCGAAAGCCGCCGATGTCGCGCTCCGGTACGACCGCGTCGCGGACCAGTCCGACGCCGCGCAGCGAGCCGAGGAGCTCGCCGAGCTCGTCCGCGTGCTCGGGGTGCGCCGCCAGGACCTCCTCGACCGCAGGCTCGCCGCCCGCCTCCAGCCGCTCGATGCACTCCGCAAGGAGCGCCTCGACCTCCGGGTTCGGCGAGGGGCGGGGTTCTCGCGTCGTGGTCGACATCGCTTTGGTAGGGTCCGGGGCCGCTTCCATGGTAGACGACTTCGCGAGCTTGTTCCGGCGTGCGCGGGAGGGGGACCGGGACGCGCTCGAAGGGCTTCTGCGGCGGCATCTCGACGAGCTGCGGGCCTACGTGAGGCTCAAGTGCGGGCCGCGCTTGCGCGTGCAGGAGTCCCAGTCCGACATCGTGCAGTCCGTCTGCCGCGAGGTGCTCGGCGACGTGGCGGAGCTCGAGGTCGACGACGAGGACGCGTTCCGGCGGTGGCTCTTCGGCGTGGCCTACCACAAGATCACCCACAAGGCGGAGTACCACGGCGCCCAGAAGCGTGACACGGCGCGCAAGGTTCCGCTCGACGGCGTGCTCGAGGTCTACGGCGGTTTTGTGACGCCCAGCCGACAGGCCGAGGTGGCCGACGAGGTCGAGCGCGTCGAACGAGCCTTCGACCTCCTGCCGGAGGAGTACCGCAACGTCATCCTTCAGGTGTGCCTGCGCTCGCGCTCCCACCGCGAGGTGGCGGCGGAGATGGGGCGGAGCGAGGAGGCGCTGCGGAAGCTCCTCTCGCGGGCCCGTGCGCGGCTGGCTCTGCTCATGCAGGAAGCCGGCTGACTTTCTTGGGGTTCGGCGTCACGCCGGAGCGCGGTTCCGTCCGGACACGGCAGAGGACGCCCGTCCGGGCGGCCGACGCTCCGTATCGACTCCGAACGTCTCCCCATGAAGAGCCTTCCGATCGCCCTGCTCCCCCTGTTCGCCTTCCCGGCCCTCGCCCAGGACTGCAACCTGAACGGCGTCGACGACTCGATCGACATCGTCACGGGCACATCCTTCGACTGCAACCACAACGACATTCCCGACGAGTGCGAGCCGTGCTCGCTCGCGACCGACGTCATCGACTTCGAGGGTCTCGCCGAGGGGACCGTCGTCGACACCCAGTACGCGGCCGCCGGCCTCACGTTCAGCGACGGGGGAGGCACGGCCTCGCTTCCGCTCATCATCACGGAGGGCTCGCCGGTCGGCGGCTTCGGGACGTTCACCAGCGGCGACGATGCGCCGCTTTTGGGAAGCGGCGCGCTCTCCGACGGCTTCGGTGGCGGGTCCGCCCTCTCTCCGACACCGATCCTGATGGACTTCGACCCGCCGGTTCAGACGGTCTCGATGATCCTCCTCGACGTCGACAACGCCGAGACCTTCACGCTCGAGGCCTTCGACGGTGCCGCGACCGTGGACGTTCTCGTGGTCCAGTCCGGCGACCCCGGGACGGGCGACGGGATCGGAACGCTTATCAGCGTCTCGGACGCGAACATCACGTCGTTGCTGGTGACCGGCACGGATCCCACGGGCATCGTCGGTTTCGGGATCGACAACCTGACGCTGATTCGAGACGGCGCGAACCCCTGCCCGAGAAGCGTGCTGGTGTATCAGGAGTCGGCGCCAGGCGCGGGCGACTTCGACGCCAACTTCCTCGGAAAGATCACGCCGTTCTCGCTCGGCGCCTCACCGTCGACGGTCTACTCCTACGACTTTCCCTTCGTAGACTCGTACAACGGAAACCAGGTAACCGCGGTCAGCGACCGCTCGCATCTGTTCCTTGTCGACGACGGGTCCGGGAACGGGCCTTCCCTGTTCGTCTTCCACGACAAGCCCCAGGACGGCGACGGCGGGAGCGCTCAGGTGGAAGTGGTGACGTCGGGAACGCTCACCGCTCCGGCGATCCTCCTCCAAGACGACCCGCAGCCCGCCTTCACCGACGAGTACACGGAGGACCCGGTGCTGGGCGTCTACACGGGGAACTGGACGTGGGACACGTGCTGCACCGATGGCCTCGTGGTCGGCGCCCTCGACGGGCCCTGGTCCGCCGAGGTGAGCTTCACCCCGACGCCGGGCTCCGCGGCGGCGGCCGTCATCGACGGGATCTTCGAGTGGGTCGCCTATTCCGACGACGGGACGGAGATCGTCCTCGCGCTGGAGGAGGGCCGCCGGGTTCGCCTGGAGGCGGAGACCGCCACGTGCCTGCCTCCGGTGTCCGTGGACGTGGTCGAGATCTCCGACGCCGTGGGCGGGACCGTGAACTTCTCCCTGCAGCCTGGGGCCGAGTTCGCCTCGGATTTCTACTTCCTCGGCGGGAGCCTCTCGGGGACGAGGCCGGGCTTCCCGGTGGGCGGGGAGACCATCCCGCTCAACTTCGACGCCTACACGATGCTGACCCTGGTCAAGGCCAACCAGCCGCCGTTCACGACCAACTTCGGCACGCTCGATCCCGTGTTGGGGGAGGGGACCGCGGCACTGACGCTGCCCCCGGGAGTGTTCACCGCGCTGATCGGCCTCACCGCCCACCACGCGTACGCCGTGCTCGACCTCTCGCTCGGACTCGGTGTCTCGTTCGTGAGCAACGCGGCGCCGCTGACTTTCCTGCCCTGATATGGGGGCCCCTTGGTCAAGGGGCTGTCTTCGATGCGGTGACGTCATCGTCGTTCCTCGTTCGGAGAGGGGCGGGGAGACCGGGTGCCGATCACGACGGGGCGTCACTCTGATATCCGCGGGTTGGCTACCGCACGATGCTTGGTCGGTCGGGAGTCCGTCAGTCTAGAAGCGCGAGT
This sequence comes from Planctomycetota bacterium, assembly GCA_028278425.1. Classification (GTDB taxonomy): domain Bacteria; phylum Planctomycetota; class UBA1135; order UBA1135; genus JANQEJ01. The sequence continues at coordinate 25,790 of JANQEJ010000085.1, read as the reverse complement.
CCCGGCCATCGGCCGTGTCGCATAGGGCGCACGAGGATCCTCCGGACCCCGGTCACCCGGTCTGCCCCTCACAGGTTGGCCAAGGCCCATCAGACCTGGAGTTCGGGAGTGAGCGCGGCCCACAGGAAGGCCGCGAGCTCCCTCGCGACGGCTGTGCGGGCGACGTTGGCGGGTCGCTTCCGCGCGATCCGCCGGTACTTGCTCGAGAGTCTCCGCTCCGCGCGCCTGGCGAGCGAGCGAGCCGCCGGAGACGCATCCATGCGCCTGCGCTTGAGCTTCACGCCTTCTTCGATCCGGACGGAGTACTTCGTCGCGGCCTCGATGAGCAAGCGGCGCAGGTGGCGGTTGCCTGAGGCGGCAGTCGTCGCGTACCACCCGCTCGTCGATGCGCAGGTCGAGCTCGGCGACGGAATCCTCGCGCTGCTTCAGCTCGCGCAGGAGGAAGTCGCGGGTGAAGCGATCGTCCTCCAGGTCGAGCTCGAGGTTCCGCAGCGACAGGCGATGGTCGCGGGTCCACTTGGTCCTGCCCCCCAGGCGAGACCGCGTGCCAGCAGGAAGCTGTTGATACGCTGCTTGACCCGCTTGCTGTCCTGCTTCGCGGCGCAGCGTGCTCGGGTGAGCGAGCGAAGCGCTTCGGACTCGGGCGTCGGCGGCGACACGAGCACCAGGTCGCCGCTTCGGAGGAAGTGAGCCAGGCGCTCCGCGTCGAGCCGGTCGGTCTTGCGTCGGTCGCCCGGGCGGGTGGGGACGTGGCTCGGAGCGGCCACGTCGCACCGTACCCCGAGATCCTCGAGGCGGCGACGCAGGAAAAGCCCAGACAACCGGCCTCGTAGACCGCGTGCACCGACCCGCGGTCGAGCAGCTTGCGGAAGGCACGCCGCACAGCAGCAGGCTCGTTGGCGATCGTGCGCGGTCGATCGACTGCAGGACCGTGTTCGGGCAGCACGGCGATCGAAAGCGTCTTCAGGTGGGCGTCGATGCCCACGAACGTGACGGGAGTAGACTCTGACACGGCCCGGCCTCCTTGCAGTACAGCCGTCAACTCGGTCCCAGCCTCTTCGGCGGACCGATGTGGCTCTACTACGCTTCGGCGCGGCAACCCACGTCACGGTCGGGGGCCGGGCCCCCATACCGTCTAGAGAAAAAGGCGTGTGGGGCGCTTGAACTCTTGGCGTTGAGGCGATACACGTCTCCCAAGCGACCCATGAACACCTTCCGCAAGGACAAATCCCTCAAGGCCAAACCCGGGCACCGTGCCTGGCAGGCCCCGTTCTAGGGATTTCGCGGAAGAGAACTCGAGAACCGGCCGCCGGGCTTCCCCGGCGCCCGGTTCTTTTTTTTCAGCCCAAGCCAAGGAGAAAGAGCCATGGAAGCCACCACCAACACCGTCCCCTGCCCCGAGTGCGAGGCCGTCGTTCCGATCGCGGACGACACCCTGCTCAATGAGATCATTCCCTGCGCCGAGTGCGGGGCCGACCTAGAGATCACCGGACTCGATCCGCTGACCATCGAGGTGGCCCCGGAGATCGAAGAGGACTGGGGCGAGTGAGCCTCTCCGACTTCGCGATCATCGAGTCGACGCTTCGCGAGGGGGAGCAGTTCGTCAACGCGTTCTTCACCACGGAGCAGAAGATCCGGCTCGCGACGATGCTCGACGCCTTCGGGATCGAGTATCTCGAGCTGACCTCGCCGCTGGCGTCGCCGAGGAGCCGCGAGGACTGCGCCACGATCGCTGGTCTCGGCCTCAACGCCAAGATTCTCACGCACACGCGGTGCTGCCTCGAGGACGCGCGCGTCGCGGTCGCCACCGGCGTCGACGGCGTCGACGTCGTGATCGGCACCTCGTCGAAGCTGCGGGCGTTCAGCCACGGGCGCTCGATCGACGACATCGTCCGCTGCGCGCGCGAGGTGCTCCCGTTCCTCAAGGACTCGGGCGTGGAGACGCGGTTCAGCACCGAGGACAGCCTGCGCAGCGACCCGGACGATCTCTTCCGCGTCTACGAGGCGGTGGACGAGGTCGGCGTCGACCGCGTGGGCATCGCGGACACGATCGGGATCGGCACGCCGCGGCGCATCTACGAGCTCGTCTCCGCGCTCCGGGCTCGTGTCCGCGCCGACATCGAGTTCCACGGGCACAACGACGCCGGCTGCGCGATCGCCAACAGCCACGCGGCGCTCGAGGCCGGCGCGACCCACGTCGACACGAGCGTGCTCGGCATCGGCGAGCGCAACGGCATCACACCGCTCGGCGGCTTCATCGCGCGCATGGCGGCCGGCGATCCCGAGCGGGTGCGTCGCAAGTACCGTCTCAACCTGCTCCTGCCGATCGACCAGGCGGTCGCCGATCTGGTCGGCGTCGACGTCCCGTTCAACAACTACGTGACCGGCTTCTGCGCCTTCACCCACAAGGCCGGCATCCACGCCAAGGCGGTGCTGAACGACCCGTCGACCTACGAGGCGCTACGGCCCGAGGACTTCGGGCTCACGCGCTACGTCCACGTGGCGCACCGGCTGACCGGCTGGAACGCGGTGAGGAATCGCGCCGAGCAGCTCGGGTTGGAGCTCACCGAGGCGCAGCTTCGCGAGCGAACCGCGCGCATCAAGTCCGAAGCGGACCAGCGGCCGCTGACCCTCGACCAAGTCGACGCGCTGCTGCACGCGGCCGCGGAGTCGCCGGAGCTGGCGGAGGTGGCGCCGTGAGGATCGGAGTGCTGCACGCCCGCGTCCGCCAGGAGGAGAAGGCCCTCTTCGCCGAGCTCGATCGTCGCGGCGTCGACGTCGAGGCGATCCACGTCGACCGGGAGGTGTTCCGGCTCGACGGGGCGATCTGGCCGGCGTCGAGCGGAGGTGAGAGTTCCGCAAAGGAGCGCCACCGGGAGGGCGGCGCGCCGGTCCAAAACGCCCGGGTGGAGGGGGTGGTGGTGGGATTCTCTCGCGACTGGTGCCGCTTCGACGCCGTCCTCGAGCGCTGCATCAGCCACTCCCGCGCCATGGCCGCGCTCCGCATTCTCGACACCTGGGGCGTGCCGTGCGTCAACCCGTGGCACGTCGGCGAGATCTGCGGCGACAAGCTCACGACCAACCTGGCCCTGCTCGAAGCCGGGCTGCCCGTTCCCCGTTCGCGCATCGCGTTCACGCCCGAGGCGGCGCTCGAAGCGATCGAGGATCTGGGCTACCCCGCCGTGCTCAAGCCGGCGGTCGGTTCCTGGGGCCGCCTGATCGCGCGCGTGACCGACCGGGATTCCGCCGAGGCTGTGCTCGAGCACAAGGCGACGCTCGGCAGCTACCACCACTCGATCTTCTTCGTGCAGGAGCACGTCGAGAAGGGCGGGCGCGACGTGCGCAGCTTCGTCGTCGGCGACGACGTGATCTGCGCGATCGAGCGGCGCTCCGAGCACTGGATCACCAACACCGCGCGCGGCGCCGTCACCGCGAGCTTCCCCGTCACCGACGAGCTGCGCGAGCTGTCGCGGCGCGCGGCGCGGGCGGTCGGCGGGGGAGTCGTCGCGGTCGACCTCTTCGACACGCCGGCGGGGCTGATCGTCAACGAGGTGAACTACACGATGGAGTTCAAGAACTCGCTCGAGCCCACCGGCGTGGACATTCCGGCGCGCATCGTCGACTACCTGCTCGAGGTGGCGGAAGGGCGCGAGCTCACGCCGGCGCCGCGTCGAGCGGCCGTCTTGGGCACGCGCCAACAGGGAGCGCCGTCGTGATCCGCGCGTCGATCGTCGGAGGCTCGGGCTACGCCGGCGGCGAGCTCCTCCGGCTCCTCCTGAGCCACCCCGGCGTCGAGGTCGAGCAGGTCACCTCGAACGCGCAGGCCGGGCGATACGTCCACGGCGTCCACCCCAACCTCCGCGGCCGCACCGCGCTGCGCTTCGTGCCGCCGAGCGAGCTCGGCGCGTGCGACGTGCTCTTCCTCGCGCAGCCGCACGGCGAGGCGGCCAAGTCGATCGACCGCTTCGCGGCGCTGGCGGAACGCGTCGTCGACCTCGCCGCGGACTTCCGGCTCCGCGACGCCGAGACGTACGAGCGCTGGTACGGCCGGCCGCACCCCGCGCCGGACTGGCTGCCCCGCTTCGTGTACGGCTTGCCCGAGACGAACCGCGAGGCGCTCCGCGGCGCGAGGTACGCCTCCGGCGTCGGCTGCAACGCGACCGCGGTCAACCTCGCGCTCCTCCCGCTCGCGCGCGGCGGGGCGATCGAGCGCGCGGTGGTCGAGGTCAAGGTCGGCTCCTCCGAGGGCGGCGCGCGCGGGGGCGCATCGACGCACCACCCCGAGCGCGCGGGAGTCGTCCGCTCGTTCGCACCGACCGGCCACCGGCATCAGGCGGAGATGCAACAGGAGCTCGGCGACTTCGAGCTCTTCTTCTCCGCCACCGCGGTCGAGCTCGTGCGCGGCGTGCTCTGCACGGCGCACGTGTTCCTCCGCGAGGACATGGAGGAGCGCGACGTCTGGCGCCTCTACCGCGAGCACTACGGCGACGAGCCGTTCGTGCGGCTCGTCAAGGAGCGCCAGGGCCTCTACCGCTACCCCGAGCCGAAGCTCGTCGCCGGGACCAACTACTGCGACGTCGGCTTCGCGCGCGACGAGGGCACGAACCGCCTCGTCGCGATCAGCGCGATCGACAACCTGATGAAGGGCGCGGCGGGCTCCGCGGTCCAGGCCATGAACCTCATGCTCGGCCTCGACGAGACGGCCGGACTCGACTTCCCCGGCCTCCATCCCTGCTAGGTGTCATCCATGATCGTCATCAAGGTCGGCGGCAGCGAGGGCATCGACCTCGACCTCCTGTGCGACGACGTCGCCGGGCTCGCGCGCGACGGCGTCCCGCTCGTCCTCGTGCACGGCGGCTCGCACCGCACCAACCGCGTCGCCGAGGCGCTCGGCCACCCGCCGCGTTTCGTCACCTCGCCTTCGGGCTACACCAGCCGCCACACCGACCGCCGCACGCTCGAGATCTTCGAGATGGTGTACTGCGGCGAGATCAACAAGGGCGTCGTCGAACGCCTGCAGCGGCGCGGAGTCAACGCCGTTGGGCTTTCCGGCCTCGACGGCCGCACCTGGGAGGGCCCGCGCAAGAAGGCGATCCGCGCGATCGAGGACGGGCGCGTGCGCGTCCTGCGCGACTCCTGGACGGGGAAGGTCGAGCGCGTCAACACCGGGCTGATCCAAACGCTCTTCGACGGCGGGTTCGTTCCCGTTCTCACGCCGCCGGCCGCCAGCTTCGACGGCGAAGCGATCAACGTCGACGGCGACCGCGCGGCCGCCGCGACGGCCGCCGCGCTCGGCGCAGAGACGCTGCTCCTGCTCTCCAACGTGCCCGGCCTGCTGCGCGACTTCCCCGACGAGGCGTCGCTCGTGCCCGCGGTCGCACGGGCCGAGATCGATGCCGCGAGCGAGCACGCCGAGGGCCGCATGCGGATCAAGCTCCTCGGCGCGAGGGAAGCGCTCGACGGCGGCGTCGGGCGGGTCGTGCTCGGGGACGCGCGCGGCGCCGATCCGGTGACGAACGCGCTCGAAGGGAAGGGGACGGTGATCGCGTGAGCGTCCTCGAGCGCGAGCGGAGGCACACCAGCGGCGTCTACCCGAAGCGCGACGTCGAGCTCGTGCGCGGTCGGGGCGCGCGCCTGTGGGACGCGGACGGGCACGAGTACGTCGATTGCGCGGCGGGACACGGCGTCGCGGCGCTCGGCCACGCACACCCGAAGCTGACGCAGGCGATCGCGACGCAGGCGCGCTTGCTCGTCACGTGCCCCGAGACCTATCCCAACGACCGTCGCGCGACGTACGCGGCGCGCTTGAGCGACGTTCTTCCCGGCAGTCCCGAGCGCGTGTTCCTCTGCAACTCGGGCGCGGAGGCCGTGGAGGCGGCGCTCAAGTTCGCGCGGCTCTCCACCGGACGCACGGGTGTCGTCGCGGCGAAGCGCGGCTTCCACGGCCGCACCCTCGGCGCGCTCTCCGCGACGTGGGACCGCAAGTACCGCGAGCCGTTCGCGCCGTTGGTTCCCGGATTCTCCCACGTCGTCTACGACGATCTCGACGCGATGGAAGCGGCGATAGACGACGAAACCGCCTGCGTCCTGATCGAGATCGTGCAGGGCGAGGGCGGCGTCCACCCGGGCTCCGCCGAGTACTTCGCCGGCCTGCGACGTCTCTGCGACGAGCGCGGAGCGCTGCTCGCCGTCGACGAGGTGCAGACCGGCTTCGGCCGCACGGGCAGGCTCTTCGCTTGCGAGCACCACGAGCTCGTGCCCGACCTGATCTGCCTCGGCAAGGCGATCGGCGGCGGCGTGCCGATGGGAGCCGCGGGCATCGGGCCGCGCGTCGCGGATCTGCCCGTCGGCGCGCACGGGTCGACCTTCGGCGGCAACCCGCTCGCCTGCGCGGCGGCCGGCGCCGTGCTCGACGTGCTGGCGGAGGATCGGCTGCCCGAGCGCGCGTCGGTCATCGGCGCCTGGCTCCTGGATCGCCTCCGCGCGCTCGATTCGCCGCTGATCCGCGACGTGCGCGGGCTCGGCCTGATGGCGGCGGTCGAGCTGCGAACGCGGTCGACGCCGTACCTGAGGAAGCTCCTGGGCGCGCGCGTGCTCGCGCTCCCCGCCGGCCCGACGGGGATTCGCTTTCTGCCGCCGCTCGTGATCCGCCGCGAGGAGCTCTCGTTCGCGGTCGACGCGCTCGCGCGCGTGCTCGCGGAGGAGGCGTGATGGACGCCGTCGCGTTCCTCGAAGAGCTCGTCGCCATCGAGTCGCTCTCCGGCGACGAAGCCCGAGCGGCCGAGTTTCTCGTGGAGCGCATGGCCGCGCTCGGCATGGACGCGCACGTCGACGGCGCGGGCAACGCGGTCGGTGTCCGCCGCGGTCCCGAGGCGGCGCAACAGCGCGAGCTCGTCCTGCTCGGCCACGTGGACACCGTCCCCGGCCGCGTGCCGCGGCGCATCGAGGACGGCAAGCTCTACGGACGCGGCTCGGTCGACGCGAAGGGACCGCTCGCGACCTTCGTCGAGGCGGTGGCGCGCGTCGAGCCGGCCCCGGGCGTGTCGCTCGTCGTGGTCGGCGCGGTGGAGGAAGAGTCCGCCACGTCCAGGGGCGCGCGCTTCGTCGCGCCGCTCCATCGACCGGAGGCCTGCCTGATCGGCGAGCCGAGCGGTTGGGACGCGCTGACCCTCGGGTACAAGGGCCGTCTCCTCGTCGACTACGCCGCCGAACAACCCGGCGGCCACAGCGCCGGTCCGGTCGGCGCCGTCGCGGAACGCGCGGCGGCGTTCTGGCGGGACGTCGAAACGTTCGCGGCCGGGTTCAACGCCAACCGCGAGCGACTCTTCGATCGGTTGATGCCGTCGCTGCGCCACATTCGAAGCGATTCCGACGGCTTGATCGACCGCGTCGAGGCGACGCTCGGCTTCCGCCTGCCGCCCGACTTCGACGCGGAGTCGTTCCAGGCCGAGCTGCGCGCGCTCGCCGGCGACGCGAGCCTCCGCTTCTACGGCCACGAGCCCGCGCACACCTCGCCCCGTACGACGCCGCTCGCCCGCGCGATGCTCCGCGCCATCCGCAAGCACGGCGGCGAGGCCCGCTGCAAGCACAAGACGGGCACGTCCGACATGAACGTCCTCGGCCCGGTCTGGGACTGCCCGATCGCCGCCTACGGCCCGGGCGACAGCAAGCTCGACCACACGCCGGACGAGCACCTCGTCCTCGCCGAGTACGAACGCGCCATCGCGGTCCTGGCGGACGGTCTGGTCGAGGCGGGGTACGCGCTGCGCTAGTCTCCGTCCTTCCGAAGGATGCTCTCCAATACCGGCACCAACTCCGGCAAGTCCCGCTCGACGATCTCCCAAAGAACGTCGTAGTTCACGTCGGCGTATCCGTGGATCAGCTTGTCGCGCGTCCCGGCCATCTCTTTCCACGGCACCGATGGATGTCGTGCCCGCGTCGTTGCCGACACGTGGCAGTCGGACGCCGTCGTCACTCCGCGACATACTCGTCCTCGGCTTCGGCAAGGACCTCGTCACGAAAGTACCGGCTCAGAAACGCAGGTGTGTTCAGATCCACCTTGCGTCCGACGATCTCGGAGAGCTCGTCCTGGAGCCGGAAGAACGCGAGTCCAGGGGTTCGCCCGGGCTCGAATTCGACCAGAACGTCGATGTCGCTGTCGGGCCCGAAGTCGTCGCGCAGAACGGAGCCGAACCACGCCAAGCGCGCAATGTGGTTTTCGCGACAGAACGTCGCGATGCGTTCGCGGTCGACTTCGAGTCGCTTCATGGGCGCGATGGTAGGCCGGCTCGTGGGCGGCGAGAAGAGGGCTCGGAGCATTGTCCACCAGCAGGGCCCTCGCGTACGGCGCTCATCGGGGCCTTTCCCGCAATCCGGCTTGGGATCGTCCCACAGAGCCGTTCGCTTCCCTAGGATGTAGGTCGGCGTACGGCTGCATTCCCCCGACCCCTGCCCAAGGTCTGGCCATGAAGTACCCCGGCCTCCTTCCTCGCGTCGCGCTCCTTCTCGTCCTCGGTTCCGGCGTTGCGAGCGCCCAATTCGGCAACGAATGGGTGAGCTTCACCGAGGATCCGTCCCGCCTGGCGGGTGGGACGATCTCCGATCCGAACCACGAGGTGGACTTCGCCTGGGGCGATCTCAACCTCGACGGGTGGACCGACCTCGTCGTGGTGCGCAAGGAGCCCTTCTCCTTTCCCGGCAAGCGAACGAACAAGCTCCTCCTGAACTACGCCGGCGTGCTGACCGACGTCACGAAGGCGCTGGCGAACAAGTCGGACGTTCCCGGCGACGAAGGATTTCTGACGCCGACCAACGACCGCGACGTCGTGATCGTCGACGTCGACCTGGACGGGTGGCCGGACGTGGTCACGGCGACGACGATCAGCGTCGGCGATCCGAAGGTCCTCGGGCACCCGCGGGTGTACATGAACCTCGGAAGCGACGCTTCCGGCTGGCTGGGGCTGCGCCACGAGGACGCGCGCTTTCCACAGCTCTTCGTCCACGGATCGGGCGCGCCGGTGAACCCGAACTTCTGCGGCATCGGCGTCGGCGACGTGACCGGCGACGGGTACCCGGACCTCTACTTCGTGGACTACGACTCGGGCGTCGCCGGATGGTTCGAGGACCCGGCGGCCGACCTCGACGACCGGCTCCTGGTCAACGACGGCACCGGGCATTTCGTCGACGAGAGCCTGCTCCGCATGGACATGACCATGCTCTCGTCGGGCTTCGGCGCGCACGCCGAGATCCACGACGTGAACAACGACGGGTTCGCGGACGTCCTCAAGAACACGGCGCTCGTGCCGTACTACGTGTCGGTCCACTACAACGACCCGAAGAACCAGGGCTACTTCAACATCTTCGACAAGGCCCACGAGGGCTTCAACACGTACCACTTCGACGTCGGCGACCTGAACAACGACGGCCGGCTCGACATGATCACGAGCGAGGACAACCTCGACCGCTACCGCTACAACCTCGGCAACGACCCGCTCGGCCGCGTGATCTGGGGACCGTCGAAGGTCTACCAGTTCCTCGCCGGCGCCGACGACGGCTTCGCGAGCAACAACCTGATCGCCGACCTGGACGGCGACGGGTGGAACGACGCCATCTACTGCGACATCGATCTCGACGTGCCCGGCTTCGGCCGCCGGATTCACATCTACCACAACCCCGGCGGGGAGGTGGGCTCGGAGATCACGCTGCGCGAAGAACGCCAGAGCGCCGGACCCGGCGGCTGGGTCGGCGTCGTCGGGCTCAACGAGAGCGACCTGCGCGACGGTCACGACGTCGCCGTCTTCGACATCGACAACGACGGCGACAACGACATGGTGCTCGGGCGCAATCCGGGCACCTACGCCTGGATGAACGGGACGGACCCCGCGATCTGTCAGGAGGATCTCGGCTTCCAGGGCCCGGGCACGGCGACGCTGAGCGTCTGCGGTCCGGCGCTGGCCGCGGGCAAGACGGCGACGCTTCTGCTCGAATCGGCGCCGGCCGGGACCAGCGCCTTCCTCGCCGCGGGTTTCAGCACGACCGCGCTGCCGTTCGCGGGCGGAACGATCGTCGCGTTCCCCAACATCCTCGTGCCCTTCGTCACCGACGGGGCGGGGGAAGTGAGCCTGGCGGTGCCGGGCGGCAACGGGCCGAACACCCTCTACGTCCAGTTCATCGTCCTGGACGCGGGCCAGCCCCTGGGCTGGCAGATCTCCAACGCCGTCGAGGTGGACTTTCTTCCTTAAGGGAGAGCCGCTTCGCGCCGAGAAAGCCGCGCGGCGCCGCCGTTGGATCGAATCCGGCGGCGACGCTACGCTAATGTCATGAGCGCGAAGGGCCGCAAGCGGACGCAGACGTGGGGAGCGACCCTCGGCGTGATCGCGTGCGCCTGCTTCGTGCTGCAGCAGTTCCTCGTGCCGCTGCACCTCGCGTTGCACGACCACTTCGCGCCCTACGAGGACGTGGAGACCGCGGTAAGCGCGGCCTTCGGGGGCGGTCACGGACACGCGCATCCTCACGGTCACGGCCACGGGCACGCCCACGAGCACGGCGAGCGGAACGACGGCGCGGAATCGGACGACCACCACCCGCATCCGGTGGAGGACCACCTCGCGCAGCTCGCGCCTGCCGTCGTCACCACGCTCGTCCACGTCGCCGTCGCGATGCCCCCGGCGCAGACCGGGCTTCCCTCCCACGAGCTTGCAGCCGGGGTTCGACCCGCCGAAGAGGAGCATGGTGGCGCGCCACCACTCCTGCGAACCGCGGCGCCCCGCGCGCCTCCCATCGCCGCCTGATCGCGTCGAGCGGCGCCGGCCTCGCCGGTGCCGCGGAGGTCCGGCACGCCCGTAGCCGGACCGCGTCGAGAGAGGCCGATGGAGACCGCGCGTCGTGGATGAGTCGGAGACCGAAGAACAACTAGGAAGACGCGTCGCGTCGCTGGCGCTCGCCGCCGCGGCGCTCGCGAGCTGCCAGAGCTACGAGCCCAGGTCGCTGGATCCCGCGGTGCACCGCGAGACCTGGCACGGCCGTTCGCTCGCGGACGGTTCCCTGCGCGAGCTCGTCGAGCGCCTCGAGCGGGACCTGGGCGAGCGCGTCGCGGCGTTCGATCCCGACGACGGGTTGACGCTGCGCGAGGGCCAGCTCGTCGCCCTCGTCTTCCATCCCGACCTCCGCCTGGCGCGCCTGCGCGCGGAACGGGCGGCGGCGAGCGCGGAGCACGCGGGGCTCTGGGACGACCCCGAGCTCGCGCTGACCGGCCTGCGGATCACCGAGGACGTCTCCGACCGCTGGTTTCTCGCCGCGGACCTGGCGTTCACGGTTCCGCTCTCCGGACGGCTCGCGGCGGAGCGCGAGCACGCCGACGCCGCGCGGCTCGCCGCGGAGCGTCGCGCGCTCGAGGCGGAGTGGGACGTGCTGCACGCGGTTCGCCGCGCGTGGGTCGCGTGGACGTCGGCGCTCCACCGCGCGGACGAGACCGAGCGGTTCGCCGGCGCGCTCGACGCGCTCGTCGAAACCACCGCGCGGCTTGCGGAGACCGGCGAGCTGCCGCGGACCGAGGCGTCGCTCTTCGCCGTCGAGCGGGCGCGCCGCTCGAACCAGCTCGGCCGCCTGCGCGGAGAGGTCGCCGCGGCGGAGCAACGGTTGCGCGCGAGCATGGGCCTCGCGCCCGCGGTGCCGGTGACGCTCGTCCCGACGCTCGCGGTCGCGGAGAGCGAAGACGGCGGCATGGAAGCGATCGCGGAGCGCAACCCCGGCCTCGCCCGGCTTCGCGCGGAGTACGAGGTGGCCGAAGCGACGCTGCGGCGCGAGATCCGCAAGCGGTATCCCGACCTGACCCTCGGCCCGTCGTACGAGTCGGACGAGGGCCAGTCCCGCATCGGCCTCTTCGGCGCGATCCCGCTTCCGTTCCTGAACGCCAACCGCCGCGCGATCGCGGAGGCGCGCGCCGGGCGCGAGATCGCGCGCGCCGCCTACGAGGCGGAGTACGAGTCCCTCGCCGGCCGGTGGAGCGCCGCCTCCGCGCTGGCCGGCGCGCTGGAGGCACAGCGCGCCGACGTGGAACGCCTTCTCGTTCCCCTCGTCGACCGCCAGGTCGAGGACGCGCTGCAGCTCGTGCAACTCGGCGAGGGCACGAGCCTCGTGCTGCTCGAGAGCCTCACCCGCGCCCACGAGGTGAAGCTCGACCTGATCGAGACGCGCGCGGCGGAAGCGCTCGCGCGCGCGGAGCTCGCCCACCTGACCGGTCCGCCGACCGAGGAGGAAACCCCGTGAAGCTGAAGTCGATGGCCCTGGGCCTCTTCGTCGTCGCCGCATGCGGCCCGGAGGCGAAGGATCCCGCCGGCGGGGCGTTGGACGTCGCGCCTGCCGCCGCGCCGACGAACCGCGTCGAGATCCCCGCGACCGTGCGTCGCAACCTGGGCATCACCTTCGCGAAGGTGGAGGTGCGGCAGGTGGCCGGCACGATCCGGGTTCCCGGCGCGTTCGAGCTGCGGCCGCTCGCGCGGCGCGAGTACCGCATGGCCCTCTCGGGACGGGTCGAGCTCCTGGTCGACCAGTACGATCCGGTCGAGCCCGGCCAGGTCCTCTTCCGGTTCCTGTCGCCCGCGTGGCCCGAGCTCCTGCACGAGATCATCACCGGCGAGCAGGCGATCGCGACGGCGCTGGCGGAGATCGATGTCGGACGCGCGAAGGCGGAAGAGGCCGCGCGCAAGCTCGCGCTCGCGCGCGAACGCATCGCCGCCCTCGCGCAGGCCGACTTCAAGAAGGCGGACCTCGAGGCCGAGGCGGCCGAGCTCGAAGCGAGCCTGCCGCGGCTGGAGGCGGAGACGAGGCTCGCTGAGACCAACCTCGCCAACGCGCGGCGGACCAGGGAGCACGCCCTGCACCGCGCCGCGACGGCATCGGGGTTCGCCGAGGAGGAGCTCGAGCGCGAGGTGGTCGTCGACGGCGAGACGATCCCGAACTACCAGACGATCGACTGGGTCGAGGTGACGGCCCTGGAGGGCGGGATCGTCGAGTCCCTCGCGGTCACCGACGGTGCCTTCGTCGAGCCGCCGGCCGTGGTGCTCTCGATCGTCGACCCCGGGAAGGTCCGCTTCCGGGCGCTCGCGCTGCAAGGCGACCTGCCCGCGCTCTCCGGCGCCGTCGAGGCGCGCATCGTCCCGCCGCGGTCGCCCGGGATCCCGATCGACGACGGGGTGGGGGCGACGATGACGTTCGGCCTCGAGGCGCATCCCGAGGAGCGGACGATGACGCTGCTCGCGACGCCGCACGAGCTCAGGCCGTGGATCCATCCGGGCGTCTCCGCCTTCCTCGAGGTCGTGCTCGAGTCCACCGACGCTCCGGCGCTCGCCATTCCGCGCTCCGCCGTCGTCCGGGACGGGCTGACGCACGTCTTCTTCCGCCGCGATCCCAAGGACCCGAACAAGGCGATCCGCGTCGAGGCGGACATGGGCGTCGACGACGGGCGCTGGGTCGTCGTGAAGAGCGGCGTCATGCGCGGCGACGAGGTCGTTCTCGCCGGCGCGTACGAGCTGAAGCTCGCGACCGGGCAGGCCGGCACCGCGCAGCAGGGCGGCCACTTCCACGCCGACGGCACGTTCCACGGCGAACACTAGAGGTCCGCCCGTGCTCAAGCGACTCATCCGCATCTCGATCGACCGCGCCGCGCTGGTCCTGGTCCTTGCCGGCGTGGTGCTCGGGCTGGCGGCGTTCCGCCTCTCGCGGACGCCGGTCGACGTGTTCCCCGAGCTGAACGCGCCGACGGTCGTCGTGATGGCGGAGTCGCCCGGGCTCGCGGCGGACGAGGTGGAGCAGTACGTGACCTTCCCGATCGAGGCCGCCGTGAACGGGATCCCCGGCGTGCGGCGCGTGCGCACGTCGAGCGCGATCGGGCTCGCGATCGCGTACATCGAGTTCGAGTGGGGGAAGGACATCTACCGCGCGCGGCAGCTCGTCTCCGAACGGCTCGACACCGTGCGCGAGGACCTGCCGCGCGGCACGCACGCGGAGATGACGCCGATCACGTCGATCACGGGCGAGATCATGCTGCTCGCTGTGTCGTCGCCGGACGGCTCGCAGAGCGACCTCGAGTTGCGCGCCTACGCCGAGTTCGACCTGCGCAACAAGCTGCTCGCGATCCCCGGGGTGGCGCAGGTGTCGGTCATCGGCGGAGAGCTGCCGGAATACCAGGTGCTCGTCGAGCAGGAGAAGCTCCGCCTGTACGGGCTGACGGTCCAGGACGTCGTCGAGGCCGCCGAGGCGGCGCACAGCACGCTGAGCGCCGGCTACCTGCCCGACGTGGACAACCTCGAGCTCTCGATCCGCCAGAGCGGCCGCGTGCGCTCGGTATCCGACATCGCGGGGACGATGATCAAGATCCACGAGGGCGCGCCGGTCACGATCGGACAGGTGGCCGACGTGCGGCTCGGACCCGCGCCCAAGCGCGGCACCGGCGCCGACGGCGGGCTTCCCGCGATCGTGATGACGCTCCAAAAGGCGCCGGACACGAACACGCTCACGATCACGAAGCAGGTCGACGAGCTCCTCGACGCCCTCGAGCCGACGCTGCCCGCGGGCGTGCGCGTGAACCGCCAGATCTTCCGGCAGGCGGACTTCATCGACGTGGCGGTGGGCAACGTCGTCACCGCCCTGCGCGACGCGGCGATCATCGTCTCGGTCATCCTGCTGCTCTTCCTTTTGAACCTGCGCACGACGCTGGTCACGCTCACGGCGCTGCCGCTGTCGCTCGCCGCCGGCCTGCTCGTCCTCGAGGCGCTGGGCGAGACGATCAACGTGATGACGCTCGGCGGGCTCGCCATCGCGGTGGGCAGCCTGGTGGACGACGCGATCATCGACGTTGAGAACGTGTTCCGCCGGCTGAAGCAGAACGCGACCCGGCCGGCGGGCGAGCGGCGCAGCAAGACCAAGGTCATCTTCGACGCGAGCAACGAGATCCGTCCCGCGATGGTCTTCGCGACGATCATCATCGGGCTCGTCTTCGTCCCGCTGATGTTCCTGGAGGGGGTCGAGGGACGCTTCTTCCGGCCGCTCGGGATCGCGTTCATCGTCTCGCTCCTGGCTTCGCTGCTCGTGGCGCTGACGGTGACGCCGGCGATGTGCCGGCTCCTCCTGCACGCGGAGCCGAGCGAGCGCGAGGCGCGCGACGCGTTCCTCGTCCGCTGGCTGAAGCGCCTCTACGAGCCCGCCCTTCGCTTCGCGCTTCGCTGGCGCGCGCTCGTGCTCGGCGCGACCGGCGCCGCGACGGTCCTGACCCTCTGGCTCGCGTCCACCTTCGGCACGTCCTTCCTGCCCGAGTTCAACGAGGGCACGTTCACGGTCGGGCTCTTCGCGCCGCCGGGCACCTCGCTGCCGGCCAGCGACCGGATGGCCTCGGCGGTCGAGCAGCGGCTCCTGCAGGTGGACGGCGTGCGCAGCGTGACCCGCCGCACCGGGCGGGCGGAGCGCGACGAGCACGCCGAGCCGGTGAGCAACTCCGAGCTCGAGGTCACCGTCGAGCCGGGCTTCAAGAAGGAGGAGGTGCGCGCGGAGATCACGCGCATCCTCGAGCAGGTCCCCGGCATCACCACGAACGTCGGGCAGCCGATCCAGCACCGGCTCAGCCACATCCTCTCCGGGACGCCCGCCGCGATCGCCATCAGCGTCTACGGCGACGACCTCGACGCGCTGCGGAGCATCGCCAAGGAGATCGAAGGCGAGCTGAAAGACCTTCTCGGAGCGCGCGACGTGGCGGCGAACCGCGAGGTGATGATCCAGTCGCTGCCGATCGAGTACCGCCCGCCTGAGCTCGCCGCGTACGGCCTGACGCCGCGGTCGGCGGCCGGCCAGGTGCAGGACGCGGTCTTCGGCGTGACCGTCGCCGAGGTGAACGAGGGCGTGCGCCGCTACGGTCTCGCCGTCCGCCTGCACCCCGACGAGCGCGACGACGTGGGGGACCTCCACCGCCTCGTGCTGCGCGGCGAGGGCGGCGCGCTGGTCCGGCTCGCGGAGGTCGCGGACGTCGGTCGGGAGATGGCCTCGAACCTCATCGCGCGCGAGAACTCGCAGCGCAAGGCGGTCGTCTCGCTGAACGTCGCCGAGGGCGCGAACCTCGGCCACCTCGTCGCCGAGGTCCAGCGCCGCGTCGACCCGATCGTGCAGCGCTACGGCTACACCGTGAAGTACGGCGGCCAGTTCGAGGCGCAGCAATCGGCCAGCCGGGCGATCCTGCTCTTCAGCGGCGTGGTCCTCTTGATCATGCTCGCGCTGCTCCACATCGCGATCGGCTCGCTGCGCGTGTCGCTGCTGGTCCTCGTCAACCTCCCCCTGGCGCTGATCGGGGGAGTGCTCGCGGTGTTCCTCAGCGAGTCGCCCGACCTGATGAAGAACGTCGCCGGCCTCTTCGGGCGGGGAAGCTACACGGCGCCGGTCTTGTCGATCGCGAGTCTAGTCGGGTTCATCACGCTCTTCGGAATCGCCGTCCGCAACGGCATCCTGCTCGTGAACCACTACCGCTACCTGGTGGAGGAGGAGGGGCGCCCCCTCTTCGAAGCCATCGTGCAGGGCTCGATGGAGCGCCTGGTGCCGATCCTGATGACCGCGCTGACGGCGGCCCTCGCGCTCGTGCCGATCGTCCTGGAGGGCGACCAGCCGGGCAACGAGATCCTCGCCCCGCTCTCGGTCGTCATCCTCGGCGGCCTCTTGACCTCGACCTTCCTGAACCTCGTCCTCGTTCCCGCCGGCTATGCTGCGCTCTATCGCGTGCGCGACCCGGACCGAACTCCGTGAATCTGGAGCACCACATGAAGCAAGCGTCGTCCCGTCTCGTGGGTCTCTTCCTGGCGGCGTCCCTCGCCGCCTGCGGCGGCGGAAACCACGGGCACGACCACGACCACGACCACGAAGACCCGCTCTCGGACGAAACGCACGGCGAGGAGGACCACGAGCACGCCGAGGACCCGCTGGGCACCGTGCAGATCGGCGAGTACGAGGTCGAGCTCTCCCAGGGCCACGGCGCCGTGGCCGCCGGCGAGGAGGTGCACCTCGTCGTCAGGCTGCCCTACTCCGACAGCGGCTCGACCATCGTGCGCGCCTGGATCGGCACGGAGGACCGCACGCTCTCCTACGTCGGCAAGGGCGAGTACGCCGAGTCGCACGACGACTACGACGTCCACGCGACGGCGCCGGACCCGCTGCCGGAGAACCCGATGTGGTGGGTCGAAATCGAGAAGCCGGACGGGACGAAGCTGGTGGGGTCGGCGGAGCCGATTCTGTAAGGCGTCAGCAGGCGACCGCCCGGCTGTTAGCGCACCAACTACGTCTCCGCGACGGTCGCCTCGCCGGATCCGATCTTGAACGCGGCGGCGACGGCGAGGAACAGGAGGTCCATCGCGCTCCAGCTTTCCACGAAGCCGTGACCGCGGACTCCGGCCGGAATCGCATGGCGGCTGGCGGGTGCGGTGGATAGGGTTCCGCGTCGCGATGGGTCTCGCCTGGTTGCGTCGGTTGTTCTCCGAGAAGCACGTCGAGGAGCCGGCTCCGGCGGCCTGGGGGCACGCGATCGAAGCTCTTCCCTTCTACGGAGCCCTGGGCGCCGACGAGCGGACGAAGCTTCGGACCCTCGCCTACGCGTTCTCCCGCGAGAAGTCGTGGGAAGGCTGCGGCGGCCTGGAGGTCACCGACGCGATGCGCGTGACGATCTCCGCGCAGGCGTGTCTTCTGATCCTCAACCTGAGCCACCGCTTCTACCGCCGGGTCGAGTCGATTCTCCTGTACCCGTCGGCCTATCGAGCTCCGGATCACGACGTGCCGCGCGCCGGCGAGGCCTGGGTGCGCGGGCCGGTCGTGCTCGCGTGGGACGAGGCTTACGAGGGCGGACGCGATCCCGACGACGGGCGCAACACCGTGTTCCACGAGTTCGCGCACAAGCTCGACATGCTCGACGACTTCGCGGACGGAACGCCGCCGCTCGCGGCGCGCGAGCACTACGAGCGGTGGGAGCGCATCGTCGGCCGCGAGTACGAGAACCTCGTCGACCGCGCGCAGCGCGGGAAGGCCGCGCTGCTGGATACCTACGGCGCGACGAACCCGGCGGAGTTCTTCGCGGTGGCGACCGAGTGCTTCTTCGAGAAGCCGCGGGCGATGCGAGATCGACACGGGGAGCTGTACGAGCTCTTGCGCGCCTTCTACGCGCAGGATCCGGCGCGCCGCGAGCTCGAGGGCGCGTCCGTTCTACGCCATCGCGGGCGACGGCGGGGGCGCTTCTAACCGCCGATCAGAGCGCGAGCGAGGGCTTTCCCTCGAGTGCGGACTTTGCGAGAACGCCTGCAACGGCGACGTCACCGGACGCACTCCCGGCATACCGGCTGCTCACACCACTGCTTCGAAGAAGGAGTTTGACCATGAAACCGATTCGGTTTCTTCGACCGTTCGCCTTCACCGGCGGTTTCGCGATCGCCGCTCTTCTGCTGACCGCGATGGCGATGCAGTCGCCCGCCGTGGGGCCGCCCCAGCAGGAGTCGGTTGGACTTCGGGCGATCGGCATACCGATCAGCTCGCTGCCGTTCACGATCGACGAGTGCGGGCGCTACTTCCTGACCGACTGCCTGACCGGAGTGCCCGGACAGAACGGCATCACGATCAACGCCGCGGACGTGACGCTCGACCTGAACGGGTTCAGTCTCGTGGGTCCCGGCTCCAATCACGGAATCAACTTCCAGAGCGCGGCGGCTCTTGTCCGCTCCAACGCGGCGAGAACGGGGGCGCGGGCGCTTGTAGCCCGTTCCCCCGCTACGGCTGGATCCAGATCGCCATCGCGTCCGAGAGCGCCCAGCCGAGCGGCAGCGAGGGCTCGGCCGCCGCGAACTGCGCCAGGAGCGTGACGCCCGCGTAGGCGGGGCTCGCGAGGTTCGGGACGATGGTGATCCCTCCGGAGGGATCCACGGTCAGCGGCGTGTCGCTGATCGGAGCCAGGAGCAACGAGCAGCCCGGCGCGCCGAAGGGCGCCAAGGCGAGCGGCAACTGCATGCCGAGCCAGTCGCTCGGGTTGGAGCCGAGCAGCAACACCGCGGGAGCTCCCGGGATCGCGCCCGAAAGCGTGACCGTGAAGTCGGTCGCACCGACCTTCGGCGTGTTCTGCGAGCCGATCGCGAGCCCTCCGCAGCCGCTGCCGTAGATCGTGACCGGCGCGGCCCCGGGGCCCGCCCAGTCGGACTGCTCCATCAGATGTCCGAAGTGCGGTGCCTGGACGTCCGCGAGAGGGTTCCCGTGCCCGTCGAGCGTCCACTGCTTCGCGTCGACGAAGAAGCGGAACGCGCGCCGGTAGATCAATCGCGCCTGCACGTGAACCGGACCCGTTCCCAGCGGCACGTCGAAGGTGTAGCGCGTGTCGTCCTGTCCGAGCGCGGGGATGCGGTTGTCCCACAGGATCCCCGTCGCGTCCGTGAAGAAGGTCGGGCCCGCGCCGCTCGCGTCGTGGTTGTGCTTCGCGTAGAGCTTGCCCGGCAGCCCGGCGTAGTAGCCCTGGGCGGGGTCGCCGACGCCCCCGAGCGTGTGGACCGTCTGGGTCCCGGTGTGGGCCAGCATCTGACCGTCGGACTCGCGCCAGGCCTCGACCAGGAGGATCATGTTCCGGATCGTCACGCCCGTCGGGACGCTGTGCCCCGTCTGGTCGTTCACGATCGACACGTCGGCGACGATCTGTCCGCCGAGCTGCTCGGCGTCGACGCTCAGGGACACCGCGTTCTCGAGGAAGGCCGGCGTGGTTCCCTCGATCCGGTGCGAGCGGATCGTGTCCGGATCGCGGATCGGCGCCGGATAGCCGAAGGCCGAGCAGACCTCCGTGGCGCCGAAGGCGGGCATGTGGCAGTCGACGCAGGTGGCGAATTCCGGAGCCGCTGGATCCGCGTAGGGGCTGTTGAGCCACTCGAGGTAGGTGGGCTCGGAGATGACGCCGTCGGATTCCTCGAAGTCCAGGTCCCCGTCGGGGTCGTTCTTGTCCTGGTGGCAGGCGGCGCACATCGCCGCCGTCATCTGGGGCTGGTAGGAGGGCTGCATCACGGTCGGCAGCTCGTACGACGAGTCCCCGAGCACGCCGTACTGAACCTGGTTGTCGACGAGCGGTAGGTCCGGCCGCGTGAACGTCACCACCCCCGGCCAGATGCCGGGGAAGTTCGGCTTCGACTCGTCGATGTGCGCGATCTTGTGGCAGACCTCGCACGAGACGCCGTGGAGCGCCTCGGGCGACGGGTTGCCGATCGGGTCGAGCGCGGAATAGGGCGCCTTGATCCAGGGCTCGGGCTGATGACACGACGCGCATTCCGAGTTGGGGTTGCTGCCGGCGTGGACCGAGTGCTGCTTGTAGACGAAGCCGCCGCCGCCACCAGGGCTGCCCGATCCGTCGTACACGTCGTAGACCCAGGTGTTCGTCCCGGCCTTGGCCATGGGGGAGTCCATCCACTGGGAGACCTGCTCGACGTGGCAGAGGCCGCAGTTCAGCGGATTCGGAAAGGGATAGTTCGGGTTGTTTCCCTGCGGCACGGGCTTGAGCGCGATCTGCTCACCCGTGGCCGGGCTGGTCACCTCGATCGAGTTGTTGTAGTAGCCCTTCTTCGCCGCGACGATCACGAGGTTCGCTCCGATCGCGCCGGGGAGGCTGAAGCTGCCGTCGCCCGCGGTCGTGGTCCGCTCGTCCGTCGCCTGCCAGGAGACCAGGGCGCCGGACAGGGGCTGCGAGGTCGTCGCGTCGACGACGACCCCCGAGACCCCGGTTCCGGCGACGGCGTTGGTCGGCGAGGCGACCGCGGCGACGAGGAGCACGGCTACGGCCACGACGAGGCACGGCGTGACGATGGAACGACGGCGGGAGTCCGCGATGGGCGAGGTGAACATGGTGCTTCTCCGGGCTGGCTCCGATCCCCGTGGACACGTCGAGAGTATCCCGATAAAGGACATGCGGCTCCGCAATTCGGATAAACCGCCGGTTGAGCCCGGAGCCGCGAGGAAACCTGGCTAGAATTGCCGCATGCGCACGGACCCGGTAGCGGGTGTGGACGTCCTGCACGTCACGCACCAGTTCGCGCCCGAGACGCGCGGCGGCGTGGAGTCCTACGTCGTCGACGTCGGCGGCGAGCAGGCGCGCCGGGGACTCGACGTCCACGTGCTGACCGGGAGTCACACGGGTTGGGAGCGCGCCGGCATCGAGGAGGTGCGCGTGGGGGGGCTTCCGGTTCACCGCCTCCATCGCGACGACTATTACTTCGACCTCTTCTCCAAGGGATGGCATCCCGGCGCGGAGGCGCTCGTGCGAGAGCTGCTCGACCGGCTCGCTCCCCGGGTCGTTCACGTCCACCAGTGGATCCGCATGACGAGCAACTTGGTCGAGGTCGCTCGATCCCGCGGCATTCCCACGGTGGTCACGCTGCACGATTTCTACACCTCCTGTCCCCGCGCGTTCCGGACGCGTCGCGGCGGGGAAGTTTGCGATCAGCCGCTGTCGGTCGAGAGCTGCCTGGATTGCGCACCGCGTTACGGGCACGAGTCGGACGAGGAGGTCGCGGCGGCGATCGAGCTCTTCCGCGACGAGAAACGCGCCGAGCTGGAGCTCGCGGACGCCGTGCTCGTCGGCGTCGGCTCCACCGCGGACCTGATCGCTTCGACGACCGGCATACCGCGCGAGACCTTCCGCGTCCTGCCGCTGGGCTACCGGCCGCGCTTCTCGGGTCGTCCGCTCCTGCCCGTGCCCGCCTCGGAAGGGACGTTCCGCTTCGCTTTCTGGGGCGGCGTCGGGCGGCACAAGGGCGTCCTCGTCCTGGTGGAGGCCTTCCGCGCGCTTCTCGCGTCGCGACCGCGGCGCCCGGTGGAGCTCCACGTGCTGGGCGGCTTCGCCACGCCGGAGCTCGAGGCCGAGCTGCGCGCCTGCGCGGAGGGTCTGCCCGTCACGTTCCACGGCCCGTTCACCGTCGAAGAGCTCTACGGCGTGGCGCCGCACGCCGCCGTGTTCCCGAGCACGTGCCTCGAGACCCACGGCCTCGTGCTCGACGAGTGCTTCGAGCTCGGGCTGCCCTGCATCGTCAGCGAGATCGGCGCCCTGCCCGAGCGCGCGGGCGACGCGGCGCTCCGCGTGCGGCCCGGCGACGTCGGCGAGCTGGCCCGCGCGATGGAGCGGCTCCTGGTCGAGCCGGAGACGCGGCGCAAGCTCCGGGCCGGAATCCCGCGACGGCCCCTCGATCTCGCGGAGCACTGCGACGCGCTGGAGGCGATCTACGACCAGAGCTCCGGCGCGGCGGCGACGAACGGGTCGGCGAGTCTGGCGAGGCGCCGGCTCGAGCTCCTCTGGCGGCAGCGCGAATCCGCGCTGGCGCTGATCGATCCACGGGAGAAGCACACCTGAGTCGAGAGCAGCAACTCCTCTTGCGCGCGCTTCGGTACGCACTTCTGCTGACACACCGGCGTCGGCGGAAGGGATACGCTGCCCGACCCAACTCCAGCCGACAGGAGGCGTCATGGCCCCCAAGCTCGACCGCGGTGCGTGGCTTCAGCGACGCGTAGACGGTTGGCAAGTCGCTTCGGGAAGATGGGTCTCCGGCCTGCTCCTCTTCCTCACGCTGACCGGCCTCGCGATCTTCGCTCTGCCCTTCAGCGTGTTCACGCAGCACGCGGTGATCGTCCACACGGCGGTGGGCATCGTCTTCCTTGTGCCGTTCGTCTGGTACCTCGTCCGGCACGTCGCCGCGTACTGGCGGTATCCGCTCACGCACGTGAAGTTCACCGGGTACGTCGCCGGGCTGATGGCCGTGGTCTGCTCGCTTTCCGGCGTCGTCCTGACCTGGGAGAGCGCCTTCGGCACGCGCATCACGTACCTGTGGCGAACGGTGCACATCGTGACCACGTTCGGTCTGATTCTGTTCCTGGTCCCGCACCTCGCCACGGTGCTCGCGCGAGAGCGCAGGGCAAAGACCGCTGGCGCACCCGACCTGGCCGCCGGCATCCGAGGGCACGGGCGGGTGGCGCTCGTGTGTGCGGGGACGTGCCTCCTGTCGATCGCCTTCCTGACCGCTACCGTGCGTCCGGTCTCGCTCGACAACTCGTTCCCCGACGACTACGACCGCTACGGCGACCCGGATGCCGGACCCTTCGCGCCGAGCCTGGCCACGACGTCGACCGGCGGCGCGTTCGATCCGCGCACGCTGAGCGGTTCGGCGTCGTGCGGCACGGTCGGCTGTCACGAGGAGATCTACAACGAGTGGCTGCCGAGCGCGCACCGCTACGCGTCGATGGACGCCGGCTTCCAGGCGATCCAGAGCGTGATGGCCGAGCAGAACGGGCCGGCGTCGACGCGCTACTGCGGCGGTTGCCACGACCCGATCTCGCTCTTCTCGGGCACCAAGAACATCGGCGTCGAGGACCTGACCGGCCTGTCCGGCTACCAGGAGGGCATCTCGTGCCTCGCGTGCCACGCGATCGACCAGACCGACGTCAAGGGCAACGCGAACTACGTGATGACGCAGCCCGAGCGCTACGTCTGGGAGCTCCGCGAGGGCGCTACGGCGACCTTCCTCGCGAACTTCCTGATCCGCGCCTACCCGGAGAAGCACGTCTCCACGCTTTCGAGGCGCATGTTCAAGACGCCGGAGTTCTGCGCCGCGTGCCACAAGCAGTTCATCGACGAGGAGGTCAACCAGGTCGGCTGGGTGCAGTTGCAGAACCAGTACGACAACTGGAAGGCCAGCCGCTGGCACGACGAGGAGGACCCGGGGCGCACGATCGAGTGCCGCGAGTGCCACATGCCGCTCCAGGACTCGACCGACCCGGCGGCGGGCGACTTGACGGACTTCAACCGCTCCAAGGACGACGGCAAGCACCGCAGCCACCGCTTCCTCGGCGCGAACCAGTTCATACCGATCCTGCACGACCTGCCCGGCGCCGAGGAGCACTGCGCGATGACCGAGCAGTGGCTCAAGGGCGAGCTCGAGATCCCGGAGATCGCCGACCGCTGGACACAGGGTCCCGCGGTGCCGATCGAGCTGAACGTGCCCGCCTCCGCGCGACCCGGCGACGAGGTCCACGTCCGCGTGCGCATCATCAACAACAAGGCGGGGCACGACTTCCCGACCGGCCCGCTCGACATCATCCAGGCCTGGATCGAGATCGACGTGAAGGACGACTCCGGCCGGGTCGTCTTCAGCTCGGGCAAGATGGACGAGCACAAGTTCATCGATACCGGCACGTTCATGTTCAAGGCCGAGCCGGTGGACCGGTACGGCAACCTGATCGATCGGCACAACCTCTGGGAGATGGTGGGCGTGCGCTTCAAGCGCTCGCTGTTCCCCGGCTCGGAGGAGGTCGCGAGCTACACCTTCGACTGCTCCGGCGTGGGGCCGGAGCCCGGGGAGAAGCCTGGGCTGAGCGAGGAGGCCGCGGTCGCGGTGCCGGACGAACTCGTGGGCGATCTCCACGTCGAGGCTCGCCTGAACTACCGCAAGTTCGATCAGTACCTCCTGGACTTCGCGTTCGGCGAGGACTCCGGGCTGACCGCGCCGGTGACCTGCCTGTCGACGGCGCGTGCGACGATCGCCGTGGAGCGTCTCTGAATGACACTCCTGCGCCACCGCGGGCTTCTCCGTCTTCTCATCGCCGCCGGGCTGATCCTGGGGGCGGTGGCCGTCTGGCTCGTCTTGCGCGAGCGCGAGGCGGAGTACGTCCCCGGCGAGCGCACCGAGGGCCTGGTCGACACCCTCGCGCGCGGCGTGCCCTCGGACGCACCGGCGGTGCGCTTCACCGACGCGAGCGCGTCGGCGGGGATCGCCTTCCATCACTTCCCCGGCGCGCGCGCGGGCACGATCGTCGAGGACATGGGCTCCGGCGTGGCGCTCGCGGACGTCGACCTCGACGGGTGGACCGACGCGCTGTTGATGAACGTCGCGCCGGCCGGGATGGAGGGGGCGAAGGCGGCGCTCTACCGCAACCGCGGCGACGGCACGTTCGAGGACGTGACCGCGCGCGCGCGGCTCGACCTCGGCGGAACCGGAATGGCGGCGGCCTTCTTCGACCGCGAGGGCGACGGCGATCTCGACCTGTGCACGACGGCCTACGAGGCGGTGCGCGTCCTCGACAACGGGGGCGACGGCCGCTTCACCGACGTGAGTGAGGCCGCGGGCGTGTCGGGGTTCGAGGGGTTCTGGAGCGGGATCGCCGTGGGCGACCCCGACCGGGACGGGGACGTCGACGTCTACGTCTGCGGCTACGTGCGCTTCGACGCGTCGCTCGGCGCGGGCGGAGCGTCCGCCTCGCAGTACAGTCTCGACATCCCGGTCTTGCTGAACCCGTCGTCGTTTGAGCCCGAGCGCAACCTGTACTTCGAGAACGGCGGCGGCGGGGTTTTCGTCGAGCGGGCGGAGGCGCTGGGAATCGACAATCCCACCGGCAGGGGGCTCGGCGCCGTCTTCGCGGACCTGGTCCGCGACGGCTGGCCGGATCTCTACGTTGCGAACGACGTGTCGGACAACGCGCTCTTCGTGAACCGGGGCGACGGCACGTACGTCGACCGGACGGCGGAGGCATTGCTCGGCGACTATCGCGGCGCGATGGGGATGACGGTGTGCGACCTGGACGCGGACCTGGACCTCGACCTCTACATCACGCACTGGGTTGGGCAGGAAAACGCGCTGTACCTGCAGTTCCCGGCGGAGGAGACGGGCGACGGCGGCACGCTCGTCCCGCGCTTCCTCGACTTCGGCGACGCGAAGGGCCTCGGCGCATCGGCGTTGCGCATGGTCGGCTGGGCGACGCGCGGGTTC
>JANQEJ010000294.1 GCA_028278425.1 Planctomycetota bacterium | reverse complement strand
CCCCGGCCCTCCGCGACGGCAGAGCCAGAGCTGGTCAGCCATCCGTCGGCGCGACGACCGTGGGTCGCGGCCTCGTAGCGGCGCGCCCGGAGGCGGTAGAGGTCGGCTGCCAGCCGGTGCCCCTCGCGCCTGGCCATCCACCCGGGAGCTACGGACAGCATGAACCGCTCGAGTCGGCCCCAGCGCACCTCCTCCTGGCGCGCCGCGGCGCCTTGGCGGCGGAGTTGCTGGGCGCGGCGGGCGAATGCGGTGCGCTCGACCATCGCTCAGGAATCGAGCCCCTTCGAGAACGAGACCTTCTTACGGACGGTCCGGGGGACCTGGTTGAGGTCTCGTTGGAGGCGCACGAGCTCGGAACGCATCTCGGCGAGGCTCCGGTACGTCACGTCGCGGTCCTGGTACTTCACCCGGAGCGCGCCGCTCTTGATCGCCTTCTCGAGCCGGTCTACGTCCGCCTGCGTCGTCGCCACGTGCCCCTACGCTCCCTCCTGTTGGAGAGGTACCCCGACGACGATCGTCGCCGCCGCGGCTCGGTGGGGGAGTCGCCGCTCGGCGCTGTGCCCTCGGCTTCCTGCCATTGCTCTTCGGTCCATCGGTCGATCCCGACGACGGCCGCGGCTGCGCGCGCGTAGACCCTGCAGTCGAGCGCCTCGTTGCGGTCGCGCGTCTTCTCCCAGACGTACCGAACGTAGCCGCGCACCTCGCGCGGGACAATCTCCTCCGCCGTCAGCTGCTTGAAGTACTCCTCCGCGTACTGCGGGAAGTGGCAATAACCCGGCGGGTAGCCGTCGCGAGTGGGGTTTGTGGGTCGCTTCTGTCGGAGCGCGCCGTAGAACTCGCTCTTCGCGTGATCAACGCCGACCGTCCACAGCTGCACGCCGCGGCGCAGCCGCTTGCCCGCCGTGGTGACGTCGACCGCGCGAGGCTGAGAGACGATCGCGGCCTGGCCCTCACGGCCCTTGACCGCCATCACTCGCGTGCGGGGCTTCCCCCGGACCCAGTTGTAGACCTCCTGCGTCGAGAACCCGGAGTCGATCGCGAGCATCCGGATCGGCACGGGATCCTCGGTCTCGGCGCGCGGGTACGTCGTCTCGAGGAAGCGGTCGAGCTCGCGCCAGACCTCCGGCTCCGCCGGGTCCCCGGGGATCACGACGTAGTCGACGGACCAGCTCTCACGGTCGCGCCCCCACCCGACGACCTCGACCTCGAGGCGCGCGCCCTGGCCGCCCTGCACGTCGACGCCGGCGGTCAGGACTACGGCGCCCTTGGGGACGGTGCCGATCTTGTACCGCTCCCGGCGGTTGTAGAGCTCTTCCCACGGAGGCGCGTCGCCCTTCTCCTTCCACGTCTCGGCGAGAACCGTGTTCACCCAGACGCGGAGGTTCTCCGGAACGCCCTGCGCCTCGTGGAAGTCTCGAATCGCGTCCCACCACGAGTACCAGCCCGGCGGCGCGTAGAGCGCGCTCAGGTGGAACCCGGCGACCTCGTCGGACTTCTCACCCGCGTCCGCTCGCCACTCACCCGCGGCGACCATCGCCTCCTTGTGCCGCTCGGGGATCAGGACGCCGCAGTCGGCGCAGACGTACCGCTCGGACCCCTTGATCGGCGGACCATGGTCTCCCTCGCGCTCGTACCGGACGTGCGCCCACTTGAGGACCTGGAAGGCGCCGCACTCGGGGCAGGGCACCCAGTAGCGCCGACGGTCGGTGTTGTTGTACTCCCGCTCGATGCGACTCCGGCCCGCGATCGTCGGGGTCGAGACCAGGTAGATCTTCCGGCGGTACCCGAAGGTCCGCGTGCCGCGCTCCGCGAGCTTCAGCGGGTCGCCCTCCTCGCCGGCGGAACGCGGATAGGCGTCGATCTCGTCCGCTACGAGGTTCCGGAAGTACGAGGCCCGCAACCCCGCGGCCGCGTTGGCCCCGGCGAGCATGAGAGGCCCGCCGGGGAAATCCTTGAAGGTCGACGTGTTGCTCGCGTCGCGCGACCGCGGAGAGGCGACGCGCTCGGCGAGCTCGGGCGTGGACTCGAAGAGCGGATCGAGCCGGACCCGGCAGCTGTTGCGAGCCGACTCTAGGGTCGGCATGACGAACATCGTCGGAGCCGGGGCGTGGTGGACGATGTAGCCGATCCAGTTGTCGGCGCCGGTCGTCTTCCCGACTTGGCCGGCCGCGACGATGACGGCCTTCCAGACCGGCGAGTGGTCGCTCAGGACGTCCATGACCTCCCGCATGTAGGGGGTGCGGTCCGTCCGGTACCGCCCGGCTTCGGCCGCGCCACCGGGGAGCATCCGGTAGCGATCCGCCCACTCCGACACCGTCAGAATCGGCGGCGGGCGCATCGCCTCGACGAACGCCTCGCGGGCGATGGTGGCGCCGTCACGGGGCACCGCGGTCTTCCTCGCCGTCGGTCTCGCCCTCGACCGACGAGACGAGCCGCTCGAGGGTGGCTCGGAGCTCCTCGTCGAGCCGTCGCCGGATCTCGCCGGCGGTACCGCCGGCGTGCGATGCGGACACGCGGTCGGGCACGCCGAGGATGGCGCTCTGGACCAGAGACCAGAGCTTGAGGTTCTCGCGACGCGAACCGTCGGCGTCGCAGAGCGACTCGTCGCGCTCGAGGTAGTCGAGCCGCGCCGTCCGAGCCAGCCACCTCTCCCGCTCGGCCCGGTACCGGCTGTAGCTCCGGACCTTCCCCTTCTCGTCCGCCTCGGCCTCCTGCTCCTCGAGCGAGACCTCGGCTGCGCCCTGGAA
>JANQEJ010000245.1 GCA_028278425.1 Planctomycetota bacterium | reverse complement strand
TTGGCCTAGGACGCTGAGGCTTGCCGGACCCGGAACCAAGCCATCGATCTCGAAGTACCCGTCTGATTGTGTTCGGACAACTCGCCTGCTCGCTCCCGGCTCCCCACAGGGCCAACCCGTGGGGGGAGGCGGGCTGCCGGTTGCTAGCACGGTTACGACGGCACCGGTGGGCTGGACCAGCCCGGTGACATTTCCACGGACCGAAGCTGGTCGGGTCAAGGTCAAGTCGAGCTGTCTGTCACCACCCTCCGACGTTTCGATCCTCACTTCACGATGGCCCGTGGCAAATCCGTCTGCACACGCCCAGACGTGCCAATTCGCGGGCAGCAGGGCCGGCGATTGCAGCCACACGCCGTCAACCGTCAGTTTGGCTTGCGAGGTGTGAAAGCCCTCTTGTTCCTCTTGCAGCAAGAGAGCGTCCCGAGGCACGAGGGGTTGACCGGTGTCGGACGAGATGAGTCGGATCTTCAGGCGACAAGCGTCCGGGCGGGGGCGAAACACGGTGAGAATGACGTCGTCGTTTCCTGCCTCGACGATGACGTCTCTAGGTACCTTCCAACTCGGGTGCTCAAAGGGCACTACTCGCAACCGCCACGGACCAGGGACAAGTCCATCGCACGAGAATCTGCCGGTCCCATCGGTTCGTACCTGTCGCAAGGCACCGCTTGGTTCGTGGGCCGCTTTGATCAGCGCCTCACCCTCCGTGAGGGCAGGCGAGCCTCGTGGCGAGCTGGCCGCGAGCTGTCGAGGAATCGTGATGCAGCCGTGCGACTCCCTGACGCCAACAGGCGCTAGCTCAACCAAAGTGCTGCCGAGGCGCTGGCCCTGGTCATCGACGACGATTCCAGCGATCAACGCGGGACTCTCGAGTACGAGCTGGGGCACGGTTACGAGCTGCTCGTCCTGCCATTCCACCAAGCGCGCGGTCAGAAAGTACCGCTCAGACTCCGCCGTGACTACGGCTCTGCCCGATGCCGCAGGCAGCTTCATCAGAAAGGTGCCATCTTGCGCGGTACGCACCGACGTTGCGAGCGCCCTTACCGTCGCTCCCTCGATGCCGCGTCCCGCTGAGTCCACAACCGAGCCCGAGATCGACACATGCCTCGCGGCGTCGAGGCTGAGATTGAGTCGAGTCGGTGAACGCGGGCTTAGAGCGCACCGCTCGACCCTTGACGGACCGTAACCCGTCGCGAATGCCTGAACCTCGAATAGCGTCAGTTGCGGCGATTCGTTGCCAAGATGGCGGTATTCCCTTGGAGAGCGTGAAGCAATCGGGAGGCTGAAGGAGGCGTTTCCCCTCCCGTCGGTGCGGGACAAGAACGGCGTTGGAGCGGGAATGCCGAGAGTTCCGAGGTCGTTCTCGTCGACGACGTCCGCGGCGAAACCGTAGGGAGCGAACACCGGCCTCGCCACCACGGTCGCCGTTTCGAGAGCCCGTCCATCAGCGGTCTGTACGCGTGCCTCGAGCCTCGCAAGTGGGCCCACGGCCACTTTGATGTTCTTGCCGCCCTCTCTGAGCGAGACACTCTCGATCAGAACATAGCCCATCGCATCGGGAGTCGTCACGAACATCGTCGCTGCGCCACTCCCAAGCTGACGTACCGCCGTCTCGAACGTCGGCGAGTCGGGCAAGCGCACGCTAAAGCAGCCTGAGGCATCCGTTGTCCCCAAGAGAAACGACTTCTGAAGGAGGTTTCCCTCGGCCGGCCGTTGGAGGCTCAGCAACACGTTCGCGCCGGCAAACGGCAAGCCGGAGGCCTGATGTTCCGCGGTTCCGTCCAGACTTGGCGTCGGCGCGGGCAATCCTCCAGAAGCTGCCACGGTCACACGGCCAGGCTCGTCTGCGGCGGAGATGGCTAGCTCTGTCGCGGGGAGCCCTGGTGGCACGTCTTGCTTCTCGCCGTGCGTCGCTACCCAGCCCTCTGGCTCGGGAAGCTCATGGAACGCCACCCATACGACCGACAGGAGCACGAGAGCCGCGACGCATCCCCCTGCTACCGCGGTGATGCGACCCGTGCTCATGACGCATGATCCGGTCTACGCTTCGCAGTCAGCGCCGGTGCATTGTTTGACTTTGGCCTGTGTCGTCTGCCCCGAGTCCGTCATTGTGCACCTGATGCCGTTGACGCCGCAGACCGTACAAGCGGTTCCAGTGCACTCGTACACAGTGACCGTCATCAACGGCGACCCGATGGGCGTGCACGTGTCGCAGGCAGCCGGGTTGGACTGATGGTCGGACGCAGTGCAGGTGTGGCAATTGCCAAACTCGAAGTCCGGCTCGCCCAGCAGGGATGGGCAGGACAGGATGAAGCAGTTGCACGTCCCGTCGCAGCCGGCCGGCGTCGGAGCGAAAGGAATGGGATCGATGCAGCATTTGTAGGCGATCGGCCCCCCGCCAGGGTTCCCGTCCTTAGGGCTGGCTCCGGCCTCGGGTGACGTTGTGATGAACGCCAGGGCGAAGCAGATGATCGAACAGATGACGAGGAAACTCTTCATATGGCTTCAACTCCACTTTGTTCAAAACCTGGTGAGCCTAAATGCACCGGCTCTAGGCGTGAGATGGTAGGCGCTCTCGCCCTCGTCTGGAGCCACAAAATCGACCGGGTTGTTGCGAGCGATTCGAACCTGTGATCCCTGCGTGAGTTGCAGGCTCGCACGAGCGCGGCCGGTCGTCGGCCGACTGCTCCTGTGGGATGGACTCGGGGAAGCACGGAGCCCCCACGACGCGGCCCGGATAGTCCGTCGAACGGATCCCCTCTCGGCGCCCCGGATTCCACTCCCCGACGGTGTTCCTTCGTTAACGGCAAGGTCGGGCGGACGTCTTCCTTATCTTTGATGCCCATGCGCGTCCGATCGCTCCGTTTCCACGTCGCCTGGATCTTCCTCGCCGCCGTCGGCCTGGTGTTCTTCCTCAGTGGCGGTTGCAACGGCCTGCGCAAGGCCAAGTTCACGGCGCGCGCGTATCTGCGCGGCGACGGCGACTACGACGAGCTCGAGGCGAACCGCGCGGGCCACGCGCCGGCGGAGCGGACCGCCGAGGCGCTACCGGGCTACTGGACCGACTTCCGCGGTCCGGGGCGGCGCGGCGTGTACGACGAGACCGCGATCCGGCTCGACTGGCCGGACGAAGGCTTGCCGCTCCTCTGGCGCCAGCCGGTCGGGCCGGGGTACGGCTCGTTCACGGTCGCCGAGGGGCTTGCGTTCACGCTCGAGCAGCGGCGCGCGAACGAGGCGGTCACCGCTTACGACCTCGCGACCGGAGCCGAGGTGTGGATCCACGGCTATGCAGCGCGTTTCGACGAGACCCTGAGCGGCGAAGGGCCGCGTGCGACGCCGGTCTACGCCGACGGCAGCGTCTACAACCTCGGGACGACCGGCGAGCTCCGCTGCCTCGACGCGTCGAACGGCGAGCTCCGCTGGCGGCGCGACGTGCTCGCCGAGGAGGGCGCGCAGAACCTGAAGTACGGCCTCGCGTCGTCGCCGCTCGTCGTCGGAGACGTGGTCATCGCGCAGGGCGCGCGTTCGGTGCGCGCCTACGAACGCGCCACGGGCGAGCCGCGCTGGTCGGCCTTCGACGAGCGGATGGCCTACGCGTCGCCGGCGCTCGCGCGGCTGTGCGGCCGCGAGCAGCTCGTCGTCTTCACGGCGGAGCGAATCTGCGGTCTCGACGCGAGCTCCGGCTCGATCCTCTGGAGCCACCCCTGGAAGGTGACCTACGGCCTGAGCTGCTCGCAGCCGGTCTTCGTCGACGAGCGGCGGATCCTGCTCTCCGCGGGGTACGGCATCGGCGCCGCGCTCGTCGAGCTCGAGCGCGACGGCGACACTTTCACGGCGCGGCGCGTCTGGAAGAACGCGCGGTTGAAGAACCGCTTCAACAGCTCGGTGCTCCACGAGGGGCACGTCTACGGCCTCGACGAGGGGCGCCTCGTGTGCCTCGAGGCCGCGACCGGAAATCGGCTCTGGAAGGGCGGCCGGTACGGCTACGGCCAGGTGCTCCTGACCGCCGGGCACCTCGTGATCTCGAGCGAGGACGGCGAGCTGGCCCTGGTCCGGGCCACGCCCGAGACCTACGAGGAGCTGGCCCGCTTCGACGGGATCGACGGGATGACCTGCAACCTGCCCGCCCTGGCGCACGGCTTCCTCCTCCTGCGCAACCACGAAGAAATGGCCTGCTTTGACGCCCGCCCACCGGGCCTCCCGGGCGGGGCTCGCTAGGGGGTAGCCCCAGGGGTTACGATGGGGCCAGCGCTCCCCCCGGGATCTCCACAACCAGCAGCGAGCAACATGACCAGACGAGCGCGTTTCTTCGTCCTGGTGGGCGTTCTGCCCGCCGTGCCCTTGGCGTTCCCCACCGCGCAGGGTGCCCTGGCCCTCGACGGCAACTACGGCTTCGGCTCGCTCTCCGCGCGGCACGGGAGCAACTGCGGAGGGTCGTCCAGCTTCACCGTCGTGACGTCGGAGCGCGGGAGCCTGACCTTCTTCCCGGACGGCACCTACTCGGTCTCCGCGACCGAGCACAACGTCTGCGAGACCGGCGCGTCGCTCACCGCGGCGGATGCGGGCTTCGGGACCTATGCGGCCGACGGCGAAGGGCGCGTCACGCTCGACGGCGGCACGCCGGACGAAGCGCACCTCGTGCTGCGGCCCGACCTCGACGCGGCCTTCGCCAGCGGCGACTCGGCCGAGCAGGGCCCGCTGCTCTCGATCGCGATCCGGCTCTCGTCCGGTCTGGACGCCGCGGTCCTGAACGGCGCCTACCACTTCGGTCGGCTCGGCTTCACGAACGACGGAACCGGCACGCGAGGCGACGTCTGGAACGGCACGATGACCTTCGACGGCGCGGGCGCGGTCGACGTCGACTTCCTGAGCAAGTCCGTCGCCGCGGACGGGACCACGACGGTTCAGAACCCCGCCTTCTCCGGCGGATACTCCGTGGCGCCCAACGGTCTCCTCGCGCTGGGCGGCATGAAGGGCACGGTCTCTTCGGACGGCGGCGTGTTCTTCCTCGTCGACGCCTCGGGCCAGGACGTGGCTCTCTTCGTCGGCGTGCCGGTCGCGACCGCGGGCGGGGACGACCTGTTCGGCGGAGCGTGGTCGCGGGGGACTCTCGCGGCGCGGTTCGGCGCGGAAGTCGACCTGCCGGAGTTCTGCTCGGAGCTCGCCGAGCTGGACGTCACGACGCTGACTTCGAGCTTCACCCTGACCGGCGTCGAGGTCTGCGAGAGCCCCTCCGAAGGCGTCGTCGCTCCCACCGTCGGCCTCGGGACCTTCAGCGTCTCCGCCGACGGCGCGCTCTCGATCTTCAACGCCGGGTTGCCGCCCGCGGTCGGCGGCGCGATCGACCCGACCGGAACGCTCGCGGTGGTCCCCGACGTGGTGGTCAACGGTTCCGTGTCGATGGCCCTCGTCGTGCGCACGGGAGCTCTGCCGACTCCGTACGGCACCGGCAAACCGGGCACCGGCGGGGTGGAGCCGATCCTCGGGAGCTCCGGCGGCTTCCCGTACCTGGGCAATCCCGATTTCGCGTTCGAGATCACCCAGGCCCTGCCCGACGCGCCCGCGTTCCTGGCCGCGAGCCTGCTCCCGAGCCCGGGCCTCACGCTCCTCGGCGGGACGATCTGGATCGATCCCGCGACGCAGGTCTTCGCGAAGGCCTTGCTCACCTCCGGCGCCGGAGAGGCCACGTCGCCGACGCCGATCCCGAGCGATCCGGCGCTGAACGACCTCGACCTGTACGCGCAGGCCCTCGTCGTCGACCCCGGCGCGGGAGCCGCCGGCGTCGCGATGACGGCGGGCCTGACGGTTCCGATTCGGCGTTAGGGCGGACCGAGGGTCGGACGCGCGCTGCGGTCAGCGCTTCCTTCGACCGGCGCGCCGCTTCGCGTCGGCGCCATGTGAGGGATGCGCGTGGCGGTGCCGTTCCGGCTCCGGTTTCAAGAGCGGCGACGACGCGGGCTCGATCACGTAGAGCTGCGCCGAGCGTTCGGGGACGACGACCGGGTGATCGATCAGATCTCCGAGGGTGTAGTCGAGGGGGATAACGGAACCGTCCGGCTCGATGAGGTTGTAGTTACCCCATGGGAAGCCCCACTTGCCCAGGTCCAGCGTCACCGTGAGCTCTTGCGGCCCCAGGTCGGGAACGCCGGCGGTCGGGGGCGGTCCGGAGCGTTTCGCGATCGGCAGCGACCCGGCTTCGCGGATGAGACCCTCGTCCTCCTTCGCCGTCCAGTTGACGAAGAGCAGCGCCACCCTGTCTCCGTACTCGCCATAGGCGGACTGGTAGACCACGGGTACCGATTCTGTGGCACCGAGCCCGCTCTTCGGGCCGGATAGCGGGGACTTGGTCTTGCCGAAGCCGGGAAAGCTCACGGATGCGACGTCCGACTCCGGCTCGCGCAGCCGCTGTCCGAAGCGGATCAGATCGACGGCGTCCTGTTGCTGCAGGGTGCCCACGTACTGCTTCAACATCACCAGGGTCTCGGCGAACGAGGAGCTCTCCGACATGACCGTGTCGAGCGAGTCCGGCGTCAGGAGCGCGCCCAGCGAGAGCTCGCCCGCTTCGAAGACCTGCCGCGCGAACGCCGCTCGCGCCGTGAGCATGAAGACGCTGTCGTTCAGGCCCGGAAACGACCCGGGGACGTTGACGGTCACGGTGCTCGCGAAGCGGAGATACTCGTTGTAGACGGTCTGGAACAGCGGGACTCGAACCACCTCGGCGCCGTCGACCTGCACGTTGCCGACGGATCCATAGGCGAGGTTGCAGATCTCCAC
This sequence comes from Planctomycetota bacterium, assembly GCA_028278425.1. Classification (GTDB taxonomy): domain Bacteria; phylum Planctomycetota; class UBA1135; order UBA1135; genus JANQEJ01. The sequence goes on along the minus strand of JANQEJ010000245.1, from coordinate 16,496 downwards.
GTAGGGGAGGAAGGGTTCCGAGACTCCCTCGATCCAGAGGAACGCGTCCGCGTTGAAGTTCTTCAGCGCCGCCTTGATGCCCGCGAGGAACTGCCGCTTGCCATCCACGAAGTAGTTACCGCCGCCGGGCGCATGGCCGTTCTGCAAGTCCTTGTGCGCGGGGTCGAAACAGATGTGGTTGCGGACGTGGAACTCGTCCAGGTAGAGACCGGCCGGGTCGGTGCCCGTCGACGGCGGAGAGGCGCCATGGAACTCCTTGAGGAACTGCGAGAGCACCTGACCGGCATAGGCAGCCGGCGAGCCCGTTCCGTAGCAGAGCGGATGAGACACCCAAATGAGCTTGGTGTCGACCTCGCAGTCCTTGTACTTGGGGATCCTGCGGATCGACGTGATGGGCGGGTAGCCGAATTCGTCGACCGCCTTCTCCTTCGACTCGTAGTCATCCATCTTCTCGTCGTAGGCGGAGGGGTGGAAGTAGGGCCCCCAGACGAGTCCGGGCTCCCCCCTTGGCGCGCCTTGGATGAATTCGGTGCGCATGGGGAACCACTCGCCGATCTTCGCCTCGAACGAGTTGAAGTCCCAGAACCAGGGGCGGCCGAGGATCTTCGCCGGGGGGGAGACCTTGTCGGGGAAGAAGAACGACTGGAACTCCGTCCACTTGGGCGTCCAGTGCGCGAAGGTCGCGTATTGCTTGCCGATGTTGATCGGCTTCTCCTTGAGGTTTCCCAGCTTGTATTCGCCGACGCCAAACAGATCCAGCGGTCCACTGGAATCGATCGTGGGCGGGAACCCGGGCGGAGGAGTGCAACTCGCGGGCGCCACCGCGCTGAGCGCGTCGGCGGTGCGAACCGCGTTGGAGTAGTCCACGTCCGTGGCTGCCGTCTCCGTCGGCACCCACGACTGCGCCAGCGCCCACGAGCGGTAGAACTGGGTCGCCTCGTACCAGCGTCCCTTGATGGCCGCGACGATCACGGGGAACGGGATGCTCACCGGGCCCGTCGTCGTGAGGTTCTCGGGCGGGTAATACTGGGCGCCGAAGCACAGCCCCTGGTTCTCCGCCTCCTGGTAGACGATGTACGGCTTGATGTGGTGTTCGACGTCGCGCGTCCCCCAGAAGAAGAGGTTCTCGTCGGAATCCGCGTCGTCGTAGTACGCCATCCACTGCATGCTCAGAGCGCCGGGATGCGTCGGAACGCCGCCTCCGTCGTCCGGGTCACTGAGGCGGACGTCGGCCGCCAAACCCACGACGCTGACGATCGCGCTCTCCATCGGATTGGCGATGAGCACGCCCAGATACCAGGGCGCCGCGAGGATCTCCGTCGGCGGCGTCCCGGGCGACTGAACGCTGGTCCGAAGCTCCATGCGATAGATCGAAGTTCTGGGCGACGCTTCGGTGACCGTCGCTTCGAGCTCGAACGTGCAGAACTGGTCCGAGCCGGCCATTCTGCCGCGAAGGATGACCTGGAACTCGTCGTTGGGGAACGACGTGCCCGGCTTGGTCCAGTTCGTTACGTTCCAGACGGCCTCGAACGCGTTGGGATTCGACGGGGGGCCGCTGAGCGTGACGGAGTCCGGCAGGGGATTGGGGAGGTCGCTCGTCGAGATGTGACACAGCCCGTCCGATCCGTCTGAGGGGGGCGACGTGACGGAGGTATCGCGCAGCGTCACCTTCCATGGGTTCGTGGCCGCGAGAGACATGCTCGCGGGTGTGCCGGGCGCGTCCTCCGCGGTACCCGGAGCAGCTTGGTCGATGGTGACGTAGCGGAGCCCGTATACGGAATCCTGCTGGAAGGTCAGGGTGGCTACGTCATTCGTGATGGACTGGAGCGGGAAGAACTCGGTCATCGCGTATTCTCCTGAACGAGAGCAAGATGCGAGCCGTACAGGCCCGCAAGGCAAGCCATTGCGGAGGGCAGACCATACCCGATCCGTCTCGCTCGCGCAGGAGTTCGCGGTGAAGGCTTCTTCCCGGCCTTGTGGCGTCGGTTGCGACGCGCCAGCGCGGCCGCTTCGGTTACCGCGAAGCGAACCGTTCTACTTCGCGCCCACCTTCAGTGTGTAAACGTCCGGCCTCCCGAATCCAGCGATCAACTGTAACGTGAACGAGCCGTGGCCGGGCGGGATGGGCAGGCCGGTGATCTTGAGGTTCGGAAGCGTGGCCTGGTGCCAGAAGAGAAGCCTGCCCTGCGCATCGAAGACGTAGATCAGCGGCAGGAAGCCTCCGAGGCTCGAGCCCGAACCGGGCCCGCCGAGCGGAAGCGAGCTGCCCGAGGTCAGAACGGTAATGTCGATCACGACGGGGCCGCGCACGTCGAAGCGGAACGAGTCGACGTCGAACGGGTGGTGGATCTCGCCGGCCACCTTGAGCTCCTGCCGCGACTGCAGGAAACCGACGTGGTCTGCCGTCGGGAGATGGTTGTTCGACTCGGTCTCGTAGACGACGTCGCTGGAGCGACCGCCGCTCAGCGTGAGCAGCACGAAGAAAAGGGAAATGAACTTGATTGTCATGGGCGGTTCCTTTCGTGACCTCCTGAGCTGGAGGCGTGAGGTTCGCCCTCACCCGAATTCGCACTTCGCGCGTTCCGCGTCAGAACATGAGCGCATGGCGCACCGCCTGGATCGGGCTCCACGCGTGGGACGACGTCCAAAAAGCGAAACGCCTCGCGTCCCGATTCCGAACCTCCGCGGAGAGGCCCGTGGGCGGCGTTCCTTTCGCCCGAGACGTCCCGAACCTGGGATTGGGAGGTTCAGGGGCGCCGGATCCGGATCTCGGCCATTTCCCCGCGACGGGACCCGGGCGGTGAGTTCTTCAACACCGACGCGCGCGGATCCGGTCTAGCCAGACCGGGGAGGGAAACGAGAATGGCTGCGTTGGATCTAACCACCGCGGCATGGGGAAGGGTGCCCGTCATGCAAGGCACCACGGAACCTCTCGAATCGGAAGCGCTGCTCGCCCACGCAAGCTGGGTGCGCAAGCTCGCCCGCCACCTCGTCGCGGACGTGCAGCTCGCCGAGGATCTGTCGCAGGACGCGTGCGTCGTCGCGCTCGAACGCCCGCCGCGGGCCGGTCTCGATCCGCGGCGCTGGCTCGCCACGGTCGTGCGCAACCTCGCGCGCCAGAACGCGCGCGGCGACGGACGGCGCCGTGCGCGCGAGACGGGCGCGGCGGCGGACGAGGCCCTCCCGGGAACGAATCAACTCGTCGAGCGCGTCGCGATCCAACGCGAGCTCGTCGGTGCGGTGCTCGAGCTGAGCGAGCCCTACCGCACCGCCGTGCTCCTCCGTTTCTTCGAGGAGCTTCCACAGCGCGAAATCGCGCGTCGCCTCGGCGTTCCCGTGGCGACCGTGAACAGCCGCCTGACCCGGGGCCTTCAGCGGTTGCGCGAGCGGCTGGAACACGAACACCGGGAGGACCGCCGCGCGTGGTTGGGCCTCCTGGTCGGCTTCGCGGAGCGTCCGTCGGGCGTTGCCGCGGGAACCCTCGGAGGCATTCTCGTGAACACCAAGCTAGCGGTCTGCGCGATCGGGCTGGCGGTCGCCGGCACCGTCGCGGTCGTGCTCGTTCAGGGCGGATCCTCCGCCGAACCCACCCGACCGAGCGGAGCGGTGGCGAGCGCGCCCGCGGCTCCGGCGCAGCCGCGCGCGGTCGACGAACCGACGTTCGGTGAGCCGGAGGCTTCGCCGGCGCGGCGCGAGCTCGCCGGTGGAGCTCCGTCCGTTCGGCCCGCGGCCGAACCCGCCGCCGCCGCGCCCGATCCGGCGGCGCCGCGCGTCATCCGCGGCCGCGTGCTGAACGCGGAGGGAGAGCCGGTGCCCGGAGTGAAGCTGCGCGCGGCGAACGGGAGCGACACGCTCGCGACCAGCGGCGCGGCGGGCTGGTTCGAGTTCGAGAGCACCGCTCCCAGCGCGGAGCTGGTCGACGACGAGGATCTTTGGATCACGGTGCGCAGCGGTCTCTTCGACCCGCAGGCGCGCTTCGACCCCGTCGTCGTCATCGCTCCGCGCATCGACGTCGCCGGCCGGGTCGTGGGTGAGGACGGCCGCGCGCTGGCGAACGCGATGATCGAGCTTTTGCTCCCCAGGGGCTTCGAAGCGCGCTTCACCGACGTGCTCGAGGCGACGCGGACGCAACGCTGGACCGCGCGCTCGAACGCGGAAGGTTGGTTCGAGCTCGGCTCGATTCCGCTGGTGTCCGACGCCGACCTGGGCGCGATCCTCGAGGGCTACGAGCCCGCCAGCGTGCCGGTGCCGGAGTTCTCCGACAACGACGTGCGCTTCGTGCTGTCGCGGCCAAGCGCTCCGCTCCAGGGCGTCGTGCGCGGGAAGGTCGTCGACCCGGCGGGGGACCCGGTGCCGGAGGCGCGCGTTGCGCTCGGCCTCACGTCGGCCGTGACCGACGACGACGGCGGCTTCGAGCTCTCGCTTCGGCGCGCCGTCACCGCGGAGGAGATGCTGGCCGTCAAGGCGGGCTTCCTGCCCGCGCGCAAGCGGCGGCCGTTCGAGAGCGACGACGCGCTCGCGGGCTGGCCCGAGTTCGTCGTGCTCGAGCTCGGCGGGGCCGCGCGGTCGATCGCCGGCGTCGTCGTCGACGCGGACGGCAACCCCAAGAGCGGCGTGCAGATATGGCTGGCCGACCCCACGCCGTTCGGCACGATCGGCATGATGCCCGCGCCGCTCGAGGGACTGATGGCCGGCGCCGACGTGCCGGCGGAAGCGGTGGCCTCCGCGGCGTTCCTCCCCGACGAGGACGGCGACAACTTCTGGGACCAGTGGCACACCACGGGGCCGGCGACGGCGTTCTGGAACTGGGTGGCCACCGACGGCGAGGGACGCTTCGAGCTCCAGGGTTTGGAGGATCGCGCCTACCGCCTGAAGTTGATGGACCCCGACCTGCTCCAGATCGAGGAGAGCGATCCGATCGCCGCGGGCGAGAGCGACGCGTGGATCGAGCTCCCCGCGCCGAGCGTCTACCGCCGGGTGGCCGGCCGGCTCGTGACCGAAGGCGGCGTTCCCGTCGAGGACGCGCGGGTCACGCTCCGGCTCCCGGTGCACAGCTCGACCGCCCGCGTGTTGGGCGGCCGCGTCCTGGCGGGCGTCCAGCGGATGGGGGACAGCGTGACCACCGACGCGAACGGCGCCTTCGCCTTCGAGGACGTGCCGCGCGGCGAGACGGTTCTCAGCATTTCCGGCGAGACGGTCATGCCGCACTACTTCGAGCTGGCGGACGCGTCGGCTCCGTCCGCGCTCGAAGTCGTCGTCGACGTTCGCTGCCAGCTCCAGATCGAGCTCGACAGCCCGAAGGACCGGGCGGACGGCTTCGCCTTCGAGGACGCGAACGGCGACGGCCTGGACGTCTATTCGATCCGCGGCGGGTCGATCACCGCGCTCACCTCGATGCCGCTCGTCGACGGGCGCTCCGCCGTCGTGTCCGCGAGCTCGAGCGCGCGTTCGCTCGTCCTCTACCTCGGCGCCGAAGAAGTGGAGCGCGTTGCGATCAACCTCGTGCCGGGCGAGGTGAATACCATCCGACCCTGAGCTACTCGCAGTCGCCGGGCGTCGCGTTGACGTGGATGCTCACCCACGTGTCGCCGGCCGTCTGGCTCAAGAGGTCGAGCTTGCAGTCGCCGTTCAGGTCCACCGCCTGGATCAGGTGGTTGTCGTGCGTGGTGGGCAGCACCGTCTGCTTGGCCCAGGCGCCGAGCTTCGTCTGGTACTCGTAGGCGAAGACGTTGTGGACCGGCTGGGTCCACTGGTCGAAGAAGAGCTCCACGCCGACGATCTCGAGGTGTCCGTCCGCGTCCAGGTCCAGCACCTGGAGCCCTTCGGGGTGCTCGACGCCGGGATCGATGGAGTGCTCGTTCCAGGCGCCGTACGGGTTGTCGTTCTCGTACCAGTAGATCCCGAAGCCGTGGTGGCCCGCCGCCATCACCATGTCGAGGTCGCCGTCCTTGTCCATGTCGCGCAGGAGCGTGTTCGACACGCCGTAGAGCGTCGTGGTCTCGCGCCAGGTCCACGGGAGGGTCGGGTTGCCCTGCGACTCGTACCAGCCGTTGCTGAAGGCCAGGTCCGGGTTCCCGTCGCCGGTGATGTCGCCGACGTCCATGCCGGAGTGTCCGTGGGGCGGGCCCTCGTAGCGCCCGTTGCCGTCCGGGCCGTCTTCGATGACGTGGCTCTGCCACAGCGCCGTCGGATCCGGGCCCGGCCGGAACCAGAGCAGCTTGATGTGCGCGTTCCAATAGGAATCGCCGACGTCCACGTTGGTGATGAACTCCTCCGCCACGCCGTCGCTGTCGAGGTCGGCGACGAGGATGTCGTGCATGTAGGAGTCGGTGACGTCGTGGAACTTGTGGAACTGCCACGGCACCTTGATCGGATCGCCCGGGTGCTCCCACCAGCCGTGGTCGTCGCCCCGCTTCGACGAGACGACGTCGTCGAAACCGTCCCCGTTGACGTCGTAGATCACCGCGCCGTTCGCGCCCATGGAGCTCGTCGAGTCCAGGTTGTCCGTTCCGGCCCACGTCCCGCCCCCCTGGTTCTTCCAGATCAGGAGGTGGTTGCCGCCGCCGGAGATGACGTCCGTGTCGCCGTCGTTATCGATGTCCTCGGCGAGCGCCCAGCCCAGGTTGGCGGGGGCCGCGTCGAGCACGGTGCTCTGGAAGGCGAAACTCGTCAGCTTGTTCACCGCGCCGGTACCGCCGGGCGTCTGGCGGTTGGAGTGCAGCGGGTTCTGTCCCGACGTCGCCTGCGCGAAGGAGCACACGGGGAGGGCGACCAGCGCCGCGGCCGCTGCCGCGAAAGGGTGGATATGCATCATCCTTGGGGGGTGGGGGGACGGGAGTTTAGCCAACGACTTTACCCGCGATCGGGAATCCGCGGGGTGGAGTAATTTTCCACCCTCCCGGGGCGGGCTCTTGCGTGGTTATGCTGGCGGCGGAGGGTCAGCCCATGCGCATCCTTGTCCTGGGCGGGAGCGGGTTCATCGGCTCCCACGTCGTGCGCCGTGCGTTGGGAAACGGGCACGAGGTTCTGGTCTTCCACCGCGCGCAGAGCGGTGGAAAGCCGCCGCCGGCGGCGAGCGTGCTCGTCGGCGACCGGCGCGCAATCGAGGATCACGCCGCGGAGTTCGCCGCGTTCGCGCCCGACGTCGCGATCGACATGATCGCTTACACCGAAGAGGACGCGGTGCGCGCGGCGAGAGTCCTCGAAGGTGTCGCGGGTCGCGCGGTCGTCGTCAGCAGCATGGACGTCTACCGGAACTACGAACGGCTGCGCGGCGCGGGCTCCGGACCGCCGGACCCGACTCCGTTGACCGAGGAAGCGCCGTTGCGCGAGGAGCTCCATCCCTACCGCGACCTCGCCGACGGTCCGGACGACCGCCGGTACGGCTACGACAAGATCCCGGTCGAGCGCGCGTATCGCGAGAGCCCCACGCTCGGGGCGACGGTGCTCCGCCTTCCGGCGGTGCACGGTCCGGGCGACCCGTCGCGGCGACTCGCGCCCTACCTGCGGCGCATGGACGACGGGCGCGCCGCCATCCTGTTGGACGAGGGCCGGGCGGCCTGGCGCTGGAGCCGCGGCTACGTGGAGAACGTCGCGAACGCCATCGCAATCGCCGCCACCGACGAGCGCGCGCGCGGACGCGTGTACAACGTCGGCGAAGAGCGCGCGGAGACGGAGGCCGAGTGGGTGCGCCGCATCGGGCGCGTCCGCCGGTGGAACGGCGAGGTCGTCCCGACGCCTCGGGAACTCCTGCCCGAGGCACTGCGGAAGGACCGGGACTGGGAATGCCACGTCGCGACGGAGACGAGCCGCATCCGGGTCGAGCTCGGCTACGAGGAAGCGGTGTCGCTCGACGAGGGGATTCGCCGCACCATCGCGTGGGACCGCCGGAATCCCGGGGAGCGGGAAGAGCTCGACTACGCGGCGGAAGACGCGGCGCTCGAATCGCTGAGCGCTTCACGCTGACGTACGGCACCGTACGTCAGCGCGAAGCCCGCGCCATCTTCTTGCGCTGGTCCGCGTCGAGGACGCGCTTGCGCAGGCGCAGGCTCTCCGGCGTCACCTCGAGCAGCTCGTCCTCCTCGATGTACTCGAGCGCCTGCTCGAGCGACATGAGACGCGGCGGAGCGAGGTTGACGTTGTCGTCCCGTCCGGCGGCGCGCATGTTGGTCAGCTTCTTCGTGCGGCAGACGTTGACCGGGAGGTCGTTGTCCTTGTTGTTCTCGCCGACGATCATGCCGCTGTAGACCTCTTCGCCGGGGCCGACGAAGAAGTCGCCGCGGTCCGCGAGGCCGGCGAGGGCGTAGGGCACCGTGGGGCCGGCGCGGTCGGCGACGAGGACGCCGCAGGTGCGCCGCGGGATGCGGCCGCCGTCGCGACGCCATTCGTGGAAGACGTGCGAGAGGATCGCCTCGCCCTGGCTGAGCGTGAGCAACGCCGTGCGCGCGCCGATCAGTCCGCGCGCGGGGATCGAGAACTCGATCTTGGTCTGGTTGGGACCGATCGGCTCCATCTGGAGCATCTCGCCCCGGCGCCGGCCGAGGTAGTCGATGATGCGACCGGACGCGTCGGGCGGGACCTCGACGCTGGCGCGCTCGTACGGCTCGCAGCGTACGCCGTCCACCTCCTTCGTGATCACGTGCGGCTTGCCGACGGCGAACTCGTACCCCTCGCGGCGCATGTTCTCGACGAGCACGCCGAGGTGCATCACGCCGCGGCCCTTGACCTCGTAGGCGTCCGCCGTGCCCGTCGGCACGACCTCGAGCGCGACGTCCCGCAGCGCGGATCGCTCGAGCCGCGCGAGGATGTGGCGGCTCGTCACGTACCGCCCCTCGCGACCCGAGAAGGGCGAGTCGTTGACGTGGAAGACCATCGAGATCGTCGGCTCGTCGACCCGGATCGCCGGTCGCGGGTCGGGCGCGTCGAGCGGGGAGAGCGTGTCGCCGATCGAGAGCTCGTCGATGCCGGCGACGACGGCGATGTCGCCGGCGCGCACCTCCTCGACCGGCGTGCGGGCGAGTCCCTCGTAGCGGTAGAGCGTCTTCACGAGCACGCCGGGGCTGCTCTCTCGGTCCGGATGGCACAGCGCGACGCGCTCGCCGCGCCGCAGCACGCCGCGGAACACGCGCCCGACGCCGACGCGGCCGACGAAGTCGTCGTGGTCGAGCGTCGCCGCCTGGAACTGCAGCGGGCCCGCGTCGTCGCGGGGCGGCGCCGGAACCTCGCGCAGGATCATCTCGAAGAGCGGCTTCACGTCGCCGCCGCGCTCGTCCGGATCCGTCGCGACCCACCCGTCCCGCCCGGAGCCGTAGACCACCGGAAAGTCGAGCTGCTCGTCGTGCGCGCCAAGCTCGACGAAGAGGTCGAACACCTCGTCGAGCACCTGGTGCGCCCGCTGGTCCGGCCGGTCGACCTTGTTGATCATGACGAGCGCGCGCAGCCCGTGCTCGAACGCCTTCTTGAGGACGAAGCGCGTCTGCGGCATGGGCCCCTCGTGCGCGTCGACGAGGAGCAGCACGGCGTCGGCCATCAGAAGCGTGCGCTCGACCTGCCCGCCGAAGTCGGCGTGTCCCGGCGTGTCGACGATGTTGATGCGCACGCCTCGAAAGTCGATCGCCGTGTTCTTGGCCAGGATCGTGATGCCGCGCTCCCGCTCCTGCGCGTCGGAGTCGAGCACGCGCTCGGCCACGTCCTGGTTGGAGCGAAACGTGCCCGCGAAGCGGAACATCGAGTCGACCAGCGTGGTCTTGCCGTGGTCGACGTGCGCCACGATGGCCAGGTTGCGGACGTCGCGCTCGGTCACGGAGTCTCGATCTTCTGCATCCGGTCGATGCGGTAGGTCTTGAGCGTGCCGGACTGGACGCACTCGCCCTCGAGGTAGCCGTGATCGTTCATCTCGTAGACCAGTCGCGGAACGACCGGAAGGCGCGCGGGAGCGTCGTGCGCGCCGCCCTCGCGCCGGTAGTGCAGCGTCACCTCCTCCCCGCGGCGCGTGGCGCGATCCAGCGCGAGCACGCGGTTCTGCTGCCTCCGCGGTAGCTTCGGCCCCGCCGTCGCGATGCGGACGGGGATGCCGCAGCGATCGAGGAGCCTTGCCGGCGTCACCTCGTCCCATCCGCCGAGCCGTTCGACGCAGGCCTCGACGACCTGCCAGCACGCCACGGCGTCGTCGAGCGCCCGATGGGACGCGCCGACCTCGATGCCGAGGTGCGCGGCCAAGGTGGCGAGCTTGTGGTCGGGCGCCTCGGGCAGCGCCTGCTTCGCCAGCGCCAGCGAATCCAAGAGCGCCCCCGGCGGCGGTTCGAGACGCGTCCGCGCGAACTCGAACCCGAGCACGTGCGCGTCGGCGCGCGCGTTGTGCGCGATCATCCATGCGTCGCCGACCCAGTCGCGGAAGCGCTCGAGCGCCTCCGCCGCCTCGGGGGCGTCGCGCACGTCGTCGTCCACGAGACCGTGGACCTCGGTGGCCCCCGGCTCGATCGGCACCTGCGGCCGGACGAGCGAGCGGAAGTGGTCCCCGGCCTCGCCTGCCGCCACCCGGACGGCGGCCAGCTCGACGAGGTGGGGCGCCCCGCGGAGGGTGGCGGTCTCGGTGTCGAGGACGATGAGGGAGGGGTCCATGGGGAGTTCGGCCCGGTCGGGCGAGCCCGGCATTGTAGATCGCGGTGGGGGACGAGGACAGCGGGGAGGCGGGCGTGGCTAAGGATCGTCGACCGCCATCCATCCCTAACCCCCACCCACCTCGGGGAGTTTTGGGGCGGCCCTTCCTTCCCACGACCGGAGCCTGCCGCGGACGGTTGCAGTTCTTCTCGACAAAAACCTCACCCCCATGTCCGACCATCCCGAACCGCTGGAGCGTCCCTGCTGTCAGAGCCGCATGCCGTTCATCGGCCGGAAGGCCTTCCACGAGGGACCGAGTGGCCGGCACGCCGCGCACCACTCGCTCATCCAGATCGAGGAGTTCGACGTCTACGTCTGCCAGAACTGCGGCAAAGCCGAGTTCCTCCGGTAGGCCGCTAGCCGAGAAGCTGCTGAAACTCCGGCCGCCCGCGCAGGATGTCGAGGTCCGAGTTCCGCAGCAGCTCGCTCTGCAGGTAGTAGCCGCGGACCTGCGCTTCCTTCAGCGCCTTGAGCGACGCTTCGACCTCGCCGAGGAGCGCCTCGACGCATCCGGAATGGAACCAGGTGAACGCGTCGCGGGGCGCGAGCTCACGGGCCTTCGCGACCTCGGCGGTGGCCTCGTCCTTGAGGCCCACGCGCGCGAGCAGGAGCGCGAGGTGCAGCCGCGCCTCCTGGTCGTCCTCGACCTCGCGCAGGTGGCGGCGCGCGATCGAAAAGCCGCGGTCGGCGAGCTCAATCGCCTCCTGGTAGCGATCGAGCCGGCAGAGGACGCTGTACAGGTGGTCGTACGACCCGATGTGCGTCGGCCGCAGCGCGATCGCGCGCTGGAGGAGCGGTGACGCCCCCTGGAAGTTGCCCAGCCGGCCGAAGAGCCCGCCGAGCAGCCGGTGGGCGAGCCACTCCTCGTGGTCGATCTCGATCGCGACCTGGTACTCGCGTTGGGCTTCGGCCGAGTTGCCGGTGAGCGCGAACGCGAAGCCGAGCGACGTGTGCGCCTCGGCGCACTTCGGGTCGATGGCGAGCGCGTGCTGGGCCGCCTCGCGGGCCTCGCGCAGGAAGGAGCGGTCGCCGTCCCAGTAGAGGAACTTCCGCACCAGCGCCTCGGCCATCCCGGCGTGGGCGAGCGCGAAGGCGCGGTCGGCGTCGAGCGCGCGGCGGAACGTGCTGATCGCCGACATCAGGTGGCGCGACGTCCCGCGGTGCAGGATCTCGTGCGCCCGGCGGCTCAGGTTCTCGGCGCGCGCGGTGTCGCGCGACTCCGTCTCGAGCACGTTGATCGAGACCTCGGAGAGCTTCTTGCGCACCGAACGGACGAGCGAGCCGACCAGCTTGCTCTGGAGACCCCACTCGTCGTGGTCGGTGTGCTCGATGCGATCGGACAGGATCTGCACGCGCCCGTTCTCGCCGTTGGGGTTCACCTGCTCCAGCGTGTAGTCGATCGTCGCGTCGTCCCCGCGCAGGTCGAGCTTGCCGCGCACGATGAAGAACGCGTTCCTGACCTCCGCGGGGACCTCGGACGTCTCGAGGAGCGAGATCTCGAGCTCGGTCGAGCGCGCGAGCTCCGACGACAGGTCCTTGCGGACGCCCCCCGCGAACGCTCCCGCGCTCTCGGCTCCCGCCGGGGTTTCGATCGGCGGGATCAGGACGGTCCCGCGGATCGTCGCGGTGGTCTTCGGCGCGGCCTGGACCATCATGCCCTCGGCGACGGCGAGGAGCCGCCCGTGGGCCTCGTTGCCGTCGCGGTAGCGGTCCTCCGGTGCGCGCGCGAGGCACGTGAGCAGGAACTCGCCGAGCGCTTCGGGGAGGCCGGTGCGGATCTCGCGCGGATCGCGCGGCGCCGACTCGAGGATCGACATGCAGACCTCGGGGAACGACCGCCCGGGGAAGGCGAGCTCGCCGGTGAACGCGTGATAGAACACCGCGCCGAGGGCGAACACGTCGGTCCGCACGTCCAGCTCGTCCCCGAGCACCTGCTCGGGCGACATGTAGAGCACGGTGCCGACCAGCATGCCGTCCTGCGTGATGCTCGATTCGCCGGTGCTGCGGCAGATGCCGAAGTCGAGCAGCTTCACGTTGCCGTCGCTCGCCACCATGATGTTGGCGGGCTTCAGGTCGCGGTGGATCAAGCCGCGCTCGTGTACGAGCCCGAGCGCCGAGGTGACTTGCAGAGCGATGCGCAGCCCTTCTTCGTAGCCGAGCGGACGGTCCTTGATGATCCGGTCGAGCGTGCGGCCGGCGAGGAACTCCATCACGATGTACGAGGTGCCGCGGTCCTGGCCGTAGTCGTAGATCGTCGCGATGTTCGGGTGGGCGAGGTTGCTCGTGTGCTTCGCCTCGCGCTCGAAACGCTCTTTCGCCGACGGATCGAACTCGATGTGCGGCCGCAGGATCTTCAGCGCGACGGTCCGCCCGAGGCGCATGTCGGTCGCGCGAAAGACCTCGCTCTGCGGGCCTTCTCCGAGACGGTCGTTCTCGGGGTCGAATTCGAAGTGAGAGAAGCGCATGGGAAGTCGGAGACCCCTAGGACCCTATTCTACTGGCCTCGGGTGGTTTCCCCCGGCCACAATGGAGCCGTGGAAAAGGGATCCCCCGCCCGCGAGCCTCGCCCGGCGGCGGGGCGCGTCCTCTTCGAGGAAGGGGACTTTCACGGCCTCTCCAGCGGGCTCGCGGGCGACCCACAGTACAACGACCGGCGCCTCCTCGCGCGGCGAAAGCTGCTGGCCCTGGGCAAGGAGGCGGCGGAGCGAATTGCGACGTCGAACGGCCCGTCCCTGGAGTGCCGGACGAGCCTGCACCACCCGAGCACCTTCAACGGGATGCGCGTGCGACGGCTCTGGGCGTATCTGACCCGCTCCAAGGCCGACAAGCGCAAGCTGAAGTCGGTGCTCGGGCCGGAGCTCGCCAAGGACCTCGACTCCGCCTACCGCAACGCCTACCTCTGCCTGGCGATCGAGGCGGACGCGCTCGAGGTGAGCTTCCGGATCCACCCGGACGCCTGGTACGACGGCGAGAACCTGAAGAAGCGCGTTCAGCGGGACGGAGTCGCAGACTGGCGCGGAATCCTGAACGAGCTCTCCGGTTACTTCCTGAAGCTGCACGACTGGAAGGGCGAGTGGCGTTGCGGCGAGCTTTCGACCGAAAGCCTCGAGGAATACCTCGCGAGCTGGACGCCGGGCGAGCACGGTCTCGCCGTCGAGCGGCGCTTCCCCGCGCCGCCCGGAGCGCGGGGCGCCGCGCTGGAGGAGGGCGCGGCGGACGCGCTCCTGGACGAGGTGGAGCGGCTCGTCCCGCTCTATCGCTACGCCGCGTGGTCCGGCGAGAGCGACGCCCTGTTCGGCGCTTAAGGTCCCTGATAGACTCTCGCGCTAATTCTCGGCTCCTTCGACCCCAAAGAGATGCCTACCGTCTTCATCCCCAAGGAGACGCTGCCCGGGGAAACCCGGGTTGCCGCCACTCCGGACACCGTGAAGCGCCTCGTCAAGGCGGGCTTGAGCGTGCAGGTCGAGGCCGCCGCCGGCGCGGAAGCGAGGATGCCGGACGCATCCTTCGAGCAAGCGGGCGCGAGCATCGTGGCGTCCCAGGGCGAGCAGGCCGCGTGGGGCGGGGCCGACCTCGTGCTCAAGGTCCAGCCGCCGTCGGAGGCCGAGGCCGGGCTGATGAAGGAGGGCGCGCTGCTCGTCAGCACGATCCTCCCGTCGCAGAACCTCGCCGCCGTTTCGACGTTGCGCGAGCGCGGCGTGACCACGCTCGCGCTGGACCTTCTGCCGCGCATCAGCCGCGCGCAGTCGATGGACGTGCTCTCGTCGCAGGCGACGGTTGGCGGCTACAAGGCGGTCCTTCTCGGAGCCACGCACCTCTCGAAGCTCTGCCCGCTCCTGATGACCGCGGCCGGCACCGTCGCGCCCGCGAAGGTGGTCGTCTTCGGCGCGGGCGTCGCCGGGCTGATCGCGATCGCGACCGCGCGCCGGCTCGGCTGCGTGGTCGAGGCAACCGACGTCCGCATGGCGGTGAAGGAGCAGGTCGAAAGCCTCGGGGCGCGTTTCATCGACGTGCCCGGAAGCGAGGACCTCGAGGACGAGCGCGGCTACGCCAAGGAGGCGACGCCGGAGTTCCTCGAGCGCCAGCGGGAGGAAGTCGCCAAGCGCGTGGCCGAGGCCGACCTGGTCATCACCACCGCCCAGGTCCCGGGGCGGAAGGCGCCGGTCCTGATCAGCGCGGACATGGTCCGCTCGATGCAGCCCGGCGCGGTGATCGTCGACATGGCGGTCGAGTCGGGCGGCAACTGCGAGCTCTCCGAGGCCGGCAAGGTCGTCGAGGCCGAGGGGGTCACGATCGTCGGCTTCAAGAACCTGCCCGCGACGGTCCCGTTCCACGCGAGCGAGCTCTTCGCGAAGAACGTCCACTCGCTGGTCAAGCTCTTCCTGAAGGAGGAAGGCGCGCTCGAGCCGGACTGGGAGGACGAAGTCCTCGCCGGTTGCCGCCTGACGCACGCCGGCGAGGTCCACCACGAGCCGACCAAGGAAGCCCTGGCGGGCGAGGTCACTTCATGAGCATCGCCGTTCTGGCGGCAGCGGCTCAAGAGACCGGCGAAGGCACACTCCCCTTCCTCGTCGTCGGGATCTGGATCCTGCTGCTCGCGATCTTCGTGGGCTTCGAGCTGATCACCAAGGTGCCGCCGACGATCCACACGCCGCTGATGTCCGGCGCCAACGCGATCAGCGGCATCACGCTCGTCGGAGCGCTCTACTGCGCCGGGACCGGCTACTCGACGCTCGGGCAGGTGTTCGGCTTCCTCGCGATCACGATGGCGACGATCAACGTCGTCGGCGGCTTCCTGGTGACCGACCGCATGCTGAAGATGTTCGGCACGCGCGGGCCCGCGCGGGACAAGGGGAAGAGCTAAGCCCATGCTCGGTCTCGCGATTCCGGCCGCCGGCGTGCAGTTCCTGTACATGGCCGCCGCGCTGCTCTTCATCTTCGGGATCAAGCGGCTCTCCGGCGTCAAGACGGCGCGTTCCGGCAACGCGTTCGCGACGGCCGGCATGGCGGTCGCGATCATCGTCACGCTCTTTCTGGTCGGCGCCGTCTCGTGGTGGGTGCTGCTCGGAGGGCTGGTCCTCGGCACGGGCGTCGGCGCGGTGCTCGCCGCGCGCGTGCAGCTCACCGCGATGCCGGAGCTCGTCGCCTTCTTCAACGGGATGGGCGGCGCGGCGTCGGCGTGCGTGGCGCTCTCGGAGATGACGAAGTACGCCGGCTCGGCCGATGGGATGACCGTCGCGGGCGCGGACTTTGCCGTCGCGGTGGTCCTTTCCGTCCTGATCGGCGCGGTGACGCTCTCCGGCAGCCTGATCGCCTGGGGCAAGCTCGCCGGAAAGATCTGGAAGAACCGCTTTGGACCGGTCGGCTCCCAGGGCCTGAACGTCGTCCTCGCGCTCGTGTGCCTGGGGCTCCTCGTCTGGGCGGCGTTCTTCGCCACCGGCGGTCAGATCGAAAGCGCGCACTTCGCCCTCGCCGCGGTGGCGCTGATGCTCGGCATCGGGCTCGTCGTCCCGATCGGCGGCGCGGACATGCCGGTCGTGATCTCGCTCCTGAACTCCTACTCGGGGCTGGCGGCGGCGGCGACCGGCTTCGTGCTGGAGAACAACCTGCTCATCATCGCCGGTTCGCTGGTCGGAGCGTCGGGGCTCATCCTGACGCAGATCATGTGCAAGGCGATGAACCGCTCGCTCCCGAACGTGCTCTTCGCCACCTTTGGCGAGGAAGAGAGCGCCGGCAAGGACGAGGGGTACACCGGCGTGAAGTCCTCGTCCGCGGAGGAGGTCGCGCCCGTGCTGGACGCCAGCCGCACGGTGATCGTCGTCCCCGGCTACGGCCTT